>JAGRBF010000349.1:11175-13522 GCA_020434205.1 Calditrichota bacterium | reverse complement strand
GACCCGAACGGTCGCCCGCGCTTCCCCTCAAATAAATTTGCCACAAGAGACAAAATCTAAACTGACGCAATACGTTTTGATTTGGAGGATTCATGGCTGGACATTCCAAATGGGCCAATATCAAATTTCGCAAGGAACGCCAGGACGCCAAAAAAGGTAAGGTCTTTACCAAGATTATCAAGGAAGTGACGGTCGCCGCCCGGATCGGCGGGGGAGATATCGACGCCAATCCCCGCCTGCGCAAAGCGGTGCTGCAGGCCAAGCAGAACAACATGCCCATGGCAAACATCGAAAACGCCATCAAAAAAGGGACCGGAGAACTACCCGGGGTGGTTTATGAAGAGGTGACCTACGAGGGCTACGGTCCGGCCGGGGTGGCCATTTATATCCTGACCCAAACCGATAACCGCAACCGCACCGTCGGGGAAATTCGCCACATTCTTTCCAAAAACGGCGGGAATCTCGGTGAAAACGGCAGCGTAGCCTGGATTTTCGATCGCAAGGGGTTAATTCTCATCCCCGCCGAAGGCCTGGATGAGGATGAGTTGATGCTGATGGCCATCGATGCCGGCGCGGAAGACCTCAAAACCGAGGGGGATTTCTACGAAGTTTATACCCCCTACGACGAGCTGGATTCGGTGAAGACCGCCCTGGAAGAAAACGACATTCCGGTGGAAAAAGCGGAGTTGACCTTTATTCCGCAAAATACCATCAGCCTGGAAGGCAAGCAGGCCGAACAAATGCTGCGCCTGATGGATTCCCTGGAAGATAATGATGACGTCCAGGACGTTTTCGCCAATTTTGATATCGACGAAACGGTCATGGAGCAGTTGGGCGCCTGAGGCGTCCCTTCCCCGCATGGCGCAGTCCGATAATGCCCACCAGGCCATTATTTTGGGGATTGATCCCGGCCTCAGCATTACCGGCTACGGGCTGATCTGCGTGGAACGCGGCCGGGCCAGCAGCCTGGCCTACGGGGGGATCCGCAGCCCCGGCAAAACGGCCACCCTGCCGGAAAAACTGGTGCGGATTTATCAGGAGCTTTCGGCGGTCATCGCGGAATACCACCCCCAGTATTGCGCCATAGAAGAGGTTTTTTATCACGAAAACGTCAATACCGCCATCGTGATGGGCCATGCCCGCGGGGTGGCGATGCTGGCCGCCAGTCAGGCCGGTATCGAGGTGGCCGAATACGCCGCCCGCGAGGTGAAAATGTCCACCGTGGGTTCGGGAGCCGCCTCCAAACAACAGGTCCAGGCCATGGTTACCCGATTGCTGGGGTTGCCGGAACCGCCCAAACCGCAGGATGCTGCAGATGCCCTCGCTGTAGCCCTTTGCCATTTTCATCGCCTGAAATTCCAACGAATGGTTAAACGCAGGTAGTTGCCCCTTCATGATCGAACGCGTTACTGGAAAAGTCCTCGAAAAATCCCCCACTTTTTGCGTGCTGGATTGCCACGGCATCGGCATTGGGCTGCATATCTCCCTGCAAACCTTCCAATACCTGGAAAAGAACAGCAGGGAAGGGAATGTGACCCTGTCCAGTTATCTCCACGTTCGCGAGGATATATTACAGCTTTACGGATTCGCCGAACCGCAGGAACGGCGTATGTTCGAATTGCTGATCAGCGTTTCCGGGGTGGGGCCCAAAGTGGCCCTGGCCATATTGTCCGGGATGAGCGTGCGCGACCTGCGCCAGGCCATCGCCATGGAAAATGTGGGCGCCATGACCCGTATTCCCGGCATCGGCAAAAAAACCGCCCAGCGCCTGATCCTGGAACTGAAGGAAAAACTTCAGCAGGATGCCGCAACCGCCGCCGTTTCCCTGCCGGACAGCATTTCCCCGGCGGGCAAACAGGATGCCGAAGAGGCAGTGCAGGCCCTGGTGGCGTTGGGATTTAAACCGGCGGACGCCCATCGCAGCATTCAGCAGATTCTGAGCAAAAGCGAAGGCGAGGTCTCTCTGGAAACCCTGATCAAAACGGCGCTCAAGGAGTCTTATGGTCGATGATCCCGGACATCACCGCGATGCCATAGATCCTTTTGCCTCACCGGAGGATCAGGCCTTTGAATTTGCCCTGCGCCCGACCGGTTTGAGCGATTTCACCGGCCAGCGCAAAGTGGTCAACAACCTGGAAATTTTTATCCAGGCCGCTCTCCAGCGCGGCGAGGCGCTCGATCACGTTTTGTTGTACGGCCCGCCGGGGTTGGGAAAAACCACCCTGGCCAATATTATCGCCAACGAGCTGCGCGCAGACATCAAAACCACCTCCGGGCCGGTGCTGGACAAGGCGGGAGATCTGGCCGGTCTGCTGACCAATCTCAACGAAGGCGATGTGCTTTTTAT
>JAGRBF010000349.1:9387-11047 GCA_020434205.1 Calditrichota bacterium | reverse complement strand
TGGTGGGCGCCACCACCCGGGCCGGATTGCTGACCGCCCCCATGCGGGCCCGATTTGGGGTGGTGCTTCGCCTGGATTATTACCAGGCCGAAGACCTGCTCGATATCGTCAAACGCTCCGCCGGATTGCTGAAGGTGGAAATCGAAGAAGCCGGGGCTCTGGAAATCGCCCGCCGCTCCCGGGGAACCCCGCGGGTGGCCAACCGCCTGCTGCGCCGCACCCGCGATTACGCCCAGGTGAAGGCAGACGGGATTATCACCCGCGCCGTGGCGGATCAGGCCCTGGAGCTTCTGGAAGTGGACGAGCTGGGGCTGGACGATATGGACAAACGTATTATCCAGGCCATCATCGAAAAATACAACGGTGGACCGGTGGGACTCAATACCCTGGCCGTGGCGGTAGGGGAGGAGAGCGATACCATCGAAGAAATTTACGAACCTTTTCTGATTCAGGAAGGGTTTATCAAACGCACGCCCAGAGGACGGGTGGCGACCCCATTCGCTTACGAGCATTTTAACTACAACAGGCAAGGTGACAATGGATTCCAACAAGAGCTTTTTTGAAGACGACATTCACGTAAAACTGAAGCTGGAGGATTTCAGCTATCATTTACCGGAAAAGCTCATTGCCCAGTACCCGCTGCCCGACCGGGATCAAAGCCGCCTGATGGTGGTCCACCGGGAGACGGGGCAAATCGAACACAAGGTCTTCGCCGATTTGCACGAATACATCAACAAGGGCGATTGCGTGGTGGTCAATAATACCCGTGTTTTCCCGGCCCGTTTGATCGGCACCAAGGATAAAACCGGCGCCAAGGTCGAGGTTTTTTTGCTGCGCAACCTGGAAAACGGCATCTGGGAAGTGATGGTCAAACCGGCCCGCAAGGTGCGCCTGGGCAACAAAATCGTTTTCAGCGAGGATTTCAGCTGCGATATCATCGACAATACCGTCTCCGGGGGACGTATTATCGAAACCCACTGCAATGGAGATTTCTTTGAGGTTCTGGAACGGGTGGGGCAGACCCCTCTGCCGCCTTATGTGAAACGCCCCGCGGAAGATCTGGACCGCGAATCTTACCAGACCATTTTTGCCTCGGTGCGCGGAGCCGTTGCTGCCCCTACCGCCGGGCGCCACTTCACCCCGGAGCTGGTGGATAAAATCCGCGCCAAGGGGGTAAATTTTGAGGAAATCACCCTGCACGTGGGTCTGGGAACCTTTAAGCCGGTTCAGGTGGACGATATTTCCCGCCACCAGATGCATTCCGAATATTATGAAGTCAGCAACAGCACCGCCTATAACATCACCAAAACCCGGGAAAAGGGTGGGCGCATCTTTACCATCGGCACCACCACCGTGCGGGCATTGGAAACGGTGGCCGACCGCAACGGGGTGGTTCGCGGGGGTAAGGGGTGGACCGACAAGTACATTTTCCCCCCGCATCAGTTCCGGGCGGTGGATGGCCTGGTAACCAACTTTCACCTGCCCCTTTCCACCCTGTTGATGATGACCGCCGCTTTCGGTGGGCTGGATCTGGTGATGGAAGCCTACAAAAAGGCGGTCAAGGAAAAATACCGCTTCTTCAGCTACGGCGACGCGATGTTGGTTCTGTAGCGACTACAAGGTTAAATGGGCATCGGGTCGTCACGGCAGGGGGGCCGTG
>JAGRBF010000349.1:0-9229 GCA_020434205.1 Calditrichota bacterium | reverse complement strand
CCCACGGCATTGGGTCGTCACGGCACGGGGGCCGTGACCAACATTCCCTCGTACCCTCGTACTCTCGTACTCTCGTACCCTCTTTTCTTCTCTCCCCACTTTCCCCCACCAACCCCCATTTTCCCCTACCATGAATTTTTACAGCGTACAAAAGCCTCTTAGTTAGCTGTTTTTAATGGCTTTGCTGTATTTTGCCCCTGATGTCATTTCCGTTAAAAGTGAGAAGTTTTGAGTTTTTTCTTGATTTATCTATGGCGGGAAATGATATTAATGGGCAAGTGTGGCACAAATTCCATTAATTTCCACTAAAGTGGTGGGAGAAGTTGACGATGAGTGGATTCTGGGGGAGCTTCAAAAGCACCCTTGACGCCAAAGGTCGTATCAATTTCCCGGCCAAGTTTCGCAAGAACCTGGTCGAGGAAGATGCCGATACGGTGATCCTGATTCGCGGGAGCGAACCGTGGATCGGCGTGTACCCGCTCACCTCATGGAACGAGACCGTCGAAGAACTCAAAAACAAAGTGGGCAGCAAAAGGGAATTTGCCATTGTTTCCCGGCGCCTGATGTTCGAGGCAAGCGAGCAAAAAGTCGATAAGCAGGGGCGGCTCAATCTGACCGGCAACCTGATCGATTATGCGCAGCTTTCCGGGGAAGTGCTGATTGTGGGCTACGATCACAAGATGGAAATCTGGGATCCCGAGCGATACCAGATTTTTGTGGAGAATACCGAGCACGACTTCCAGAATATCGCCCGCGATCTCGATTTTTAAGGCAAGGCATCCATGTCCAGCGATTATCATCAACCGGTGATGCTGCGCCAGGCGGTTGAACTGCTGGTGACCCGCCCCGAAGGGATATACGTTGATTGTACCCTGGGCGGCGGTGGTCACAGCGCCGCAATCCTGCAGCAACTCAATGAAAACGGTCGCCTGATCGGCCTTGATGCCGATCCCGATGCGATTGAGGCCGCCGGCCGCCGCCTGGCGGGAGATACCCGCTTCCGGGCCGAACAGGCCTTTTCCGATCAGCTGGAAGTGGTGCTGATGGGTGGGGAAAGGATGCTGCCGATAGACGGGGTGCTTTACGATCTGGGGATCTCATCCTACCAGATCGATCAGCCGGCCCGCGGGTTCGCCTTCCGGCACGATGCTCCGCTGGATATGCGCTTCGACAAATACCAAAAACGCACCGCGGCAACGGTGCTCAATACATACAGCGAGACGGATTTGGCTCAGGTTATTCGACAGTTCGGGGAAGAACGCCACTGGCGGGCCATCGCCCGGGATATTGTGGCGTTCCGCAATACCCAGGAGTTGTCGCGTAACGAAGACCTGATAGCGATTGTTCGAAATGTGGTAGGAGAGCGGCATCTGAACAAATCCCTGGCGCGTGTTTTTCAGGCCTTGCGCATCGAAGTGAACCGGGAGCTGGAGCGTCTGGAAGCTTCTTTGGAGCAGGCCTTTCGCAGCTTAAGAGAAGGAGGCCGCCTGGTCGTGATCAGCTATCACTCCCTCGAAGACCGTATCGTTAAACGATTTTTTAAGGAAAAGGCCCGGGACTGTATTTGTCCGCCCGGGTTGCCGGTGTGCGATTGCGACAAGGTGCAGGAAGTGCGCCTGGTGATCCGCGGCTCGCAAACCCCGGATGAGGCGGAAATTGCCGCGAATCCCCGCGCTCGCAGCGCCCGGATTCGCGCCGCGGCCAAAACCGTACCTTACCGGAAACTCAGCTGATGGTGGCGCCCCGCAAAAAAAGTCCTACCCGGAGCAGCAAGCCGGTCCGGGGCAAAAAGGCCAAAAAAAACGACCCGCCCAAAGCGCGAAAGGCGGGCACCGGAAGGCTGACCACCGCGGAAAGCAAGAAGCAAGCGGACAGTAAGCGGCAGCGCCAGCAGAAGGTCCGGCAAATGAAGGAACGGGTGCGGCAAACCGTCTACGGATTGTATGCCATCAGTCTGGTCGCCGCGCTGCTGATGACGCTAAGTGTCGCATTTCTGGTATTTAACTGGAAAAACGTCACCATAGATCGCTACACAATGGAAATATCCCAGCTCCGGGACGAGCTCTACCGGCTGAATGCGGAAATCAAACGCCGGGAGGGGGATATGGTAAAAATCTGGCTCAGGGAAGAACGCATTGTGAGTTATGCGGAAAAGAACCTGGGGCTGAAGCGCTCAATCGATCAGCCCAGGTCTTTGAGGGTAGATAAGTCAAGGTTGGAATTGTATGCAAGGAAGGACGCAGAAACAGAGCGGGAAGCCGCGAAGCCGTAGTACCCAGCAGAACGCCCCGGATTGGCGACTGATCGGCTTGTTGGTCTTCTGGTTTATGTGCCTGGCGGCAGTGGTCGGCAAGCTGATCTATGTCCAGGTGATCGCCTCGGAACGCTATAGCGAAACCGCCCGCAAACACCTCGAAAAACGCCGCGCTCTGCAGGCGCAGCGCGGGACTATTGTGGACCGCACCGGTGAAGTGGTTGCCGCAGATATCATCAATTACGCCATCGCCGTTAAAACCGATGACGTGGAAAACCGCCGCGAGACCGCCGCAAAACTGGCCAAAGCCCTCAATCGCAACAAGGATGAGGTCTACAAGGCCATCTCCGGTACAGATCGTTTCGTCTATCTGGAACGCCGTATTTCCGAGGCCAAGGCCGCCCCGGTCCAGGCCCTGAAATTGCCGGGGGTGATCGTGGAACGCGGGTTCAGTCGCTACTACCGCTACGACGCCTCCGCCGCCCACGTTATCGGTTATGTCGACTACGACAACAAAGGCCAGGGCGGGCTGGAACTGGAATACGAAAAATACCTGGCCGGGGTGCCCGGTTGGAAAATGATGCTGCGGGACGCTCGCGGCAATTACCGCATAGATTTCGACGCTCAGTCCAAAAATCCGCGCAACGGGTATCAGCTGGAAACCACCCTGGATATGGTTTACCAGGGGATTGTAGAGGATGAACTGGTCGCAGCGGTGAAAAAATTTAACGCGGAATCCGGCTCGGTGGTATTGCTGGATCCCCGCGACGGCGCCATTCTGAGCATGGCCAATTATCCGACCTATAATCCCAATAAATACGTGGATTACAGCCTGTCGGATTATCGCAACCGGGCCATTACCGATCCCAACGAGCCGGGATCCACCTTTAAGATGGTGGCTCTGGCCATGTGTATCGAAAACCTGCACCTCAATCTGGACGGGGAGCCGGTTTTTTGCGGCAACGGGCGCCTGACCCTGTTCGACAAAACCATCAAGGACCATAAACCCTTCGGCTGGTTAACCCCGCGCAAGGTTTTCGAAAACTCCAGCAATATCGGGGTTATCAAGTTGGCAGAGCAGTTTAACCCCCGGACTTTTTACAAATACGCCCGGGATTTTGGTTTCGGTAATCAGACCACTATCGATCTGCCCGCAGAAACCAACGGGGTGCTTCGGCGACCCAACGAGTTTCACGGTGCTTCGGTGGCTTACATGAGCATGGGCTACGAGGTGATGGTGACCCCTCTGCAACTGGCCTGCGCTTACGCGGCGATTGCCAATGGCGGAATTCTGATGCAGCCCCGGGTGGTCAACCGTATTGTGGACGAAAAAGGCAATGTCGTCAAAGCCTTTCCGCCCCTGGAAATCCGCCGGGTTGTCTCCGGCGCCACGGCCCGCCGGATGCAGGAAGTGCTCACCGGGGTGGTGGAACACGGCACCGGGGCCAACGCTGCAGTGGCCGGCATTACCATCGCCGGCAAAACCGGAACCGCCCAGAAAATCGACCGGACCACCAACAGCTACTCGGATGAGCAGCACGCCGCTTCCTTTGCGGGCTTTTTTCCGGTGGAATCGCCGCGCTTCGTAATGCTGGTGACCATCAATCGCCCCAAAGGGGAGTATTACGGGGGAACGGTGGCCGCCCCGGTTTTTCAGAAAATCGCCCACCGCATTTCCGGCCTCCCGCGCGATCAGTATATCGCCGAAGGGCCCCGGGAAATGGCCAGCATCAAAAAAGAAGGTGACGGCAACTTCCTGAAATTACTGGATTTCGACAAAATTTTCGACGCCTGGGGCGCGGTAGAAGAGGATCCCCAGGAACTGGATGATATCGTAACCCGCCCCGGAGGTGCCAGTATTACCCGGGTGGCGCCCACCCCGCGGGGGAAGTCTGTGGTGGACCTTCAGGAAATGCCCGATGTGGTGGGGATGACCCTGCGCGAGGCCCTGCAAGTGGTGGCGGCCCGCGGCATTCGCTACGAGTTGAGCGGGAGCGGGGTGGTGAAGGAACAGAAACCCGCACCCGGGGAAATCCTCTCGCCCGGAAGCGTACTGAAACTGATTTGTAAAGTTTACTAAATGGTTTTTTACAACCACATGGCGGCGCTGCTGGCCCCGGAATGGGCGGCGCGCGGAACCCAAAACGGAAACCCCAAAATGGCCGGCGATTTTACCGTCTTTCTGGCGCAGTTCAGCGGATTTCAGCAGGCGACCGTGGACCCGGTTCAGGTGGATTACCGGAACCTCTCCATAGACTCCCGCACCCTGGACAATGGTCAGCTGTTCGTGGCCATCCGCGGCGACAACTTCGACGGACATCAGTTTGTGGCTGCCGCCCTGGAAAAAGGCGCCAGCGCCGCGGTGGTGGAAAAGGGGTGGTTCCGGGAACACGAGGGAAGCCTTGCCCCGGATGCCCGGCGCCTGGTGGTGGTTAACGATACCCTGGCATTTCTTCAGCAACTGGCCGCCTGGCACCGCCGCCAGTTTAGCTATCCGGTAATCGGGTTGAGCGGCTCCAACGGCAAAACCACCACCCGGGAAATGATCGCCCAGATCTTCGCCCGGGACCGCCAGGTGCTGCAAAGCAAAGGCAATCTGAACAACCACATCGGGCTGCCCCTGACCCTACTGAAAATGGATGGCAATTTTGAAATCGCAGTGGTGGAAATGGGGACCAATCACCCCGGGGAAATCGCCCATCTGGCATCCCTGGCCGCTCCGGACGCCGCCGTGCTGACCAATATCGGCAAAGGCCACATCGGTTTTTTCGGGACCCTGAAAGCCATCTACGAAGAAAAGACCGCCCTCTTTCAGGCGGTGGAAGCCCGCGGCCTTTGTTTCATCAATATGGACGATCCCCTGCTGTCCCAGTATCCCGAAGGCGGGGCGCGGGTGACGGTGGGGCAGGATCCCCGCAACGACTTTTTCGGCCGGGTGGAATCGGTAGACCCGTTGGGGCGCATCACCATGGTGATGATGGATCAGATCCGGGTTAAGCTCAACATCCCCGGGCGCCACAATTTCCACAATGCCCTGCTGGCCGCGGCGGTGGCCCGTCAGTTCGGGGTGGAATGGGCGGATATTCAGGCTGCCCTGGAAGAGTTCAAACCCGCCAATCAGCGCATGAACGTCTGGCAGGCCGGTGGGGTGCTCTTTGTCAACGATGCTTACAACGCCAATCCGGACTCCATGCGGGCCGCGGTGGATTATCTGGAAAGTTTGCCGGGCAATATCCGCCACCGTTATCTGGTGATCGGCGATATGCTGGAGCTGGAGGAACTCGGGCCGGACGAACACCGGGCCCTGGGGACTTATATCGCCACCACCGGGGTCGATGCGGTTTACCTGTTTGGTCCGCTGAGCCGCCATACCCTGGCTGCCCTGCAGAACGGTCCGGTTAAAGCGCAATGGTTCGACACTCATGCCGCTCTGGCAGAGGCTCTCCGGGGCCATCTTTCCGCGGATAGCGCGGTTTTGGTGAAGGGTTCCCGCGGCATGAGAATGGAAACGGTTTTTAAGGAATTGGGGATCGATCCCCCGCAAAATTGAATCCGGGATTGACCTGGGAGGCGCCCAGAGGAACGGTTTTTACGGTAACAGACGCGGCGCGAGGATAATTTATGCTGGCAGATTTGCTTTTTGAAATGAGGGATTGGTATTCGCCCCTGAACTTGTTCCGCTACATCACGGTGCGGGCGGCTCTGGCGGCGATAACCGCTCTGCTGTTCAGTCTGGTGATCGGTCCCATGATTATCCGGCGTTTGCGCGCCAACCAGATCGGGGAAACCATCCGCACCGACGGGCCGGAGAGTCACCAGGCTAAAAAAGGCACCCCCACCATGGGCGGTCTCATCATCCTGGGTGGGGTGTTTATGTCCGTCCTGCTCTGGGCGCGCCTGGACAGCCTTTACATTCAGCTGGCTTTTCTGGCCACCTTCTGGATGGGGGCGGTCGGGTTCATCGACGACTACCTCAAGGTCATCAAAAAAATGAAGGCCGGATTGATCGGCCGCTACAAGCTGGTCGGCCAGATAACCCTGGGACTGATAATCGGGGGCACCCTTTATCTGAATCCGGAGCTGGTTTCCAAAGGTTGGCAGGATATTACCTCGGTGCCTTTTTTCAAGAACCTGAACATCGACCTGGGGTGGCTGTATATCCCCTTCGTGGTTTTTATCATCACCGGGACCTCCAACGCGGTCAACCTCACCGACGGGCTGGACGGCCTGGCGGCCGGGCTGGTGGCGGTGGCCATGCTGGCTTTTGCGGGGATGGCTTACATTTCCGGAAACGCCGTTTACAGCGAATACCTCAACGTGTTGTTTATCAAGGACGCCAGCAATCTGGTGGTTTACTGTGGCGATCGTAGGCGGGGCGATGGGATTTTTGTGGTATAACTGCGCCCCCGCCGAGGTTTTTATGGGGGATACCGGTTCGCTGGCTTTGGGCAGCACCCTGGGCGCCGTGGCAGTGCTTATCAAAAAAGAAATATTACTGGGGCTGATTGGGGGCGTTTTCGTCGCCGAGGCGCTCAGCGTGATCATCCAGACCACTTATTTCAAATATACCCGGATGAAAACCGGGGAGGGGAAGCGGGTGTTTCGCATGGCCCCTCTGCACCATCACTTCGAATTAAAAGGGTGGCCGGAAACGCGGGTGGTTATCCGCTTCTGGATCGTGGGCATTCTGCTGGCGTTGCTCACCCTGACAACCTTTAAAGTGCGATAAACAGGGACGAAAAGCGGCAAGGCAATGGGTAAATCAGCCGAAAAACATGTGGATAGCTGGCTTCTGGTGGCCTTTTTCCTGCTGATGCTTCTGGGCATCATCATGGTTTACAGCGCCAGCGCCATCTACGCCGAATCCGAATTGGGCGACCACGCCTACTACCTGAAACGCCACCTGGTGCAGTTGCTGGTGGGTCTGGTGGCCCTGGCCCTGGCCTACAGCTTTCCCTACGAAAGCCTGCGCGGCAAAACGGGCATTTTGATGGCGGGAACCATTGTGCTGCTGATGTATGCCGCTTTTGTGGAACAGAGTCGCTGGATCCGCCTCGGTTTTGTGAATTTCCAGGCGGTGGACGTGGCCAAAATGGCCCTGATCGTCTTTTTCGCGGACTCCCTGAGCCGCAAGGAAAAGATTCTGACCAGCTACAGCGAAGGGCTTTTCCCGCACCTCTTTTACCTGGCCCTGTGTGGTTTTCTGGTGCTCATCCAGCCGGACTTCAGCAGTGCCGCCATGCTGGTGGCGATCGGGCTGACCATCCTGTTCAGCTCTCCGGTTAAGGTGGCCCACCTGGCCCTCACCGGCCTGGCCTTCGTGCCGGCGGCGATGTTCGCAGTGTGGCGCTCTCCCTACAAGCTGGCCCGGGTGATGGCTTTTCTGAATCCCGGGGCGGATATCCAGGGCAGCGGGTATCAGGTCCATCAATCGCTGGTGAGCCTGGGCCACGGCGGGATTTCCGGATTGGGATTCGCCGGCAGCACTCAGAAAATGTTTTTTCTGCCCGAGGCCCATACCGACTTCATCTTCGCCATCATAGGGGAGGAATGGGGGCTGATCGGCACCCTGGTGGTCGTGGCGATTTTTACGGTTATCATGCTGCGTGGTCTGAAGTTAGCCTCGCAAATTAACGACCGGTTTTACCGTTATTTGGTGATCGGCATTACCGCCCACTTTTTCTATTACGGGGTGGTGAATATGATGGTCACTCTGCAGCTGATGCCGGCTACCGGACTGCCGCTGCCCTTCATCAGCTATGGCGGAACCGCCCTGGTGGTCTCCTGCGCTTACGCCGGGATGCTGCTGAAAATCGCCAATCAGCGATTGGGGGTTGCTGCTCCCGCGCCGCGTCGTCGCAGCGCCAGAGCTCCCCGCAGCGGGCCGGCCGTGGCCAGAGTGGCCGCAGGAAGCAAAAAACACTGATATGGCCACCCGCATTCTGATAGCCGGTGGCGGAACCGGCGGGCACGTTTACCCCGCCCTTGCGATCATTGACAGTCTGAAGTCCCTTCAGCCGGTAGAGTTGCTCTACATCGGTGGCAAAGGGGGCGTGGAAAACGAGATTGTGCCGCGCTACGGCCTGCCCATGAAAACCATCTGGATTTCCGGGTTTGCCCGCAGCCTGAGCCTCAAAAACCTGCTCTTCCCCCTCAAGGTGGTGGTGAGCCTGGTGCAGAGTCTCATTATCCTGCGGCGCTTTCGCCCCGCGGTGGCGGTGGGTTGCGGGGGATACGTAACCGGCCCCATCCTGTGGATGGCCGCCCGACTGGGAATTCCGGTGCTTATCCAGGAGCAGGACGTCCACCCCGGGGTAACCAGCAAATTGCTGGCCGGCAGCGCCAACACCATCTGCCTTTCTTTTGAGGCGGCCTCGCAGCACTTCTCGGCGAACCGCGAGAAACTGGTGGTGGCCGGGAATCCGGTGCGGGCAGAGGTTAATCGCGGCGATCGCGTCGCCAGCCTGCGGCAATGGCAATTGGATCCGCAAAAGCTGACCCTGTTCGTCTTCGGCGGCAGTCAGGGATCCCGGGCCATCAACCTGGCCATGGCGGGCATCTGGAAGGACCTGCGCGACAAACATGCGGTGCAGTTGATCTGGCAGAGCGGTCCGGGGCAATTCGCCGATGTGGAAAAGCGGATGGACAACCGGAGCGATATGGTGCTGCTGCCTTACGTTGAGGATATGGCAGCGGCCTACGCGGCGGCGGACATCATTATCTGCCGGGCGGGCGCCAGCAGTCTGGCGGAATTGGCCATGGTGGGAAAGGCGGCGGTTCTGGTGCCCTATCCTCATGCCGCCGGCGATCATCAGGCCCGCAACGCCCAAACCATGGCCGAAGCCGGAGCCGCCCTGATGGTGCGCGAGGGAGACGGTTGGGAACAGGAACTGAAAATCGCTATCGAAAAGTTGATTGAAAACGAAGCCTTGCGTCGCAAACAGGGTGAGAGCTGGGCCGAAATGGCCAAACCGG
>JAGRBF010000348.1:6457-7370 GCA_020434205.1 Calditrichota bacterium | reverse complement strand
TCGTGATTTCGCGCTTTCGCGGTTAGTTTCCCGGAGGCTGCATTCAGCATGTAACATCGACCCGGTGCGCTCCCTGCCCGCTACCCCGGCACCCAATGGGGCCGGGGTCCATACGCACCGGGATTATTAATTTCGGGCGGTCAGGCGCTGCGGTGACTGTCCTTGCGTACTTCGCCGCTACGGGCTTCGTGGCGTTTTAACTGCCTTTCCGCCTTTTCAATAGCCTGATCAAAAGATTTGCGCAGGTCCTCGCTGCTCTCATTGAGCACCAGAGGGGCGCCGGGCACGTGAATTTTCAATTCTGCATAACGGCTTTGCTTCTCCCACCCCAGAACCACCTCAACCTCCTGAATCCGTTCGCTGAAGCGTCCCAGCTTCTGGCATTTTTCGGTCATGTAATCCTTCATATCGTCCTTGAGGGTGAAGTGGCGTGCCGTGATAGTGACGTTCATCGGTTTCTCCTGTGAATAGGTTAGGTCCTGCGTTGTGATTCGGGCTACCCACCTTTCCGGCATCCCGCTTACTTGGATAATCGGTCGGCCCGCGGGTGGGCTTGACGATATATCTCCTTCAGACGATCCCGGCTTACGTGGGTATAAACCTGGGTGGTGGACAAACTTTCGTGTCCCAACAATTCCTTAACCGCCATCAGGTCCGCCCCGCGGTCCAGCAAGTGGGTGGCAAAGGTATGGCGCAGGACGTGGGGACTGAGATGCTCCTGCTCCGATAGCAGGGACATATAAGCATGGCTCATTTTCTGGACGGCCAGCGGATACATTTTTTTGCATTTGGCGGTCAGGAACAAGGGCGCGGCCGGATGTAGCTCAGGAAAGGTTTTGGCGCGAATATCGAGGTAATTGCGCAGGGCGGCAATGGCGTAGCTTCCCAGGGGCACCAGACGCTCCTTGCGGCG
>JAGRBF010000348.1:0-6263 GCA_020434205.1 Calditrichota bacterium | reverse complement strand
GGCGCGGCAACCGGGCGGATCGGGTTATTTTCAATGATCCCTTCCCGCAGCAGATATTTAAACAGGGACTTCAGGGCGGAAAGCTTGCGGGCGATGCTGCGTTTGCTCATTCCGCTTTTCAACAGAGAGGCCAGGTAGTTGCGAATCAGGGTGGTGGTTACCTCACGCGGATCGCTGCAGGATGCCGCCGCGGCAAAGCTGATAAACTGGCTCAGATCATTTTGGTATGAGATCAGGGTATGAGGGCTGTATTGACGCTGGTATTGAAGGTAATGAAGGTAACGATCCAAATGTTGCCACATCATTCTTAGGAGGCTCCCGACCGATTCCGGCGTTTTGATCTGTTTATAGCATAGTCAAAAAGAGGATAAAAAACCATAAAAATCGGGCGGAAGGTTTAAAAGGAGCGATAGATCCTAAGATCCCTGGATCAGCCAATCTCAGGATCATAGGATCGCCTTTTGTCCTCTCTTCTGATCACTCTGGTTCGTATGCCGCCAGCCGCTTTTTGCGCTCCAGGGCCTGGGCAATAACGAATTCGGCCATTTCCCATTCTCGTTTTTCCTCTTCGCTTTCCACCAGCAGTCGGGGAACCCGGGTGGGGTTGTTATCCCGGTCCAGCGCGACGAAGTTAAAGCGGGCGGTGGTGCAATGGGTGCGTTCGTAGGTCTGAGGGTCTTCTCCGGAAACATCGACCTTGATCACCATGGAGCTGTTTCCCACCCACACCACCCGGGCGCAAATTTCGATCCGGTCTCCTACCCGGATCGGCCGTTTAAAGACAATGCCTTCGGTGGAAACGGTTACCACGCTCTTGCGGGCAAATCGCGCCGCGGCAATAGCGGCGGTCTTGTCCATCAGCGCCATAACCTTGCCCCCGAACATGGTGCCGTGGGGATTGGCATCGTTGGGGAAAACAATCTCCCAGCTTCTGACAGTTTCTGATCTTACCGGCTTCAATGGAACTCCTCTTTTGGGTCAAAATTTCGGGCACAACACCATTTTCGTCCCGGGGCGATAAATCTAAATGCTTTTGTGGGGAAAAGGAACCGCACATAAAAAAAGGAGCCTTTAAATAAAAGGCTCCTTCTGATTGGACATCGTGGCATCACAAAATCTTCTGGCCGTCCCAATGCTAATTGTGGCTGATGCGCGCTTTGTTCTTTTTATTGCGCCCATGGCGATTTCCACCGCCGCCGCCACCACCGGACGGATTCTTTTTGGGATTGTTGTTGCTGTCTTCGGTCGCGCCGGTAGCGATCAGGCGGCGAATAACCGTCACCTTGATCTGCCCGGGATATTCCATTTCTTCCTTGATTTTCTGGGCAATATCGTGGGCCAGCATCTGCGCTTCCAGATCGGTCAGTTTTTCGGGTTGAACGATAACCCGGACTTCCCGGCCGGCCGACAGGGCGTAGGTTTTGGCCACCCCTTCGAAAGATTTGGCGACCTCCTCCAGTTTGCTGATGCGCTGGGCATAAGCCTCCAGGGATTCCCGCCGTGCTCCGGGCCGGGCCCCGCTAATGCGGTCCGCGGCGGTTACCAGCACCGAAACCGGGGAAATCGGCTCGGCTTCCTCGTGGTGCGCCAACACGGAGTTGATCACCACCGGATGTTCGTTGTATTTGGTGGTGATGTCCACCCCAATGGTCACGTGGCTGCCTTCCACATCGTTGCTGACCGCCTTGCCGATATCGTGAAAGAGGCCGGCGCGACGGGCCAGCTGCACATCCAGTCCCAGTTCGGCGGCCATGTTACCGGCCAGAAAGGCCACTTCCTTGGAATGCTGAAGAATATTCTGTCCGTAGCTGGTGCGGTATTTCAGGCGTCCCAGATAATTTTTCATATCGGGATGCACGTTGTTCAGCTTCAGTTCGGTCAGGGTGCTCTCCGCCGCCTTTTTGATCGATTCTTCGACCATTTTGGTGGCCTTGGAAACTTCCTGCTCGATATACTTGGGGCTGATGTTTTTCTTTTTGATCAGCGCTTCCATGGCCAGCCGGGCGATCTCGCGTTTGATGGGATCAAATCCCGACATGACCACCGTTTCCGGGGTATCATCGACGATCACCTTCACCCCGGTAACCGACTCGAAGGCCTTGATATTCTGCCCGCCGCGCCCGATGATCAGCCCTTTCAGGCCTTCATTGGGCAGGGAAACCGACACCAGGGTGGATTCCATGGTGTAATCGGTGGCCATCTTTTCGATGGCGGTGGCAAGAATGTCCTTGGCCTCGGCACGTGCTTTGTCCTGGGCTTCCTTGCGCAGATCGATCAGGGTTTGGGCCGCTTCGGAGCGGGCCCGCTCCGTCAGGGTATTGATGAGCCGGGCTTTGGCCTCATCGCGGTTAATCCCACTGATTTTTTCCAACTCTTCGATCTGCTGATCGATAACTTCTTCAATTTTCTGCTGCTTATCATTCAGACTGCTTTCCGCATCCTGCAGGCGTTGAAAATTCCGCCGGATGTTCCCTTCCCGGTCGCGAATGGAGTTTTCCAAACGGCGAAGCTCCTTTTCCCGGGATCTTAACTTTTCCTCGTTGCTCGAGATCTCCTGTTCGCGTTTCTTGAGGGTTTGTTGCATCATGGAGCGTTCTTCCTGATGCTTTTCTCGGGCACGGACGTGAGCGGTTTTTTCAATCGCTTTGGCATTCCGGTTGGCTTCTTCCAGAATTTCCTCGGCAGCTTTTTTGGCACTTCCGGTTTTTGCGCGCATAAATCCAAAAAAGCCGAGGCCGCCAAACAGGATACCAATCAAACCGCCAAGTGCGAGTGACGTCATATCCATTTTTATACCTCGGGATAATCATTGCGAAACCCGCATAAACCGCTTCGGTTCAGCCGGGTCATCATGTCGTCGATGAATTAGATCGGGGTGCAGGTATAAAAATACCGTTTGCACCATATAAAATAAATATAGTGGAAACAGTGCTGTAACCAAATAGATTTTTGAAAGCCTGCCGGGAATTTTTCAGCCCTGTAAACTTTCCGCGATGAGGCGGATTGCCGCCCATGCCTGCTCGATGTGCCGTTCTTCGGTGCGAAGCTGGCCGCAAACCAGCCGCAGGGTGTATTGCCCCCGCAAGCGGGTGTGGGTCAGGTATAGTTCACCGGTGTTGTTCAGCTCTTCCAGCAATCTGCGGTTCAGGGAATCCAGGGCCTCCCCTTCCGGCATCCCGGCGGGACGAAAGCGGAAGCACAGCAGATTCAGGGAAAGCGGCGCCAGGATTTCAAAACGGCCGTCCGCTTCCATGGTATCCCTGAGGTTGCGGGAAAGGGCCATTTGCCGGCGCAAAACCGCCTGCAGGCCCTCCACCCCGTAAGAGCGGATCACAAACCACAGCTTCAGGGCCCGGAAGCGCCGGCCCAGGGGAATGCCCCAATCCCGGTAATTTTTGACGGCGCTGTCGGCGACGGTCTTCAGATATTCCGGCAGGATCTCGAAGGTGCGCACCAGAGCCTCCGGATCGCGAACGAAATAGGCGCTGCAGTCAAAATTGGTCAACAACCACTTGTGAGGGTTGAAGACCAGGCTGTCGACCTGCTCCACCCCCTTCAGAAAATGGCGCATTTCCGGCAGCAGAAAAGCGCTTCCGGCGTAGGCGGCATCCACGTGCAGCCACACCTTTCGCCGCCGGCAAATTTCCGCGATATCCGCCAGGGGGTCCATGGCGGTGCTGCCGGTGGTCCCCAGGGTGGCGACCACGCACAGCGGTTGCCGTCCGGCCTCCAAATCCGCGCCAATCGCGGCATCCAGGGCGGCGGCCTGCATGGCAAAAGCCTCGTCCACCGGGATTACGCGCAGGTTTTTGCGGCCCAATCCGGCAATTTTGACCGCCTTTTCTATGGAGGAATGGGTTTCCCCGGAAGCGTAGACCACCAGCGGCGCCTGTCCCTGTAATCCTTCGCGATTAGCGGCGTAGCCGGTCCGCTTTTCCCGGGCGGTGAGGATGGCGGCCAGGGTGGCGGTGGAGGCGGTATCCTGGATAACCCCCTGGAAGCCGTCCGGCAAGCCGATCATTTGCCCCAGCCAGGACATCACCCGCTCCTCCAGTTCGGCAGCGGCGGGAGAGGTTTGCCAGATCATACACTGGGCCCCCAGGGTGGCGGTGATCATCTCGGCCAGCACCGAGGGCGGGCTGCTGTTGGCGGGGAAATAGGCAAAAAAGCCCGGATGCTGCCAGTGGGTAATGCCGGGCATAATAACCCGGTCCAGATCCGCCATAATGCGTTGAAAATCCTCGCCCTTAGCGGGTGGATTCTCCGGTAACTGGGCGAAAATTTCTCCCGGCTCAACCGGGGAGCATACCGGGCGGGATTCGATGGTTTCCAGGTAGTCAGCCATCCAATCCACCACCTGGTGGGCGTATTCGCGAAATTGTTTGCTGTCCATGGTCGTTATGTGGTTAGGTGGTTAGGTGGTTACCTATTGTTGAGCCGCAAAGCATTGCGGCTTTACAGTCTCTATGCTTTTCGCTTTTCGCTTTTCGCTTTTCGCTTTTCGCTTCTCGCTTTTCGCTTTTCGCTTTTCGCTTTTCGCTTTTCGCTTTTCGCTTTTCGCTTTTCGCTTTTCGCTTTTCGCTTTTCGCCGGTCAGTCGTTCACCCGCAGGATTTTTTTCTCCGCATCAAAAGGCGCCACCTGATCCAGCCCCATGGCCGCAATTACCAGCCCGATCAGCCCCTGCTCCGGCAGCACTTCCGATATCCCCTGCAACTTGCCATAATACGCTCCGGCCTCCAGAAACCAATCCCGGGGCGCCAGGCCGATCAGCTCACTGCCGACAACCGCTACCCCGCGGGCGCCGGCGAGTTCGCGAACTTTTTCCAGAATAAGATGCGGCGGGGCAAGGCGGTAGTTCTCGATATTCATGGAGATCTGGGCCTGCCGGTAATGGGGCAGGTACCACCCGATGGCCCGCAGCCCCGGGAATTTTCCCGGGCGAAACACCGCTTCTCCCTCCGGTTTATTGGGATCCTTGCCGCGCATCAGCAAAAGCTCAGCGGGGTCAAAACCCAATTTTTCCCGGCAATGGGCGCGGGTAGCCCGGAAATCGCCGCCCAGGAAACCGTCCATTCCCGCCGGATAACAGCCTTCCCGGTAAACCAGAGTCCGGCCGTTTTCCCGAATCGCTTCCCCACTTTCCCGCAGCTTGCGGGCAATATCGCGGGCTATGGCCGGATCCGCGGTGGACAGGCTGACGTTCAGGGCAATCAGAATATCCCTGGCCCCTATGATGCTGGCCCCGCTGCCGGCATTAAAGATCGCCGGCCCGAAATCCGGGAGACCATCCTCCCGCCGCAGCCGCTCCGGCAAACCTTCGTACTGGCCCCGGCGGACATTGGCGAGGTAGCGATATGCCGGGCGGGTGGCCGCTTCCCGGTAAAGGTAAACCGGTATGCCCGCTTCCTCCCCCACCCGCCGTCCCAGTTCGCAGGCCATTGCCACGCATTCCGGCATGCTCACATCCCGCAAGGGCACCAGGGGGCAAACATCCGCAGCCCCTAAACGGGGATGGGCGCCGCGATGGCGACGCATGTCAATAACCTCCCCCGCAGTGGTTATACCGCGGAAGGCCGCTTCGCAGACGGCCTCCGGACTGCCGATGAGGGTCATAACGCTGCGATGGGCATCCTCCCCCATTTCGCAGGAAAGCAGCGTTGCCCCGGCCACTCCCGCCATCGCGGCGGCGATTTTCTCCACCGCCCGGGGGTCGCGTCCTTCGGAAAAATTAGGCACACATTCGACCAGGGGCTTTTGGCGGCGGGTTGGGGTTTCCATAGGTCCCAATCTAAATTTTCCGGCCGGTCCCGGCAAGGATTATCCTTAAACGCGAACGAAACGTTTGCCGGAAAGCTGCCGGACCAGACCGCGAAGCTCCATTCGCAGCAGCGCCGCCAGAATTACCGCCGGAGAGCGGTCCAGGGCCAACACCAACTGATCCACATGCATCGGGGTGCGGGACAGGTTTTCCCAGATCTCCAGTTCCTGGGCCGGCAGGTCTGGAAGGACGGGCAAAGCAGGGGCCACCGGCCCTGCCAGGCCCTGCAATTCCTCCAGGATATCCTCCACCCGGCAGACCATCCTGGCGCCCTGAGAAATCAGGTAATTGGGGCCTTCGCTTTGCGGGACGGTGATGTTTCCCGGCACTGCCAGCACCTCCCGGTTTTGATCCAGGGCGTAATCCGCGGTAATCAGGGCTCCGCTTTTCCGCCCGGCTTCCACCACCAGAACCGCCCGGCACAGACCGGAAATAATGCGATT
>JAGRBF010000347.1 GCA_020434205.1 Calditrichota bacterium | reverse complement strand
CCCTGCGCGAGCTGATGCAGCATTATAAAAGCCTGACCGGCATCGCGGATGATGTGCCGGGCAATCTCCCCACTACCGTGGCATTGTTGGGCAATTACCCCAACCCCTTTAATCCCGCCACCACCATTGTCTACGCCCTGCCGGAGCAGGCGACGGTGGAGCTGACCGTTTACAATCTGCTGGGCGAGTCCGTCACGACTCTGGTGAAAGGCACCCAGTCCGCCGGCCGGCACGAGGTTCGCTGGCAGCCCGGAGAATTGAGCAGCGGGATCTACCTGTACCAGTTACAGGTTGGAGCCCAGCGCTATTCCGGTAAAATGATTTTAATGAAATAAGATTTTCCCCCTCCCAAAAACCCATGCCCCTTTCCGGCCCCAACCGGAGAGGGGTTCTTTTTTTGCTTTTCAAAACATCAATTCGTAAATGATTTTTTATATCTGGCATTACCCTTATATTTAAACTTAAGCATTTGCATTCGGGCAACCGCGAGAACGCCAAAACGCAAAAAACACCCCTGATAAAACACTTCTCATTCTTCATCAGCCTTTGGGATTTTCTTCGCGTCTTGGCGTCTTGGTGGTAAAAATCGAGGATTCCACCGTGACCTTACCCCTTTTCACCGTTCATCATCTTCATGGAAAAGCACCGCGAACCGCTGACCAACCCGGTGTTTTCCGGGAAATGGAGTTTCACGTTTCGCGCAAGGCACGGGACCGCTACCAATTCGACCTGAGCTTATTTACCACCAACGGGCGGGTCATTTTCGCCAATCCTTACGCAGCGCGGCTTTTCAGCCAGAAAATCAACGACGCGCGCGACCTGATCAGCCAGCCGGACAGCGCCGCCAGCGCCGCGGACATAACCGCGATGGGGTTGATCGACGAGATTCTGCACAGCGTAATCGCCCGCTACCGGCAGGAGGTCAACCCGCGGGTTTTTCAGGAAGCCATAACTTATTTACAGCAGGAAATTTCCCTCCCCGAGCTGGAGACTACCCTGCAGCAGTTCGTCAACGACTTCCCCCCCCTGCAGGTTTATACCGGGCAAAAAACGGTTCTCCAGTACCTGGCCGGCAGCAGCAACGGGGTTTCCCATCGCGAGATGGCCCTGGAGGAAATGCTGTTGCTGTGGTTCTCCAACAACAACCCGGCTTTCGCCAAATACCGCGAATTATTCGACGATCAGGAACTTCGCCAAAACACCGCTTACCCGCGCATCATGACCGGGATGCGCAGCTTTTTCGACACCCAGCCGCCCCTTCCGGGTCTCGCCGGCCCGGGCAACCTGATCGACTTTCTGAGCCTGCCCTTTCTCAGCGTCCCCGGCTCCCTGGTGGATCAACTGCGCTTTATCCGGGAGAATTGGGGCACCTATCTGCGCCCGGAACTGGGCATTTCCTGGGAAGCCCTCCTCAGCAGCGATTTTATGGAACGCTGGGGGGTTCCCAATCCGGACTTCGAGACCCGCACCCTGCGCAGCATCGATTTTTATGAAGAAGAACACAAGATGCGCTTTAACCCCGGGATGGGGCCTGCCCCTACCGAGGTGCCCTTTTTCGGTTATGTCCATCACGAAGAGGAGCCGGAGCAATTCAGCGAGGATCTGCACTGGATGCCGCAACTGGTGCTGGTCGCCAAAAGCACCCTGGTGTGGCTGGACCAGCTTTCCAAAACCTACGGGAAGGAAATCCGGCAACTGGACCAGATTCCCATTGAGGAGATCAAAGAGCTGGCCGCCCGGGGATTTACCGGCATCTGGCTGATCGGCATCTGGCAGCGCAGCAAAGCGTCCAGGAAGTTGAAGCAGTGGTGCGGCAATCCCGAGGCGGAATCTTCGGCATATTCCCTCTACGAATACCGCATTGCCGAAGAATTGGGCGGCGACGAGGCCTACGCGGTATTCAAGGAGCGCTGCGCATCGGTGGGGGTTCGGGTGGGCAGCGATATGGTACCCAACCACACCGGGATCGAATCCCGTTGGATGGAGGAACACCCGGACTGGTTTGTGCAATCCCCGTATCCGCCCTTTCCCTCCTACAAATTCGACAGCGGGAATTTGTCCGAGCATCCCCATGTGGCCATTCACCTGGAAGACCATTATTACAATCGCACCGATGCCTCGGTGGTGTTTAAGCGGGTGGACAAACGCACCGGGGACGTTCGCTACGTGTATCACGGCAACGACGGCACTTCCATGCCCTGGAACGACACGGCCCAGTTGAATTACCTGCTTCCCCAGGTGCGGGAAGCGGTGATCCAAACCATCATCCGGGTGGCCAAACAATTTCCCATCATCCGCTTTGATGCGGCGATGACCCTCGCCAAAAAGCACTATCACCGCCTGTGGTTTCCCCAGCCGGGAAGCGGAGGGGATATTCCCTCCCGGGCCGAGCACGGGCTTACCCGCGAGCAGTTCGACCAACTGATGCCGGTGGAGTTCTGGCGGGAGGTGGTGGACCGCATCGCCGAGGAGGCCCCGGACACCCTGCTCCTGGCGGAAGCTTTCTGGCTGATGGAGGGTTATTTTGTGCGCACCCTGGGGATGCACCGGGTTTACAACAGCGCCTTTATGCACATGCTCAAAAACGAAGAGAACCAGAAGTATCGCTACACCATCAAAAACACCATCGAATTTGAGCCGGAGATCCTGAAACGCTACGTCAATTTCATGAACAATCCGGATGAAGAAACCGCCATCAATCAGTTTGGGGACGGGGACAAGTATTTCGGGGTCTGCGTCATGATGTCCACCATGCCGGGACTGCCCATGTTCGGCCACGGGCAGGTGGAGGGTTTCCACGAAAAATACGGCATGGAATACCGCCGCGCTTATTACGACGAGCAGCCCAGCGCCTACCTGATCGAGCGGCATCGCCGGGAGGTTTTTCCCCTGCTCAAAAAGCGCTATCTTTTTGCCGAGGTGGACAAGTTCCTGCTCTACGATTTTTTTAATACCGACGGCAGCGTCAACGAGAACGTTTTTGCCTTCAGCAACCGCTTCAAAAACGAACGGGCCCTGGTGGTATTCCACAACGCCTATGATGACGCCCGGGGCTGGATCCGCACTTCGGCGGCTTTTACCGAAAAGGATGCCCGTTCCGGCGAGCGTCGCCTGGTGCAAAAGGCCATCGGCGAAGGTCTGGCGCTGGATCCGTCTCCCCAGGCTTTTTCCATTATGCGGGATCACGTTACCGGGCTGGAGTATCTCTATCACAACCAGACCCTGATGCATCGCGGCATGTACATGGAGCTGGGTGCTTATAAATACCACGTTTTTATTGATTTCCGTCAGGTGAGCGACCACGACGGGCATTACGCCCGCCTCAACGCCTACCTCAACGGACGCGGGGTGCCCAGCGTTGAGGAAAGTCTGCGGGAAATGCACCTGCAGCCCCTGCACCAGGCCTTCCGGGTCATTTTTAATGTACGCTCCCTGAA
>JAGRBF010000346.1:4353-4575 GCA_020434205.1 Calditrichota bacterium | reverse complement strand
ACCTGCTCGGAAAACGGGTAGACTACTCCGGCCGTTCGGTGGTTGTGGTAGGTCCCAAGCTGCATCTCTATGAGTGCGGGCTGCCCAAGAAAATGGCTGTTGAGC
The DNA here is from genome assembly GCA_020434205.1 of Calditrichota bacterium. Lineage (GTDB taxonomy): Bacteria > Calditrichota > Calditrichia > RBG-13-44-9 > J075 > JAGRBF01. The sequence goes on along the minus strand of JAGRBF010000346.1, from coordinate 4,470 downwards.
TGTTCAAGCCTTTTATTATCAGAAAGTTACAAGATCGCAAGATCGTAAAAACCGTTAAAAGCGCCAAACGTTTTGTGGACAAACAGGACGCAGTGGTATTCGAGATTCTCGAGGATA
>JAGRBF010000346.1:2212-4202 GCA_020434205.1 Calditrichota bacterium | reverse complement strand
ACTTCGACGGGGACCAGATGGCCGTCCACGTGCCGCTGAGCTTCGAAGCTCAGATGGAAGCGCGGATGCTGATGCTGGCCTCCCACAATATTTTGTCTCCCGCCAGCGGGCGTCCCCTGGCCATTCCCTCTCAGGATATGGTTCTGGGATGTTACTACATCACCAACCGTCGTCCCGGGGTTGCCGGAGATGGCAAGATCTTTTCCTCCGGCAAAGAGGTCAATATCGCCTATAACGATGGCAAAGTGCACCTGCACGCCCCCATCAAATTCCGCCTCAACGGGGAACTGGTGGAAACCACCGTCGGCCGGGTGATCTTCAACCGTATCGTGCCCAACGAAGTCGGCTACGTCAATGAGTTGATGACCAAAAAGGCCCTGGAAAACCTCATTAACCGGGTGATGCTGGCGATTGGTAACCTGCGCACCGTGGAGTTTCTGGACAACCTGAAAGAATTGGGTTTCCGCTACGCCACTCTGGCCGGCGCCAGTATCGGTCTGGACGATGTGGTGGTTCCGGCCAGCAAGCCGACCTTCATCGACAAGGCTTACGACGAAGTGCGGATGCTGGAAGACCAATACCGGATGGGTTTTATCACCGATGGTGAACGCTACAACAAAGTTATCGACATCTGGACCCGTGTGACCGACCAGGTCTCCGGAGAGCTCTTCAAGATCCTGCAGGACCACAAAGACGGCTTCAACTCTCTCTATATGATGTCCCACTCCGGGGCGCGCGGTAGCCGGGAGCAGATTCGCCAGCTGGCCGGCATGCGGGGGCTGATGGCCAAACCCCAGAAAAGTTTGACGGGACAAACCGGGGAGATTATCGAAAACCCCATCACCGCAAACTTCTTCGAAGGTCTGTCTGTTCAGGAATACTTTATTTCGACCCACGGCGCTCGTAAAGGTCTGGCCGATACCGCGCTTAAAACCGCGGATGCCGGCTACCTGACCCGCCGCCTGGTGGATGTTGCCCAGGACGTCATGATCAGCGAAATCGACTGCGGCACCATTCTGGGGATCGAAACCGGCCCCATCAAAGAAGGGGAAAAAATCATCGAGCCCCTTTCCGACCGTATTCTGGGACGGGTGGCCGTGGATGATGTCTATGATCCCATTTCCGGGGAACTGCTGGTCGAAGCCGCGCAGCTGATTACCGAGGAAATCGCCGAAATGATCGACAACTCGGCGATTGAGACGGTCAAAATCCGTTCGGTATTGACCTGTGAATCCGAGCGCGGTATCTGCGCCAACTGTTACGGTCGCAATCTGGCCACCGGCCGGATGGTGGATATCGGAGAAGCGGTTGGGGTAATGGGTGCCCAAAGTATCGGGGAACCCGGAACCCAGCTGACCCTGCGCACCTTCCACATTGGTGGAACCGCGGGCCGTATCGCCGCCCAATCCGAGGTGGTGGCCCGATTTGCCGGTAAAGTACAGTTCGAAGAGCTTCGCACCATCGAAACCGTCGTTGAAGAAGATGACGAATCCGTCAAGCGCGAGATTTGTATCGGCCGCAACGGAAAACTGATGGTTATTGACGATAAAAACCGTCCGTTGCTGACCTTCTCGGTGCCTTACGGGGCTGCTTTGAAGGTTGCTCAGGGCGAAATGATCGAACGCGGAACCGTGCTGTTTGAGTGGGACCCCTACTCGTCGGTAATTCTGACCGACAAAGCCGGGGTTATTCGCTACGTGGACCTGGTGGAAAACGTAACCTCCCGCGACGAACTGGATGAAACGACCCTGCAAAAGCAGCGGGTGGTTATCGAATCCAAAAACAAAAACCTCAGTCCGCACCTCTCCCTGGAACCCAAAGATGGCAGCGAACGCTCCAATTACATCCTGCCGGTTAAGGCGCTGATCCTCGTTGAGGACGGCGAAACCGTTCAGGCGGGGCGCATTCTGGCCAAAATTCCGCGCGAGATCGGTAAGACCAAGGACATCACCGGTGGTCTGCCTCGGGTGGCCGAGCTTTTCGAAGCCCG
>JAGRBF010000346.1:0-2142 GCA_020434205.1 Calditrichota bacterium | reverse complement strand
GGTGTTCGGGAAATTATTGTGGAAGGTTCCATGGAGCAGAAGCGCTACATGGTTGCCTACAGCAAGCACGTTCTCGTTCACGACGGCGACTATGTTCGCGCCGGTGAGATGTTGACCGACGGGGCCATTTCTCCGCAGGACATTCTCAAGATTCTGGGACCCAACAAGGTTCAGGAATATTTGGTGAATGAGATTCAGGAAGTTTACCGCCTTCAGGGGGTTCGGATCAACGACAAGCACATCGAAACCATCGTGCGTCAGATGATGCAGCGGGTTAAGGTGCTGGATCCGGGCGACACCCGCTTCCTGGAAGGGGATACCGTCAACAAATTCGTATTCAACGAAGAGAACAACGCCATTCGCAATATGGTTGTGATTACCGATCCCGGCGAATCTCGCTTTAAGAAGGGGCAACTGGTCGAGCAGGTAAAATATGAGTATACCAATCGCCAGCTCGGCAAGAACGAAAAGGCCCTTTCCGAGGCGCGTCAGGCGGAAGCTGCTACTTCCGAGCCTATCCTGCTCGGTATTACGCAGGCCGCTTTGACCACGGACAGCTTCATGTCGGCGGCTTCCTTCCAGGAAACCACCCGGGTGCTGACCGATGCGGCCATCGCCGGAAAAGTCGACAATCTCTACGGTCTCAAAGAGAACGTCATCATGGGTAATCTCATACCTGCCGGAACCGGTCTGGACAAGTTCCAGACCCTGACGGTAGGGTTCAAAGAAGATGCGGGCCAGGAAGCTGAAGTCAGCGAAGAAATTCCGGTAGAGTAATTTTTTTTCTGCCTTGGCAGAAGCCTGTTTCTTTTCGTAGATTTAAAATCTATCCCGTCAGGGAGGTGGGATTTATCCCACCACATTCCCTGACGGGTTATTTGCGCTATAAGGGGATGCTGAATTTGCATACCAAAACCCGGGTTTGAGAACCAGACGTAAGCGAAAAAGACGTTCCCGCCTTCCGCTTTTCCCTGGTTGCAGGACCCCATTACAGACGCTGGCACAGCCTGTTAATTTTTAAATAAAAGTTGACAAACAAACCCCCTGGACTTATCTTGGGAGTCTGTGACTTTTAGCAAGATTAAGGAGATAACATTGCCTACGATCAATCAGTTGATCCGCTCCGGCCGCAAGGACATCATTAAGAAGAGCAAGTCTCGCGCACTCGGAGAGTGCCCGCAGCGCCGTGGGGTTTGTACCCGTGTTTACACGACGACTCCCAAGAAGCCTAACTCGGCTCTTCGCAAAGTGGCTCGTGTTCGTTTGACCAATGGGATTGAGGTGACGGCATACATTCCCGGTGAGGGGCACAACCTTCAGGAGCACTCCATTGTGATGATTCGCGGTGGGCGTGTAAAGGACCTTCCCGGGGTTCGCTATCACATTATCCGTGGAACGCTGGATACCAGCGGTGTAAATGATCGCAAGCAAGGCCGTTCGAAATACGGGACCAAGAAGCCCAAGAACTAATAGTGATTGAGGATATTCATGAGACGTAGAAAAGCACCGGAACGTCAGGTATTACCGGATCCCAAATACAACAGTGAGTTGGTTAGTAAGTTTATCAACGGCCTGATGCTGGAAGGAAAACGCAGCAAGGCTGAGGGTATTTTCTATGATGCAATGGACATCGTGGAAACCAAGCTGAAGAAGGACCCGGTTGAGGTGTTCCGCAAGGCGATGGAAAATGTTTCTCCTATGCTGGAAGTTCGTTCCCGCCGGGTTGGTGGGGCGACTTATCAGGTTCCGGTGGAGGTGCGCGACAAGCGCCGCCGTTCTCTGGCGATCCGCTGGTTGGTCAGTTTTTCCCGCAAGCGCTCCGAGGCTACTATGGCCCAGCGCCTCGCCAACGAAATTATGGCGGCCTTTCGCAACGAAGGTTCTGCGGTTAAGAAGCGCGAAGACACGCACAAGATGGCAGATGCCAACAAAGCTTTTGCGCACTTCCGCTGGTAATTGAGTCGATTGAAAAAGTTTTTAGAGTGAGTGAAATATAATGGCTAAGCGTAAATCTTTAGAGAAACTGCGCAATATCGGGATCATGGCCCACATTGATGCCGGTAAGACGACCACTACCGAGCGCATCCTCTTTTATACCGGAATCCTGCATCGCATGGGTGAGGTGCACGAAGGTGCCGCCAC
>JAGRBF010000345.1 GCA_020434205.1 Calditrichota bacterium | reverse complement strand
CGGATTTCCCGTTGGACAACGCCCGCATTCACGCCACCGGCTGGTCCAACGGCGGTGAATTTGCCTATCACCTGGCGTGTATGTTGCCGGAGCGGATTGCCTCGGTCGCCAGCGTTTCCAATGCCATGACCCGGATGTCCCTGGATTCCTGCCAGGCGGGCCGACCCTTTTCCACCATGCTCATCCACGGCACAAACGATCCCTTTTTCCCCTGGGAGGGCGATTCCGTTTATTTCCCTTCGCCGCCGGTTACCATTGCCCATTGGTTAGCCAATAACCATTGCCCAACGGATCCCATTGTCACGGAATTGCCGGATCGGGTCAACACGGACAGTAGCACCGTCACCTTGTTTGAATATCTCGATTGCGATTCGGCAACCATGGTTTTGTTATACCGAATCAATAACGGGGGGCATACCTGGCCGGGCTCGGTTCCCCGTCCTGCATGGTCCTGGCTGAAGGCCACCAATCAGGATATCGATGCCAACGCGGAAATCTGGGACTTCTTCGAACGTAATCCCCATCCCTTTATTGATGGAATTGATGATGGCGTCACCACTGTCTCCAGCATTTTCCAACTCCACCAAAACTACCCCAATCCCTTTAACCCCAGCACCCGGGTCAACTTTACCCTGCTCAAAGGGGGCGCCGTTAAGCTGACCGTCTTCGACCTGTTGGGGAGGCAGGTGCGGGTGTTGGCGGACGATTTTTATACGACAGGCGATTTCTCTGCGGAGTGGGACGGTAAAAACGACCGGGGACAGCCGGTCGCATCGGGAGAATATTTTTATCGCATCGAGGCTGGAAACTTCGCCGCGGTAAGGAAAATGATCCTGATGAAGTAAGGGCTGTTAATCCGCGCCAATGCCGGTCCCCAAAACCGGCAAGCGGCGCAGGTTTTAGCCTCTCGGGCGGGGGTCTTTCTGATCCGATTCGACCCTTTCCCTCCAAAAAGCGCAGGCCGGGTGGCGTAATGCTGCCCGGTCTGCGGTTTCAGGATCATTCTTTAAAGCGGAGTTCAAGGATTCGCTGTTCTGCAGACCGCGAAACCTGAAACTGTATTAACAGATTTTACCCATTCACCTTTTGTGAATGCCGTTTCAATTAAGCCTGGGAGGGCATTTTTTCCCCTGGAACACCCCCCCCAATAGCCCCGGATCAAGCTCCTGCTCCGGCGCAAATGCCGCCGAATTCATGTAATTGAGGATGGAGCGATACAGCCACACCGCCTCGATTTTGTCCACCAGGCGATCAAGGGGCGCCATACATACCAGCAGTTTTCCCGCGCCTACCCGGCATTCGAAGATCAACCCCAGCTTGTGGTTGCGCTCCAGATTGTCGATCACCTGAACGATAGGCCGGTAACCGGCCGGCAGGTCGTCGAGAACCATGGCATATCCCCCCCGGACGATGGAAAACCACTGCCAGTTGCTGTGAAAATCGGTGGGGAAATCGCCGAACAAGGGGTGCCCGGGATCGGTCAGCAAGCCCAGGGTGCCCGGGGAAACCGGCTTTTTAGCCCACTCGCTAATGCCCTTGAACATCCCGTAATTCCAGAAATCCGGGGGAAACAATCCCGGAATCGCCCCCTCTCCCAGTTCTTCTCCCCGGGGAAACAGCAGAATCTTGCCGCCCGCCGCCAGAACGGAACGCGCTTGGTCGCTCAGGGTTTGGCTCACCAGAACCTCATCCGCTGCCGGAGGAGGGGCCGCCGGATAAACCCACAGCGGGTAAGAATTGGTGATGGAACCGCCGGAAAGAGCAATTTCCAGGCGCAGCTTTTCGGGATGGCGAAGTTCCGGCAGGGCCGCCTCAAAGCGCCCGATGGTGCTGAGCCCCCCGGCAGGGGCAATGGGGTTGGCCCAAAGGCCCTGCGCCATCACGGTACCGTCCGCCCGCCGCAGATGCCATGCAATATCTCCCCGCAAAGGAACCGGTCCGTAATTGGCAACCGCCGCGGTGCCGGCCAAGGTCTCGCCGCTGGTCCAGCAGTATTTGGGAAATTCCATCAGCAGCACCACCGCGTCGCAGGATTCCCGCCATTGTTCCGGGGTGATGATGCCCTTGCTGTCCATAAAGGCATCCAGCATTCCCACCAGGGCGGTGCCCTGCCCCGGAAAATCCTGCAGGTCGAGTAGTTGGAATCCCCCCATCCCGGCGGTGCGCAGGGCCGCTTCCATTTCCGCCTTATAGCACAGGGCGGACCAGGCTCCCGAAGCCCGGTGGAAGGGGAGGTCCAGATCCGCCATGCCCGCTTTTGCCAGGCGCTTCCGGAAAACCTCCAGATTCCAGGCGCGCAGGACCCCGGTGTATTTGTCGATTTCCCGGTAATCCGGAAAAACCTGGTACTGGCCGATTTCGTGGCTGATCAGCGGTATGTCGATCCGCGACACCGGCACATCAAAATTGACCTGGGTTGAGGGGGTCCGGGTGTTGAGGATACCCCCATCCCGGGAATCGACGTAAGCATGGGTGAGGCGGGTATGGGTGAGGGTGGTGTCCTTCTCAAAAGGGGTCCTGGCGCAGACAAAAAAGTCGCAGCAGGGGCGGGGCGGCACATAGCCGATATTGTTGTTGGAACCCATGGTATACAGAGGGCGGGGATCGTGTTCTTTTAAGGCGATGATGTTGGCTTCCACCCGTTCATGACCGCTCCAGATTTCATTGCCGTGAGAGAACATCACCAGGGAGGGATGGTTGCCGTAAGCGTCCAGCATGGCCAGGCCCTCAGCCCGGAGCAGGGCCGCCACGGAATCCGATTCCAGTCCGCCCCAGAAGGGCAACTCCGCCTGCAGATAGATGCCTTCCAGATCCGCCGCGGTAAAGGCCGCTTCCGGCGGGCACCAGGAGTGAAAACGATAGTGGTTGATGCCCCAGTTTTTGGCGATGCGATACAGACCCCGCCAGCCGTCCACGTCCATCGGCGGATGTCCGGTGAGCGGAAAAACCGCCGCGTCGTGTTTGCCGCG
>JAGRBF010000344.1 GCA_020434205.1 Calditrichota bacterium | reverse complement strand
TGCTGGAATTCCGCGAAGAATACGAGGAAATGGTCTAGACCCTTTCTTGAAAACCGGGCCACGGTAATACGTCAGCGGGACGATCAATAGCGGGTTGCCGGTGGCAACCCGCCCCAACCTTACAGCACCACATCCCCCACTTCATCAAGCATTTTGTTGAGAACCCCGCCAATGGTTTTGCGGTAGCGAACCATAAAGTAGGGATTTTCAATATTGGCCTGCATGGTGAAGATGCGGTTCAAAAATACCGGCAGAAAAAAATTGACCGGCAGGTTGTTGGCCGAATAGGTGGCCATGGACTTCAACTGTTCGCGATTGGCGCTGGCGAATTGTTTGAATTCGGGGATGGTCTCCGCGGCCACATCGTTGGGATCCAGCTTCATGCCGCTGTAATTGTAGGTGCCGGTAGCCTTGGATTTAAAAGCTTTGAGAATGGCGAATTTGACCGAATCGATGTTGCGGGCCACCATGCCGTATTTGGTGAAATCTTCGTACAACACCCCCAGATCGTCCCCGATATAGGTTTGCCCCAGTTCGATGGTCTTGTCGAGAAAATCCTCCCGCTTGCGGCGCCCCACGTGCAGCTTGGTGCCGGTTTCGAAATCGAAGTCGAAGGGTTCCCCGGTATTGGCCACCACCGACATTTTGCCGAATGGCAGCACAAAGGTATCCACCGGCCGGGTTGCCGAATAATGCAGGGCGAAGCCCAGGTTGAACCCGTAACCCTCGCGGGACATTTCCTCCGGCAGGTAAAAATAGACCACCATTTCTTCCCCGGTAAAGGCGATTTGGTCCAGCTTGGTGGTTTCCCGCTCAAAGGCCTGCCCGTCGTTCATCAGGCTCAGGAACTCCCCGGCGGACATGGCCGGATCCTCACCCGGCAGCACTCCGGCAATCACCGGTTGCTCCTCCCCTTTCCAGATCACCAGCTTCACCAGGTCGCTGTTTTCCTTGAGATAGGGATTGTTGTTGAGGTTCTCCAGAACCAGATCCCGTCCCGGGAATTTGTTGATAAACCCGGCCGGGATTTTTAGGTGCTTGCACAGATCCTTGAGGGCGCTGAGGGTAATAAAAAAGCGTTTGTTATTGATCAGAACGCTGAGCGTCCCGTCGGCGTCCGTGGTAAAACTGAGGTCCTTTACCATCTCGCTGATCACTTCTTCTTCCAAAGACTCGATAAAGGCAATGGCGGAATCGTAGTCGTCGAACAGGCCTCCTTCCGGAACCACCACCCGTCCGAAGCGATAATATTGCATGCACTAGTCCTCTTTGATGGATTGGTAATACTTAGGGGTTTAGGTGCTTAGGCTATAGGTGCTTAGGCCTACAGCCTACAGCCTACAGCCTACAGCCTACAGCCTACAGCCTAATCAAGGTAACCAATCCCCCATACCATGTCAAGAAAATAGTAAACCTTTGTTCACCAAAACTACGCCACCGTCCGGGTAAACTGCTCGGTCACGTCGTTGCGGTTGCGTTTTACCAGAATCTTGAATTCGTGCGCCTTGAGGTCGGGATTGGCTTCCACGGCGATCATCACCCAGTATTTCCACATCAGCTTGGAGCGACGCCGGTCCCGTTTATCTTCCAGATAGTCGACCAAATCGGGATGAACCTGAAGAATTACCCGGCGATCCAGGCGGGAAGAGAGATAACGGCGCAAGGCCCGTTCGAGGCTGGCCAGGATGGTCCCTGGGGTGGGCACCAGACCGCTTCCCCCGCAATTGGGGCAGCTTTCGGTAAAGTTATAGATAAGGCTGGGGCGAATGCGCTGGCGGGTCATTTCCACCAGGCCAAAGCGGCTCATCCCCTCAATTTTGGTGACGGAGCGGTCCCGGGCAAACTCCTTGAGCATCTCGTTGAGCACCCGGCGGCGGTTGGGTTCCTCCTCCATATCGATGAAGTCCACCACAATCAGCCCCCCCACATCGCGCAGACGCATCTGGCGGGCAATCTCCCGGCTGGCGTCCAGATTGATTTTCAGGGAGTTGCGCTCGTGATTTTTGCGCCCGAAGAAACGCCCGGAGTTGACGTCCACCACGGTGAGGGCTTCAGTGTGTTCGACGATGATGTAGCCGCCGTTGTCCATCCAGACTTTTTTCTCCAGGCTGCGCTGGATCTCGTCTTCAATGCCGAAAACGTCGAAAATGGGCTTGCGGGATTTGAAATACTCCACCCGTTCTCCCAGGTCCGAACCCACCTGCTCCAGGTATTTGAGCAGTTCCTTGTGCATTTTCCGGGAGTCCACCACCACCCGTTTAACGTCCGTGGTAAACAGGTCCCGGATCACGCTGGAGGCCATACCCAGATCCTGGTAAATCAACTCCGGGGACTTGACCGTTTTGATTTTCTCCTGCACCTCGTTCCAATCGCGCAGCAGCTTTTTCAGGTCCTGCTGCACCCCTTCGGAGCTTTTGCCTTCCGCGACGGTCCGCACAATCAACCCGCAATTTTCGGGAAGCAGGGGCCGGATGGCCTGGCGAAGGCGGCGGCGCTCCTTGTTGCTGGCGATCTTGCGGGAGATCCCGATATTGCTTTCGTTGGGCACCAACACCAGGTAGCGTCCCGGCAGGGTCAGCTCGGTGGTAACCCGCGGCCCTTTGTTGCTAATCGGTTCCTTGACGATCTGCACCGCGATTTCCTGCCCGTTGCGCAGCAGTTCCCAGGGTTCCACATCGGTATTGCCGGTTTTGCGGCGGCTGCGCCCGTGGCGGCGTTTGTCCCGCCCGTCCTGCTTGCCGTTTTCGTTTTTTTCGCGGGCCTGTTCCAGATCCTCTTCGTCCACATCGGCAAAAAGCTGGTCGATGCTGGCGCCCATATCCGAAAAGTGCAGAAAGGCATCCTGGGGAAAGCCGATGTCGATAAAGGCGGCCTGCATGCCTTTAACCACCTTGCGCACCTTGCCCTTGTAAATATCGCCCACCATACGCTGATTGTCCGGGCGTTCCACAAACAACTCCACCAGTTTTTTATCTTCTACCAGGGCAATCCGGGTATCTTCGTTGGTCGAGTTAATGATAATTTCTTTTTCGAGTCCCATTGTTTTTTCCTTTTTGAAAACGTCAGGAAGGTTGTCGGGACGCAAGGCGGGCGGCAAACGGCAGTAAACCTGTAGAAACAGCGATGGCGCAGCAGGTCCGGCGGACCTGACTAAATGACCTCAAAAGGGGTACGTTGGGTTTGGCCCTGGACAACAAATTGTCCGGTTCGCTGGATCGGAAACTGCCGGTAATCCACACCGTGCGGTTCAAACAACGCTTCCAGTATCTCGGTAATACGCGCGGATTTTCCTTCGAGGTAGTCCGCGGTAATCCGTAACTGATTATCCTCGCATCGCAGCTCGTGAATGAAGGGACGAATGTCCAGCTCGCGAACCTGCTCCTTGCCGGTCCGCTCGATGCGAGTTTCCGATTGATTCATCAAGCTCTCAACCCAGTCCTCGGGAATCCCGAAGTCGCCCAACAAGAGGGCGTAATCGGCCCGGTTGATGCTTGCAGCCAGCGCAGGCGTATTGGCCTGTACCCCTTGATATTGCAAAATCTGAATGCCTTCCGGCAGATAGCAGTTAAACTGATGCTGAATGTCCATCTCCCGGCCCAGTTCCACTTCCATATCCAGGTATTCCGCGCTGGAGGCGCAGCCGGGAGGGAGGGGGGTGCCGTAGGAAACTTTGGGGGATTTGCGGATCCCCTGGGAATGCACCAGTGGTATTCCGGCCATCTGCGCGGCACGGCTGAAAGTCCGGATCACATCTGCGTGAGACAGGAATCGCGCCAGACCGGTTTTGGAATAGCGCACCCGCAGACGGCGTTTGATCACCGCGGTGGGGATAATCTTTTTCTTGCCGCGACGCCCGTAGGAGATGGGCGCGGCCGCCGCACCGCTGCTATCCTGAAAGGCGGGATTGGCCTTCAGCATCGCTTCGAATTCGCTGCGGGGAACCCCGTAGCCGATGGAGACCCGGTTTTTGTTTTCGGGACGGATACTCCCCGAAAAAGCTTCCAGTTTTTCCGCCTTCAGTTGGGTGCGCGGTGCCCCCACTTCGATGTGATCCCACGGCAGTGCCACCGTGATGGACAGAGACGACAAATACGTTTGCGCGTCGATGCCGCAGGCCTCAAAACTGGTCTGCCAGAGGGGCCCCCGAAACATATCGCGCAGATAATCAAACCGTGCCCCCTGTTCCCAGGCTTTTTCCACGACCTCGGCAAAGCGGCGATCGCCCCGAAAAAATGTCGTTTCCAAACTGGTCAAACCGGTATCGCGTTGAAAAACCTGAACGGGCAATTCGGCGAGAAGATTTTTAAGACGGGTCATCCGGCCATTCAACACCGCATCGCTGGCTTGCTGTTCCCACTGGAATGGGGTATGCGATCGTGGCGAAAAACCCTGGAGAAAAATTTGCAGTTGGACCTCGGAATACGGTGCGGCAATTTCCAGACACTTCTGAACAAAACGGGCGATGGCCTCGATGTCCTCATCCTTTTCGGTGGGCAGACCCACCATAAAATTGAGGCGAACCAGCGGCCATCCTTTTTCCAACACAACTTTGAGAACGCTCAATAGCTCGTGATCACGCACGTTGTGATTCAACACCGCCCGCAGCCGCTGGGTGCCAGCGACCGGGGACATGGTGAAGCCGTATGCTTTGAGCGCGGCAGCGAATTCTGCCAGTTCCGTTCTGGAGATCATCAGGGTAAGTGAGGTTGCCGAAAAGTGAATCTTCTGATTTTCCACCAGGGCTTTTTCCTTGATCGCGGACCAGAAGGTCTCGCTGTAGCCGGTGTCATTCACCATCAGCGCACTAACCTGAGTGCCTTCGGTACGCCGCCATATTTTCTGGGATTCCCAGAAGAGGTTTTCCAGCTGTAACCGGGACAGTGGGGCCGCGAGGCGACTGCCGGTATTTTGCCGTTCCGCTTCGGTAAATCCCGCAATGTCTTCAAAAACATGGCGGTGGTTCCCGATTTCTGCAAGGGGTACCAGCGGTCGCAGCGGAAAGGAAGACCCGGCATCCTTTTCCGGTAACCGCTTTTCGATTCGCGCCGGCGCTGCATCATTCACGGGCTGCAGGGAGAGAAATTCTCCGAAATCATTCCGCCGGGGCTGGTAAAATTGGGGGATATACAGACCGGTCAGTCCCGCCAGATCCCGCAACAAAACGGCGCGGCTGTGGCCACCATCCTGTTGTTCCGCCACGCAGCGGGCCACATCGGCCAGGGCCTGATCCGGTTCCCCGATCACGATGGCGTCAAAAAAGGCGGCCATGGGTTCGGGATTATTGAATGCCGGGCCGGCGCCCACAACCAGGGGCATTTGCGCCTCGCGCTGCGATGCCCGCAGGGGTAAGCCGCCCAGATCCAGCATATTGAGCACATTGGTGGCCGTCAGTTCCGACGGCATATACACCGCCACCACATCAAAATCGGTGAGAGCGGTCCGGGTTTCCAATGAGAACAGAGGTAGGTTTTTTTCGCGCATCACTTTTTCGGCGTCGGTCCATGGCGCGTAAACGCGCTCTGCCGAAAAGGTGGTGCCGGTATTGAGGAGATGGTAGAGGAGCTCGAAGGAGACATTGCGAATGCCTGCTTCGTAAAGATCGGGAAAGCACAATGCAATTTTCAGCTTCGGGGATTCCGCGGGCTTAATCACTGCATTGTGCTCGTTACCTAGAAAACGGGCCGGTTTCTCCAAAAAAGGGAGTAGCTCATTTTCTATGCGGGTTTTCAGCTCCATTTCTGACAGGCAATTCTTTCCAGATCTTCTTGAATGTTTGGAATATGATCGACAGAATCGGGCACAATGATAATGGCATTTTCACCGGCGACGGTGGCCAGAATATTGCGATGCTTGATCTGATCCAGGAACAGGGCAACCCCTTTGGCGCGCCCGGTGATGGTTTTTACCACCAGCACGTGTTCGTTGCGATAGATTCCCAGAATTTCCATACCCACCAATTTAACAAAACTGTGGCTTCCCTCTTGCTCGGAAATGATGTAACGGTAACCTTCCGGCGTGGGAATGCGAATGATCCCCATTTCGTGCAGGTCCCGCGAGAGGGTTGCTTGTGTTGTCGAATACCCCTTGCCTTCCAGGCGGCTCAACAAATCCGACTGGTTGGCGATTCGTTCATCCTGAACGATTTGCTTAATTGCAAACTGGCGCTCTTTCTTCTTCGCCATCGCTTCGTCTCCTTTCGCTAATGAACATCCACTGTTTTTCATCCCTGCAATAGCGACGGTGGGCCACACGGGAGCCTCATTGCCCCCGATTGATCGGTTAATGCGTAGCCATCCGGTTTGCATTTTGAAGCGGTGCAGAAGGCACAAAAATACGTTCGCGCCTTAGCGAATCCAAATTCAAAAGCAATTCGCGACAGGAATCTTTCCGGTTTTCCCATTTCCCCTGGCTTCCGGAAGATCGCGCTTTTTTTGAACAATACAGGATCCTGGCCCGGCGTTTGAGAATGCCGGCCCCGAAGTTGAACTCCGGGGCCGGGTAATTCTAACACCGAGTTCCAACTTACTACTTACGCAGCGCCGCCTGGGCAGCTGCCAAACGGGCAATCGGAACCCGGAACGGCGAACAGCTGACGTAATCCAGATTCAGACCATGGCAGAACTCTACCGAGGAAGGCTCGCCGCCGTGCTCACCACAGATCCCTACTTTCAGCTTGGGACGGGATTTGCGGCCGTGCTCGACAGCCCAGTCCATCAATTTACCAACCCCGCCCTGGTCGATCGCCTGGAAGGGATCGGCCGGCAGAATCTTGTGCTCGACATACCAGGGCAGGAAAACCCCGGCGTCATCGCGGGACATACCGAAGGCGGTCTGGGTGAGGTCGTTGGTGCCAAAGCTGAAAAATTCCGCTACTTCGGCAATTTCATCGGCGGTGATGGCGGCACGGGGAATTTCGATCATGGTTCCCACCATGTAATCGACTTCCAGCCCCTGGGCGGCAAAAACCTTCTTGCCAACCTCACGGATTACCGTTTCCTGGCTCTTCAGTTCGTTGACGTGGGATACCAGGGGAACCATGATTTCCGGCAGAACGGTAACGCCTTCTTTTTTCACCTGACAGGCGGCTTCCAGAATGGCCTGAACCTGCATTTCGGTGATTTCCGGATAAACCAGGCCCAAACGGCAGCCGCGGTGTCCCAGCATGGGGTTGAACTCGTGCAGGGCTTCCACCCGCTCTTTCAGTTTTTCGTAGGAAATACCCAGGCCGGCGGCCAGATCTTTTTGCTCGGCTTCGGTATGGGGCAGGAACTCGTGCAGCGGGGGATCCAGCAGACGGATGGTTACCGGCTTGCCGGCCATTTCCCGGAACAGTCCCACAAAGTCTTCCCGCTGAATAGGCAGCAGTTTTTGCAGGGCTTTGCGACGGCCTTCCTGGTTGGTGGCGACGATCATCTCGCGAACCGCGGTAATCCGGTCGCCCTCAAAGAACATGTGTTCGGTGCGGCACAGCCCGATACCTTCGGCGCCGAAGGCAATGGCCGTTTTGGCCTGATCCGGCTGGTCGGCGTTGGTGCGGATTTTCAGGCGACGGTATTCATCGGCCCAGGTCATCATCCGCTCGTAGGTGTGATAAGCAACGGAGGCTTCCGCTTTTTTATCGTGGGATTCCAGCACTTTCAGCACTTCGGAAGGCTGGGTTTGCAGGCGTCCTTCGATTACCTCTCCGGTGGAACCGTCCAGGGAAATCCAGTCGCCTTCCTTGATCTTGCGATCGCCCACGTGGAATTCGCGGGTTTTGTAGTTCACGCTTACTTCGCCGGCGCCGACCACACAGACTTTCCCCATCTGGCGGCCAACCAGGGCGGCGTGAGAGGTCATCCCGCCGCGGGCGGTCAGGATGCCTTCGGCGGCGTCCATGCCCTGAATATCCTCGGGAGAGGTTTCCAGGCGGACCAGAATAACCGCTTCGCCTTTGGCGGTCCAGCTAACTGCGTCGGAGGCGTTGAAGACCACGCGACCGGCAGCGGCGCCGGGCCCGGCGTTCAGACCGATGGTCAGCAGACGGCCAGCGTCTACCGCGGCGCCTTTTTCCTTGGGATCAAATACGGGGCGCAGCAACTGATTCAGCTGATCCGGCTGCACGCGCATCAGGGCTTCTTCCTTGGAGATCAGCCCTTCTTCCACCTGATCCACCGCAATGCGGAAAGCGGCGGCGCCGGTGCGTTTACCGGCCCGGGTCTGCAACATCCACAGGCGACCTTTCTGAATGGTGAATTCCATGTCCTGCATATCGCGGTAGTGTTTTTCCAGGGTGCCGCAGATTTTGGCGAACTGGTCGTACACCTCGGGCATGGCTTCGTGAAGTTCCTTGATTTTGGCGGGCGTGCGCACCCCGGCCACCACGTCTTCGCCCTGAGCGTTGATCAGGTATTCCCCGTAGAGGGTTTTTTCCCCGGTGGCGGGGTCGCGGGTAAAAGCTACCCCGGTTCCGGAGTCTTCGCCCATGTTGCCGTAAACCATGCTCTGCACGTTAACGGCGGTTCCCCATTCGGCGGGGATTTTGTTAAGGCGGCGATAAACAATGGCCCGGTCGTTCTGCCAGGAGCCGAAAACCGCTCCGACCGCACCCCACAATTGCTCCATGGGATCTTCCGGAAAGCTCTGTCCAATGCGCTTTTTGATAGCCGCTTTAAACTCGCTGACCAACTCTTTGAGTTCTTCGGTGGTCAGATCGGTATCGTTTTCGATGCCGCGCACGGCTTTTTTGTTGTGGATCAATTCTTCGAAGGGATCGATATCATCGTGGCTCTCGGGGCGCATCCCCATCACCACATCGCCGTACATGGCCACGAAGCGGCGGTAGGAATCGTAGGCAAAACGGGGGTTGTCGGTTTGTTTAATCAGGCCTTCGACCGTTTTGTCGTTCAAACCGAGGTTGAGCACGGTGTCCATCATCCCCGGCATGGATACCCGGGCGCCGGAACGCACCGACACCAACAGCGGATTTTCGGTATCGCCAAATTTGGCGCCCATAATTTTTTCGGTGTTGCGCATGGCGCTGAGAACTTGCTCTTCCAGTTCTTGAGGATACTGCTTACCGTGGTCATAAAAATAAGTACAGACTTCGGTAGAAATGGTAAAACCGGCCGGGACGGGAAGACCCAGATTGCACATTTCGGCAAGGTTGGCCCCTTTTCCCCCCAACAGGTTCTTGAGTCCGGCATTTCCTTCTGCTTTGCCGCCCCCAAACGAATAAACGTATTGCTTGCTCAAAACAACGTCTCCTGGTTGGAATTAGATCAATTATTTAGAATAACGAATAATCTCGTTAAAAAAATAGTGATTGATGAATCAAAATGAATGTAATCAAAAATAATCTTTTTGGGTAGAAGCTTAGGATCTTTCCCGAGAAACCTAAAAAAAGAAGCCGGAATGGCCCCTAAGGTATAAAAAACATAGGTTTGGCAAGGAAAATTAGCAGCGCGGCTTTTCCGGCATCCCGTAATAGAAAGCGGAAAAGATCCTCTTCAGGCACCAAGCAGACCGATTATTCCTTCTGATTGCATCGCGATTCGCAAGGAATATGGGGTTGGATGCAAGAATTTTGCAAGTGTTTCTAAAATCCCCAGATAGTATCCCACTTAACGCATTATAATTTAATTTGTTGTGACCCACTTCGCTTTTTTGCCGAGCAAATCCCAAGACGGTCGCGCTGGCGGATGCCCTTGGAATGGTGGACGGGGAAGCGTATATTTTTGGCACGACATGGGAGAACTCGAATGAACAGACGCAAAGTTGTGGTGGATGCAATGGGAGGAGATGATGCCCCTGGGGTTATCATCGACGGGGCTGCTCAGGCATTTAAGGAGAGCAAGGATATTTTTTTGATGCTGGTGGGCAATCCGGAGATCATCGCCCCGCTGGCGGAAAAAGCGCAGTTGCCGGCAGATCGCTACGAAATTGTTGCGGCCATGGACAGCATCGGCATGGAGGAGTCCCCGCGGGAAGCGCTGCACAGCAAACCGGATGCCTCCATCAACGTGGCCGCCCGGCTGATCCGCGACGGCGCGGGAGACGCCCTGCTGAGCGCCGGCAGCACCGGGGCCACCGTTCTGGCCTGTTCGGATTATATCCCCCGGGTTCCCGGGGTGGAGCGCGGGGTGCTGGCTGCGGTTTTGCCCGCCAATAAAAGCCAGAAAACAGATCCGGGCCGTTCCATTATGCTGGACGTGGGCGCCACCCTGCACTGCACCGCCAACCAGCTGGTCAGCTTTGCCATCATGGGCATCAACTACGCCCGGGACGTAATGGAGATCGACAACCCGCGGGTGGGGTTGGTGAACATCGGCGAGGAGGAGACCAAGGGTCATGGTGAGCTGGTGGAGGCCAACCGCCTCCTGCGCGGCCTGGAGGGGGTCAACTTTGTCGGCAATATCGAAGGCAAGGACATCATCAAAGGCGTCGCCGACGTGATCGTCACCGAAGGGTATATCGGCAATGTGCTGCTGAAGGGCCTGGAGGGTTTTGCCGATGCCACCGTGGAAACCGGCAAGCGCATTTACGGCAAGAACATTCGCTCCAAGCTGGGGCTTTTTATGCTGTCCCCGATTATTAAAAAACTCAAAAAACGCTTCGACTATGCGGAGGTTGGGGGCGCCCCCATTCTGGGATTTCGCAAATTGATCATCAAGGCGCACGGACGCTCCAATGCCAAGGCGATCAAAAACGCCATGCTGCTGGCGGAAAAGGCCGCCGGTCGCAATCTGGCCGCTCACATGGAAGCCCAGATGAAAACGTTTTACATGGGGATGTTTGACGGCGGGAAAGGCGACGGAAAGGCGAGTAGCGAGTAGCGAGTAGCGAGTAGCGAGTAGCGAGTAGCGAGTAGCGAATTAGCGCTGATAGCAAGGAAAGTAAAGCCGCAATGTTTTGCGGCTCGCTGGCGACAGCTTCTCAGCTCGCCACTCGCGAAGGCGACCTAATCGAATTAACCTGTAACCCTGCCCGGCAGCGACCATCCAAACAAGGACGTCTTTTCGTCCCGAAGAGAACTATAAAACTGCCTTAATCAAGGAGCCTCTGGCATGCCTCAATACACCGAAGAAGCGGTTCTGGACCTGCTGCGCCGGGTGGAATACCCGGGCTTTAATGCCGATATTGTCTCGTTCGGCCTCATCGAGCAGATCAAAATTCAGGATAACCGCATTACCGTAAACCTCAAATTCAACACCACCAACGAAGAAACCCGCAAGGCTGTTAAAAGCGGGGTTCAGAAAACCCTCGAACAGGAAATTTCCGGTCCCCGTATTATGGTGATCGAAGGCATCCCCACCCTGGAAATGCCGGGCCTGGGCGGCCCCAAAGCCAACGACCCCTGGGCCGGGCGCAAGGCGGTAGAGGGCATCAAGAGCATTCTGGCGGTGGCCTCGGGAAAAGGGGGGGTGGGCAAATCCACGGTCAGCACCAATCTGGCCATGGCCCTCTCCGCGGAAGGCCTCAGGGTCGGGTTGATGGACAGCGACATTTACGGCCCCAGCGTGCACATTATGATGGGCGTCGATGAGAAGCCCATGGTCAGCGAGGACCAAAAGCTGATCCCCACCGAAAAATTCGGCATCAAAATGATGTCCATGGGCTTTATCCTGGACAAGGATACCCCGGTTATCTGGCGCGGCCCTATGGTGATCAAAGCGGTGGAGCAGTTTCTGCGGGATGTTAAGTGGGGCGAACTCGATGTGCTGGTGGTGGACCTGCCGCCCGGCACCGGGGATGCCCAGCTAAGCCTGGTTCAGAAAACCCCCATTTCGGGCGCGGTGGTGGTTACCACCCCCCAGGAGGTTTCCCTGGTGGATGCCCGCCGCGGGCATCAGATGTTCAACAAGCTGAATATCCACACCTTCGGCATTATTGAAAACATGAGCTACTTCCTCAATCCGGCCAACGGCGAGAAGGTCCATATTTTCGGCAAGGGTGGCGGACCGCGCGCTGCTTACGAGCTGGGCGTTCCCTTCCTGGGCGAGATTCCCCTGGAACAGGCGGTGGCGGAAGCCGGGGATGCCGGGGAACCGATTGTCCACAAAGCGCCGGATAGCGAAGCGGGCAAAGCCTTCCGGCAAATCGCCCGCAATCTGATCAGCAAGGGGTTGTTGGAGCGGGTGCCGCGCTAGGATCACGGCGCCCAATCAAAAGGAATGCGGTCGGTATCGGCGGGTTCGGCGGGATCCCCGGGGAAATCTCCCCCCCCGCCGGCCAGCAGGAGGGCGTTGCGCCCTCCCAACGCCTGCCAACCGACCTGAATTCCCACCGGCAGGTACAGTTCCGCGGGGCGTTCCGCTCCGATCACCTCCGCCACCAGACTCCCGAAGGTGGGAGAATCCCGCCGGGCGTCAAACAAAACCACCTCGACCATCCCGGACAGGCAGGCCATCGCCAGCGGTTCGGTAACGGCATACCAGGCCCGGGGAGGCCCGGAAAAAACATGCATGGCCTTCAGGGCGTGGAAGTCCCCGGGATGTTTGGCGAATACCGCCAGATCCACCCCGCCCCGGGTGGCGTGCGCATCGAGCATTTCTACGCGTACGTCCTTCATTGCATCTTCCTCCAGCGAGGATCGGCCAACAGCTTTCCGGATGTCAGCAAATCGTCAAAATAAGCGATGGTCTTTTTCAAGCCGGCCTCCAATTGCACAGCCGGTTCCCACTCCAATTGCTGTCTGGCCAGGGTGATGTCCGGTTTGCGCTTTACGGGATCGTCCGCCGGCAGCGGCCGGGAAACGATTTTGGCACTGGAGCCGGTTAATTCGATCACCTTTTCGGCCAGTTCGCGAATGGTAAACTCGCCCGGATTACCCAGATTGACCGGCCCGATAAAATTATCGGTATCCATCATTTTCATAACCCCCTGCACCAGATCGCTGACGTAGCAGAAGGAGCGGGTCTGGCTGCCGTCCCCGTAGATGGTGAGGTCCTGTCCCTGCAGGGCCTGCATGATAAAGTTGGACACCACCCGGCCGTCGTTGGGCGCCATGCGGGGCCCGTAGGTATTGAAGATGCGCACGATTTTGATTTTCACGCTGTTTTGCCGGTAATAATCCATCATCAGGGTTTCCGCGACCCGTTTGCCCTCGTCGTAGCAACTGCGCAACCCGATGGGATTCACATTTCCCCAGTAATCCTCCGTTTGAGGGTGGATCTGGGGATCGCCGTAAACCTCCGAAGTGGAAGCCAGCAGAATTTTCGCCTTAACCCGTTTGGCCAACCCCAGCATATTGATGGTGCCCATAACGCTGGTTTTGGTGGTTTTGACCGGGTTATACTGATAGTGGATCGGAGAAGCCGGGCAGGCAAAGTGGTAAATACGGTCCACCTCCAGGAGGATGGGGTTGATGATGTCGTGGCGGACCAGCTCAAAATGGCGGTTATCCAACAGGTGCAGAATATTCTCTTTACTGCCGGTAAAAAAATTGTCCAGGCAAATCACATCCGCACCCTTTTCCAGAAGGGCCTCGCACAAAAAAGACCCGATGAAACCGGCCCCACCCGTTACCACGACGCGATGCATGTTTTTCCTTTCTGTTGAAATGGATTGTCCGTCCGGAGAGGCAACCGCCCTGTTGACGGGGTTTTTCCGTTCGGGAGTATCTTCCCATAAACAAGGATCGGTATTCCGTGTCAAATAATAACGTATATTTGGGGGAATCACCAGTGAAATGCCGAAACGGGGAAGCGGAGATCAGCGATCAGCGATCAGCGTGGTTCGAAGAATTCTCGCTTTTCGCTACTCGCTTTTCACCAATCGCCGGAGGCGCAATGCCATGTAGCATTTTTTTTGCAAGAAAAGTTTTTCGCCGCAGTCTAATGGTTTGTCAGCAATTGAAAAAAGACGAGATTAGATGGAAGCAGCGGCAAAGCAATTGATCAACACAGCGACGGGTCAATCGGGATTTATGGAATCCTTAACCTTTGAGAAAATTTACGCCGCCTACAGCGACAGGATTCTCAATCTGGCCTATCGCATGACCGGCAGCGCAGAAGAAGCGCGGGATCTCACTCAGGATATTTTTGTTCGGGTTTACGAAAACCTGGACAGTTTTCGGGGCGATTCCATGGTATACACCTGGCTGTACCGGGTGGCCACCAACTTCATCCTCAACCATTTGAAGAAGTCCGGGCGGCGCAAATGGCTGGCGTGGATGGATCTTTCAGTGAAGGACGCCTTCACCATGGAAAAGGAAGACAACGAGATGTCCCTGGCGGAACCACCGGAGCGGCCGGACGGTCATCTTGAGAAGTCGCAGCGGGAACAACTGGTATGGAACGCCATCTGCCAACTGAAACCCAAATACCGGATTCCCCTGATCCTGAACCGCTATGAAGAGATGAGCTATAACGAGATTGCCGAGGTCATGGATATTAGTCTGAGCGCCGTGGAATCCCGTTTGCACCGCGCCAAAAAGTCGCTGGTAGAAATTCTAACACCTATGATTCATCAATTGTAACAGGGCCACAGTTATGTTAACCGAAAAACGCGTAAAAGCCGCTTTTGCAGACTACCACAGCCGGCGCCTCTCCCCGGAAGCCCGGGCCGAAATCGACGCTTTTCTGGAGAAGTCCGCCGAATGCAGGGCATTTTACCACAAAATGAGTGCAGTATTGGATGGAGGATCCAAAGATTTTTTGCCGAGGCTGCAGCCCAATCCCAATCTGGCTGCCCTTATCCGGCGGGAAGGTCAGCAGCAAAAGCAAACCGTCATGCGCCGCCTGGGAATCTGGCAACTGGCCACCATGAGTCTGGTGGTGATGCTGGGGGTTGTGGGCGGCATCCAGATGGGGCGTTCCCTGGCCACCCAGAACCAAAGCAGCGCAACCGTAACCACCGATCTGGCCAGTGCTTATTACCAGGCCCTGGTTCAGGAAGAAGACCCCGCGGTAAACTGGAATGCGCTGTTGAGCGAAGAGAGTGAGGAAGTTCAATGAAGATAAAGGTACTTATTGGCATTCTGGTGGTCCTGATCGTTGTTAATCTGGCCACCATCGGAAGCTTCCTGTTTTATCGTTTCGGTCCCCGCGAGCACGGTTTCCGTCCCCCGCCAATGGTGGAAGGGGGACCCGAGCAACTGTCCCGGGAACAGCGTCGCGAGTTGTTTAAACTGCTGCGCGAATTTGGGGACGAAACGGAAAACCTCCGTGAAGAAATCACGGAACTGGAAAAAAAATTGTTCGAGTTGTTGCAACAGGAGAACATCCCCGAGGCCGCGGTCGACAGCACGCTGAGGGAAATTCAGGAGCGGCGGCTGGCAATGAGCAAGTTCGCCATCCAAAAAATGGGAGTGGCCAAGACCTTCCTGACGCCGGAACAACAGAAGCGGTTTTTCTCGGCGATCATCCAGGCCAGGTCTCCCCGGCCGGATCGGTTCGACGGCCCTTTCGACAGGGGTCGCCCGCACCGGGACAAGGGCGGATTTGACGGTCCACCTCCCAAACCCAACTGGTAAAGAACATCCGACACAAGGAGAACAGACAATGAAGAAGACCCTTTTATTCTTGCTGAGCATGGCCCTGCTGGCCTTCGTTTGGGCCCAACCCGGAGCAGAAGACCGAGCGATGCCCGGTCCGGACGGCGAGCGCCCCGGCCCCGGTAAACACCTTCAACTGGTCCTGGATCTGAATGACGATCAAATGGCCAAGATCGAAGAATTTCGCCTGCAACAGCAAAAAGAGGCCATTCCCCTGCGGGCCGAGGCAGAAAAACTTCAGGCCGAAATCCAACTGGTGATGGTCGCGGACAAATTCGACCAGGGCAAGCTGGAAAATCTGGTTAAAGCATCCGAGAAGGTGCATTCGCAGCTGCGCCTCAGCCACCTGCTGCATCAACAAAAGGTGCGCAGCCTGCTGACCGACGAGCAAAAAACCAAATACGATAACATGATGTTAGCCCGCGGCAAAGGCCAAAGGGAAGGCCACGGCCAACGGCCGCGCTTCCAGCGGGCAAAAGGACCTCGCGGATAACTTCCCTCCCCTTCCGCAGAGACGCAAAAGCCCCCGGAGACGTGCTCTTCGGGGGCTTTTTTTATCAACAACAATGTGGGATCCAATTATCGCGTTGGGTATGGACCCCGGCCCAAA
>JAGRBF010000343.1 GCA_020434205.1 Calditrichota bacterium | reverse complement strand
CGACGAGGGCGCGCAAAAACGGAAATCCTCCGGCAAAGCCCCCAAAAAACCGGCCAAATCCCGGGCTAAAGCCGCTGCTGCTTCGGTAGCTGCTGCTGCCGGTGGAGCGGTTGAAGCAGCCAAAGATGCTGCGGAAGAAGCCGTCGAAGCGGTTGAAGAAGTGGTCGAAGATGCCGCGGAAGCTGTAGAAGAAGCGGTTGAAGCTGTCGAAGAAAAAGCCGAAGAAGTTGTTGAAGCGGCTGAGGAAGCAGTGGAAGAGGCAACGGATTCGGAAGACGCCGCCGATGCGGGTGAGCAAGAAGACGAGAAAAAAGACTAATCCTGGCTCTCCGGTTATCATCCTTTGGCTTGATGTCCGGAAACAGATTTTTTTTAAAGCGGCATCCGGAACCCCGGGTGCCGCTTTTTAGCTTAGGGCGTGTTGACAATTCGAAAATTTAGGCGCCGGTCTAACACACCCTAATCCCCGTGAACCGGGAAGGGAATCCGACTTCCCCTCCAAGCAATTCTAAACGACCCGAAAATCCGGGAGCCCCTTTCCCACATGCTGAAAACGCTCCGCCACATCCTGACCCTTATCCTGCTGGTCCATGCACCGACCCTGGCGCAGGCCCCTCAACCCAACAGCGTGCGCGGGGTGTGGGTGGTAAGACATCAGCTGCAGGACAGCAGTTCCATCCGAAAGATCTTTGAGGTGGCCCGGGAAAATGCTTTCAGCGATCTTTTTATTCAGGTTCGGGGAAGGGGAGATGCCTATTACACCAGCAATTCCGAACCCCGCGCCGAGGAATTGTCGGGAAATTGGGACCCGCTGGCCTACGTTCTCTCACTGAAAAAAAACTACCGGGTGCGCGTCCACGCCTGGGTGAACACCTTTTACATCTGGTCCGCGGAGAGGCTGCCGCGCTCTCCTATGCACGTGTTAAGGCGCCACCCGGAATGGTTGGCCAGACCGGTAGGTGCCGACGTCCTTCCGGAAGATTCCCTGAAAAGCCGCCTGCGCAATGAGGAGGGGCTTTACCTTTCGCCGCTGCTGCCAGAAGTGCATGATTACCTCCTGCAAGTCTACGACGAGTTGCTCTCCCGCTATCCGCAACTGGACGGATTGCACCTCGACTATATTCGCTATCCGGGAGAAAATTTCGGCTGGCATCCGGTGGGGGGAACGCAGTTCGAAAAACGCTATTATGTCCACCCTCGGCTCCTTAAGGAAGATCCGGACGCCTTTGCCCGAAATTTCGGACCGACCGGATACGAAATCTATTTTTCCCGTTGGGGGACTTTCCTGCGCGAGAACCTCTCCCTATTTGTGGAGCGCCTGGCTCTTCACGTTCAAAAAACCCACCCCAATGTTATTTTGTCCGCGGCGGTAAAGCCGGATCCGACCATCGCTCACTGGCGATTTTATCAGGAGTGGGATTATTGGCTGGACCGGGGCTGGCTGGACTGGGCCCTGCCGATGAACTACGCGGTCGATATGGAAAGTTTTGCCGGTCGCATGGAGGCCATCGCCGGGGTGACCGGGAATCGCGGCATTGTGATGGGGGTGGCCCTGTATAATCAACCCCCGGAGGCGGCCATCGCCAAAGTGGAACGGGTGGTGAGTGAAAAGCTTCCCGGGGTGGTGCTGTTTTCCTATGATCAGTTCATCAAGGACAGTGCTATTCGCGAGCTTTACCGGCGGAAAATTCTGCGCCGGTAAAACCACCTGGTAAATGAGCTGCCGGCCTCAACGGCTGAGGATCATGCTGCGAGTGGCACGGATCTGCCCATCAATCTTGAGACGATAGAAATATACCCCGCTGGGTGCGACATTCCCCGCCGCACTGTGCCCATCCCACTGAAACTGATAATCCCCCGCCGCAAGAATTTCCCCACCCAGCCGGACAATCGTCTGACCCAGAACATTGCAGATTTCTACCGTAGCCCGGGCATTGCTGCTCAGGGAGAAGGGAATGGTGGTGGAAGGGTTAAACGGGTTGGGATAGTTGGCGCCCAGAGCAAAACCACCGGCAATATTTTCGGAAGGTTCGATGCCCACCCCGGTATCGGGAAAACGGAAAATATAGAGACCGGTGGTCTGGTCGGAAGCTACGGTCAGGTTGGAGGCGAAAAAGGGAAAGGCGCCCCAATCGCCTTCATAAATGCCGCCGGAGCCGGGATAGGTATCGTAATAAGCAACCTCATGCATATTGGTGGGATCGCTGATGTCGAGAATCCGCAGGCCGTCCCGGTAATGGGCCAGATGCACGTAATTGCCCTTGACGTGGGCGTTGTGGGCCAGCCTTTCGGGGGCAAGGTATTCGCTTTTCAACTCAACGTTGGCGAGATCCCGAATATCCCAGATCTTGACGGTCTTTCCTGAGGTCTCCTCGGTGGAAACCAGATACTGCCCGTCTTCGGTTGGCCAAACATTGTGCACGTATCCGGGATTGGGAATGGGAATACGCACCAGCAAGGCCGGATGGGCCGGATCGCTCATGTCGTAAATGCCAATGGTGCCGTTGGTCCCTTCCGCCACATAGAGAATATTGTCCTGGATGAGCATGTCGTGGCAATCGGTGCCGAAGGCGGTTACCGACACCGGATTTACCGGATCGGCCAGGCTGATAACCCGCACCGACTGCCCGAACTGGTTGTCCTCGGCGCCGTAGAGAAATCCATTGGTGGTGTCGATGGAAATGTTATGCGGATCGGTGATAAAAACGGGAAAGTTGCCCACCAGGGAAACCGGACCGGGCAGATTGGCCAGATCGATAACCTGAAGATTATGGTCCGCTTCGGTGACCACATAGGCATAATGCTGGTAGGTTTTAATGTCCTTCCAGATGGAAAAGGGGCCGGAAACAAAGTCCCGTTCCACGGGATTGGCGGGGTCGCTCAGATCGACAATGCTGGTGCCGTTGTAAACCCCAAGGAAGGCGTATTCCGTACCGTCCGGGGCGGTATAACCCCAGCAATCGTTGTAGCCCAGGCTGGGGTAGGGGTTAAAATTGCCAATCAGAGGAAGCTGGACGGAACCCTGGGCCAGAGCGAATTGGCTGATCAATAAGAAGGCGAAAACAAATTTCAAAAACTGGGAAAAGAAGTCCATTTTTACTCCGGATTGTTTGGCGCCGAAAACAGCCTTCGGCGCCAGGGCCGATTACTGAATAAACAACATCTTGCGGGTCATTTGCCGTCCGGATGCGGTTTGCAACTGATAAAAATACATACCGCTTTCGACGGTTTGGCCGGCACCGTCCCGGCCGTCCCAGCTAACCTCGTGGCGACCGGCGCTCATTTCTCCGGAAGCCAGGGAGCGGATCTTTTGTCCGACGATATTGAAAACCGCCAGCGAAACACGCTCCGAGCGGGTCAGATTAAAGGAAATCCGTGTGGAAGGATTGAAGGGATTGGGATAATTCTGGTCCAGGGAAAAGGTTTCGGGCAGGGGTATTTCTCCCCCTACGCCGGTGGTGATTTCCTCAAACTGGAAAACGTAGAGGCCGGTGCTGCGGTCCGAGGCGAGAACCTTCCGGGAGGGAAAGTGGGGATAGGCTCCCCAGCAGCCCTCGAAATTGGCACCCGGTGCGGGATAGGTATCGTACCCGGCCACCTCCACCGGATTGTCCGGGTCGCTGAAGTCGACCACCCGGATGCCGTCCCAGTAATGGGAGATAAAGGCAAAGTGCCCTTCAATATGAACATTATGAGGTCTGCCGGTAGCGGAGGCGATGTATTCACCCCGTAGAAAAACGTTGTTGATGTCGCTCATATCCCAAACTTTGACCGTCATCGCTACCGGGAGTTCCTCGGAAGTAATCAGAATGGTGTCGTCGTGGTTGGCCCAGGCGCAGTGGCTGTAACCGAAAGAGGGGGTGGTAATGCGGGTCAGCAGTTGGGGGTTGGCAGGGTCGCTGACGTCGTAAATACCAAAGGTCGAGGAAAATCCCTCAGATATATACAGCCGCCCGTTCTGGGCAAAAACATCGTGGGTTCCGGAAAGGGGAATACTACCCACCTCGACGGGGACCAGCGGGTCGCTGAGATCGATGATTCGTATGGTGCTGTTGCTCTGGGCATATAACATCCCGGCGGTGGTGTCTATGGTGATGTTATGAGAAGAGGCAAAGCCGTTCCCGGTAAAGGTGGTTATCAGGCTGGCGCTGTTGGGCAGATCGGAAAGATCGATGATTTGCAGCCCGTTCCCCACCGCATCGATGACCACATAGGCGTAATGCCGGTAGGTTTTGAGATCCTTCCAGGTGCTGGTGCTGGTGGGGATAAAGGCCACCTCCTGAATGTTGGCGGGGTCGGCGAGGTCCAGAATGCTGGTGCCGTTGTTAACCCCCAGCAGGGCATATTCGTGGCCGTCCGGGGCCACGTATCCCCAGCAGTCGTTGTATCCGGCCGCCGAGCGGGGATTGCTGCTGCCGATCAGTTCAAAATTTAAGGAATCCTGCGCCTGCAACAGGGAGGCGGTTAGGAGCAGCAAGGCTACTGCCCGGACAAAAAAACGCATCATCATAAAAACCCTTTCACCATTGGAAAATCCCGGCTAAAGAAACATTTGGCGCGTACCGGCCTGCCGCCGGCATCAGACCCATAAACTAATACCGAATTGAAGGGATCCGACCCTATTTTTAATCCGGATCTTTTTTTTTCGGGACCAGGAAGCAAAATTGAGCAGCCTTTTGCTCCGGAGTGCGGATGGCGGAACAAACAGGGTGAGGCAAGGTCGTTTTTTTTGAAAGGGCTTTAACGGACAAAAATATAGGTCGGGGCGCTGACGCTGAAGGCGGTAAAAATGCCCAGACCATTGCGGATATTACTGGGGATAGGGGTGAAACTCTGATCCCCCTGGGTCTGGAAGGCGTAAAATTCGGCATACTCCCGGTTCATGCTGGTGACCTTAACCTGATGGCGCCCCTGGTGGGTTAATCCCTGCAGGTTGAGTTGATAGTTCAGGTTGGCAAAGGGCTGCGACCAGATCGGTTGCGGTCCGGTGGTGAGGAACAGGAAATCGGGGAGGGGGACCGGAAACTGCTCAATGTTCCGGATATTCACAAAAAAGAGATCCGCGGGCTGCCCATCGGGCAATTCAATAACGATTTCCAGAGGAACACCGTCGGTGGTTTTGCTGCTGCCCACGGAAAGGGTATCGTTGCTGATCCGGGCGATCCGCGGCACCGAAGGCACCCGGGTCTGAGCCGAAATGATCTTTTCCTTATACAGAATCTTCAGCTCAAAAAGATCTCCGGAGGATACCACCAGGGCCGGATCCTCGGCGTGATAGCGCCCCGGTTCCCCGGGATAAGGCAGCAATTGGTATTCCATGCCGTTGCGGGAGAGGAATACCTGCGCCTCGGTGATGGGTGAATTCTGGCCCTGCGGTGAGGAGATGGAAAAAGGATGGCTGAGACGGATTTGGTCCACCGGCTGGTTTTCGTAGAGGTAGGCCTCCACCACCACCTGATCCAGGGGGGTGCTTTCCAGGGGATGGGTCTGACAGCCGGCGAGGCTCAGCACCAAAAGAATTATCGCCATGTAAAAAAATCGCATGGGGATCGGGGCCCTCAATCCAGGTCTATCTTGATGAATACGTTAGGGGTAAAGCCAAGCATGGTAATATCCCGCACCGTAACGGGATTGGCGAAAATGTTGTAACTCCGGTACCAGAGATTGGCACGGTTATACAAGTTAAGGACGGAGAGACCACTTTCCCAAGTGAAAAATGGCCCTTTTCCCCGGTAGAAAAGGGTGGCGTCCAGGCGGTGGTAAGGTTCCAGACGGCTGTCGTTGCGATCCCGGAGGGTTACGTAACGGCGGACGGTTCCGTCGGCAAGGGTAATGTAATATTGGCTTTCCACCTCGGTAAAGGGACGTCCGCTGGCCAGATTGAAGGCCAGGGAAAAATGCCAGCTGTGCCACTGGTAGCTGCCCAGGAATTTGAGGGTGTGGCGGCGATCCTGCGGGGAGGGGAAATACTGCCCGCCATTGAGCTCGGGAAAACGCTGGCGAACCCTGCTCAGGCTGTATCCTACCCATCCGGTAAGGGCGCCGCGGTCCCGCTGCAGCAGGAAATCCAAACCGCGGGATTCTCCGGACCCGGAAAAATAGAGATCGGCCCCGGTCAGGTCGGCAGGGTCCCCGGAAACAAAACGCAGGGCAAATTCATTCAGATCCTCAAAGGTCTTGCGGTATCCCTCCAGACTTAAGGTCCAGAAGCGGCTGCGCAGCCGGATCCCCACCGCCAGGTGGCGTGCACTCTCCGGGGGAATATCCCGATTGGCCAGAATCCAGAAATCCCGGTTGCGCCGCACAATATCCTCATTGGTGATGTGTTTGAGATACTGGTGGAAAACCCCCCAGGAGGTGAAGGCGCTGAACCCGTTGCCGGGATGGTATTCGGCCGTTAAACGGGGTTCGAAATGCAGGTAGCTCCCGGGAGTATAGAGAACCCCCCTGCCCCCGATCCGAAAGCTGAACATCCGGTTCCGGTATTGATGCTCCAGATAGGGACTGGCGTAGCTGGCCTCCTGCTCGCTGGTGTTGAGCAGGGATTGCCCGTCTTCCTGAAGGTCGAACAGAGCCCGGGTTCGGTTTAGGGTTATCCCCAGCTCAAAGGTATTTCCGGGACTGAGAAAAACCTCGTTGTGCAGGTTCAGATCATCGTGTTTTACCTGATTGAGATTGCGCACCAGAATGTCGGTGGGGCCCAGATTTAGCAGCTCGAAGCGCGATTGGTAGGCACTGGAGAAGCGGGAACTGCTGAATTGCAGGGTGCTGTAAATGCGTTGGTTGTACAAGTTGTTGAGCCGGATGCTGTAGCCCTGGTTTTTCCACAGAAAATCCTCCCGGGTGCGGGAGAGGATTTCGGAGGGATCGTTATCGGCGACCACGTCCTGGGTCAGGTTGACGTCATCCCTGGCGTTAAAAAAACTCACCGCAATCCCGGAGCGGCTGTTGAGGGCCATGGTGAGTTTGGCATTGGTATCGTGGAAAACCGCTCTCTGGCCGAGAATGTTGTCCGCTCCCCGGTCGATCTGCCGTTCCCGGCTGATAAAAAGATCGGTTATCTCCCGATAAAGGGGGGAATCGAGAAAGTCGGTATTGGCGCGTCGCCCGGAAAGCAGAAGGGTTGCCCGGCTGCCCAGCGGGATGGCCCCGTATCCCCGCAGGGTCAGGAAATCCGCGCTAAAACCCAGCTGGGTGTCGCTGGTGGTGCCGGTTTTCCCGGTCATCTCAATAACAGCCGAAGTTTTGCCCCCGAAGCGGGCCGGAAAGGCATTCTGAAACACCCTTACATCCTTAATGGCCGAGGCGTTAAAGGCACTCAGAAAGCCGAAAAGGTGATCCACCTGGTGAATGGAAATGCCGTCCAGGAGGATGAGATTCTGATCCGGGGTGCCGCCGCGAATGTAAAGACCGGCCCCGGCGTCGCTCTCGCTGTTAATGCCCGGCAGACGCTGCAGGCTGCGAAAGATATCCTGCTGAACGGCAGTGGGCACCAGGGCAACGTCGGCGGGGGAAAAGCGCACCTCTCCGGGGGTGTTGTCGATCTCCAGAAGGCGCCGGGGGCGCTCCGCCACCTCGACATCGCCAACCTGGAGGGCCAGGGTTTCCAGGGAAATCTTAAGCGGTTTCTCCTGCCGGGAGGGATCGACCCTTACTTCCCGGGTGGCATAGCCCATGTATTCGACCAGCAACAGCTGGGGGCGGGGCGGGAGATCTACCAGAACAAAGTAGCCTTCCGCGGTGGCGCCGGTTCCGCTACTACTTCCCACCACCGAAATGTTGGCGAAGGGCAGGGGATCGCCATTGGCTGCATCCAGGACAATGCCGCTGATAGTGGCCGGCGGTTTGGCAAACAGGATGATCTGTCCCGGGTTGGGCCGCTGGTAGTCGAGGCCGCTCCCGGCCAGGAGGCTGTCCATAATCTGGGTAAAGGGAAGACCATCGGCCTGGAAGGTGCGGGAAAGCGGGTCGATCAGGTTGTCGCTGAAGACAAAATCCACCCCGCTTTGTGCGGAGAGAGAATCCAGAATGGTGCGCAGGGGGGTGTCCTGAAAGGACAGGAAATAATGTTGACCGTTATCCCGGGAGGGAGCGTGCGGCGCCGGCTGTGCCCAGTGCAGCCCCGGCAACGTCAACAACAGAATCAAAGTGACAAGGCTGCGAGATATCATAAGCTATCAGGGCTTGAATATGGAAACCGAACCACCCTCCCGGATATGATAATTTAGGTTAAGGGCAAGACAAATGCTCGAAAGAATTTGCGGTAATTCCTGATCGGGGAAAGTTCCGGTTAGACTGTAGCGCTGCGGATCAAGATTGCCGATTTCGATGGGGGTGTTGTAGCGGCGGGAAAGTTCCGCGGCAATTTCGTCCAGGGGGGTCTGATGAAAGGCGATGTCCCCGTTCTGCCAGGCGGTAAGGCTGTTGGGAGCAACTGCCTCGATCTCTGCGGAAGCGGCTCCATGCCGGAAGCGCAGCAACTGGCCGGCTTTCAGAATGTCGGGAACGGCTTCAAGCCCTTGAGGGGTTACCCGGACCGAACCTTCATCCACCACCACCCGCAAACTGCCCTGACGATCGTATACCGAAAAGCGGGTTCCCAAA
Source organism: Calditrichota bacterium (assembly GCA_020434205.1). GTDB lineage: Bacteria > Calditrichota > Calditrichia > RBG-13-44-9 > J075 > JAGRBF01. The sequence goes on along the minus strand of JAGRBF010000343.1, from coordinate 1,416 downwards.
ACCACGGTGCTGGCGTTTTCGGAAACCACCACAAAGGGATGGGCGGGATCCTTACGAACCGAAAAATAGGCCTCGCCTTCCAGAAACACCCGTCGTTCCTCCCCGGTAAAACGCTCCGGATAGCTCAGACGGCTTCCGCTGTTCACCACCACAGAGCTGCCGTCCGGAAGATCGAACAAATGCTGTTCGCCCGGATGGGCCAGGGCTTCCAGGGTGCCTGCGGTGTAGAAACGGGTCAACAGAAAAGCGCTGACCAGCAAAATGGCAATCGCGGCGGCGGCCAGCCAGCCAAAGACATGCCCTTTGGCAGCGGGCGCCACAAAAGGCTGGGGGGAAGTCCCGTCCAGGTTCAGGCTGTGGGCCAATTCCTGCCAGGCTGCCGCGGTGTCGGGAATCTCTCCGGGGGGAACCGCGGAAACGCCGTTGAGAATGTCTTTCAATTTCTCAAAAATTTCGCGCCCGTTGGGGTAGTGCTGCAATTCCTGCAGCAGACGCTCTTCCTCTGTCCGGGAGAGGTCCTGTCCAAAAAGGGAGGTTAAATTCTGGTAGTATTTTTCCTGGCTCATAAGATTTCCTGCCTGGCCGCTTTCGATATCCGATGCCGTATCCTGAAGTTGGGTTGTTTAGGACGGGTGGCTTAATCCGTCCGGGTTAAACAGTATTACCGCTTATCAAATAAATTCCCTCCCTGGCCGGCAAATTTTTTGCAAAAACGGCGCTGCTGCGCTTAATCGTGATGCAGCCAGTGGGCCAGCTTTTCGCGGAGAATCTTCAGGGCAATGCTCATCCGCTTTTCCACGGTTTTGATGGAGATTCCCAGGCTCTCGGCAATATCGGCGTAGGTAAATTCTTCGAAGCGATGCAGCATAAAAACAATCCGGGATTTCTCCGGCAAATCTTTAATGGCCCGATCGATGCTTTTGCCGAGGTTGCGATCCCCGGAGGGGTGCATAATAAAGCTGTCCTCACTGAGAGTGGAGAGGTAGTTGCGCTCGATGGTCTGGCGCTGCAGGTGGTTGATGATCAGATTATGGGCGATGCGATACAGATAAGCTTTGACGGATTTTTCGGGGTCCAGGCCTTCCCGGTTGCGCCACAGGCGGGCAAAAACCTCCTGGGTTAAATCCCGGGCCTGCTCCGAGGCGCGAATCCGGTACCAGGTAAACTGATAAAGCTTTTCGAAATACCGGAAGTAAAGGGTTTTGAAGGCGGCCGAATCCCCGTCGCGGATCCGGGCCGCCAGTTCGGCATCGCTGGGAGAAGAAAGGTTTGATTTACCCATTCCGGGGTATTCTCATCCGGTTAATGAAATTCAGAACCGTTGGAAAGCGGTTGGCGTTCACTTGATAACTGACCTTGCCACTAGTAGACTGTCAATTGTAATGTGTCTACTTCGTCATCCCGGCAATCTTTAGG
>JAGRBF010000342.1 GCA_020434205.1 Calditrichota bacterium | reverse complement strand
TTTTGCGAAAGGCGTCCGTTCGCTCCGCCAGATAAACGAAGCCCATCCCGCCCTCACCTAACTGCTCCTCGATACGATAGGGGCCCAGAGTCGTACCGGCATAAGGGTCCGATCCGGCGATGGCTTCCAGAAGAAAAGCCTGGCCGAAGCGGCTGGTTTCCAGAAAATCCACCTTCGCCGCGTCGGCCCCCAGCATGGCCAGCACCCGGGTAAGAACCGGCTCTTCGGGGGCCTGGCTACGCACATAACCTTCCTGCTCCCCGGGAGGCAAGTCCGAAGCCTTCTGAAAAATTTCCTTAACGGTTTGCCACTGTTCCGGGGTCATAAGAGGTCGATTTCCATCTAAATACCGATATTGCCTAGCGAAATCCGTTTGTATTATTTAACTGATGTCAGGCACGAAATCCGTTTTTGCTAATCACCCGCGAAATCACGAAAGCGCGAAATTTATGTGTTTTCCCTTTGTCGGACAGAGAATTCCTGACTACACAACTGCTTTGGGGCGTTTGTGCTTTTGAGATTCGTTTCCCGGAATTTCTTCTCGGCGGTTACAGTACCCTACCCCAACACCCCGCACCCCCACACCCCGACACCCCCACACTCAATCAGTGCGACAACTCGGTGGCCAGCCAGGCCCGGGCGGTGCTCCATTCCCGTTTCACCGTGGCTGTGGAAATCCCCAGCGCCTGGGAGGTCTCGTCGATGGTCAGTCCGGTGAAATAGCGCATTTCCACAATGCGGCTCATGCGCTCGTCCAGGGTTTTGAGGCGGTCCAGGGCTTCGTCCAGGGCCAGGAGTTCGTCGGTTTTTTGCCCGGATAGCACTGCGCCCTCATCCAGGGATAGTTTCAGCTCGCCGCCCCCGCGCTTTTGGGCATTGCGCTCCCGGGCCTTGCCCACCAGGATCTGGCGCATTAGGCGGGCCGCTGCCCCGAAAAAATGGGCGCGATTTTCGATGGAGGCGTAGTTCTGGTCGATGAGGCGCAGGTAAGCTTCGTGAACCAGGTCGGTGGTGAAAATGGTGCGGTTTTTTGATTCCTGCCGCAGGTAGTGGGAGGCCAGGCGGCGCAGCTCATGGTAAATCAACGGGGTGATCTCGGCCAGGGCAGCCTGATTACCATCCCGCAGGGCCAGCAGCAATTGGGTAAATTCCCTTTTGTCCGGTTCTACCATAAATCAAAGTATTAAATTCCGCACATTCCTTCAAGAAAATTCGCGGGGGCGGTGAACATCTTCGGGGTTGAGGTGTATTCATTACAGCCGCTTTTCAGTTTCAAGAAGTGCTTGCCAAAATAGCAACAGTTGCTTAAAATCGGTGATGCCTTTTACAGAAGAAGCCGGATGTTAGTATGACGACAATGGAGGTGCAGCCGAGAGTCTCCGTGGTAACCCTCAACTGGAATGGAATGCGTTTTCTGAAGGAGCTTTTTGATTCTCTGGAAAAGTGCACCTATCCCAACCTCGAAGTAATCATGGTCGATAACTGCTCAACGGATGAGAGTGTCGCTTTTGTGCGCGAGAATTATCCGTTCGTCAAGGTGGTTCAAAACGATCAGAATTACATGTATGCCCGGGGAAATAACGAGGGGCTCAAGGTTGCCGAAGGCAAGTATGTTTGCCTGCTCAACAATGATGTTGATGTTCATCCGGGTTTTATCGAACCCATCGTGGCCGCTTTCGAGGCCAACGAAAAGATGGGAGCCGCCCAACCCAAAATTCTGGGACAGCAAAAGCGCGATTATCTGGAATATGCCGGCGCCTGCGGGGGGTTTATCGACTGGTTGGGTTATACTTTTTTGCGGGGACGCCTTTTTTTTGCCACCGAAAAGGATGAGGGGCAATACGACCAACCCCTGCCGCTCTTCTGGGCCAGCGGGGCCTGCATCTTCCTGCGCAAGGCGACATTGGACGAGGTAGGTCTGCTGGACGAAAATTTTATCATGCACATGGAGGAAGTGGACCTGTGCTGGCGGGTGCGTCTGGGCGGCTGGGAGATCTGGTCGGTTCCCGAGGCGAAAATCTGGCATCATGTGGGAGGAACCCTGGATCAGGATAATCCCCGCAAAACCTACTGGAATTTCCGGAACAATATGTTCCTGCTGATGAAAAATATGGCCCTGGGGAATCTCCTGATCCGCCTGCCCCTGCGCATTCCCCTGGACGGGGTGGCCTTCCTGCTGGAATTGCTGAAGGGCCATTTTGCCAACGCCCTGGCGATCCTCAAGGCCTACGGATGGGTGTTGACGCACCTGCCCCTGATCTGGCGCCAGCGCCGCCGGAGTCAGCAAAAACGCCGCTGCAGCGATGGCCGGATCTTCAGCCGGATGTACCCGGGAAGTCTGGTGTTTGAGTATTTTATCCTCGGCAAACGCAAATTTTCCGAACTTCTTTTCGTCGACAAATTATTGAAGTCCCAAAGATAGGGAGGCCCCGCCTCCTGATTACCCCTAAGAGGAGCTCGAATTCGGATGGAGCAAAAACAATTGACCCGCATTTTCGGAACCCTGACCTTTGCGATTTCCATGGTGGCCTACTGGATGACCATGGCCCCTACGGTGTCTTTCTGGGACTGCGGCGAATTTATCGCCTGCGCCTATAAAATGGCCATTCCCCACCCGCCCGGAGCGCCTATCTATCTGCTGATCGGGCGCATTTTTACCTTTTTGCCGGATTTCCTCTTCGGCAACGTGGCTGCCAAGGTCAATTTTATCAGCGTCCTGGCCAGCGCCTTTACCGTTCTTTTCCTTTACCTGATCGTGGTTCAGCTGGTCAAGGAAATGATCCGCGATACGGAAGGGGTTATGGGCTGGGTTCCTCATCTGGGCGGGTTTGTCGGGGCCATGGCCCTGGCTTTTAGCCACAGTTTCTGGTTCAACGCCGTGGAAGCCGAGGTTTACGCGCTGTCGATGTTCTTTACCTCCTTTATGGTGTGGCTGGTGCTGAAATGGGCCGATCACCAGGGGGAAAACGCCAACTCCCGCTGGATCCTGGCCGCCGCCTACGTGATGGGCCTGGCCATGGGAGTCCACATCCTCAACGTTCTGGTACTTCCCGCTCTGGTGCTGGTGGTCTACTTCAAGCGCTTCGAGCCGGATCTGAAATCCTTCGCCATTATGGGCGCAATCGGCCTGGGCCTCACCGCCCTGCTTTATCCCGGGGTGGTGATCTACATTCCCGCCATTGCCAAAAATCTGGGCTTCGTCGGTTTAATCGCGATGATCCTGGCCCTGATGGCCCTGCTCTATTTCTTCGTCGATAAAAAAATGGGCACCGGGGCCATCTTCGTGCTCTCCATGCTCCTGATCATCGTGGGTTATTCCGCCTACCTGATGATCCTCATTCGCTCCGGGCTGGACCCCAACATCGACGAAAATAACCCGGAAACCATGACCGAATTCGTCAGCTACATCAACCGCGAACAGTACGGAGACCACCACCTGGACCGCGAAAAACGCCGCATGGAATCCCCCAATGGCCGCGCCTACCAGGGCAAGTGGGACTTTTTCTGGGATTATCAGATCCAGGAAATGTACGTGCGTTATTTTATGTGGAATTTTGCGGGCATCAAGGATGTGGATATCACCTTCCGGGACCGCGTTCCCGCCGATCCGTTCAAGTTCTGGATGATCCCGCTGCTGCTGGGCTTTTTCGGCGCTTATATGCACTTTCAGCGAGACTGGAAAAACGCCCTGATGGTGTTTGCCCTGTTTTTTATGACGGGGCTGGCGATCGTTTTATACCTCAATCAGCCCGATCCACAGCCACGGGAGCGGGACTACAGCTATGTGGGCTCCTTCTTCGCCTTTGCCATCTGGATCGGCATCGGGGCAGCCGGGGTGCTGGAAGCGGTGGCCGGCTACGCCAAACGTTTGGGAAGCGGCGCTCCGGAAAAAGCCCTGACCTTCTCGGTAGCCCTGCTGATGCTGGTGCTGGTGCCCATGCGCATGTTCTCGGAAAATTATCACCTGCACAATCGCAAGGGCAATTACGTGGCCCGCGATTATTCCTATAACATGCTGGTTTCCGCCGGCAAAAACGGGGTCATCTTCACCAACGGCGATAACGATACCTTCCCCCTGTGGTATCTGCAGGAAGTGGAAAATGTGCGCCCGGATGTGCGGGTGGCCAACCTCAGTCTGCTCAATACTTCCTGGTATATCCAGCAGTTGAAGGATATGAAACCCACCGCCCCGATCAGCCTCAGCGATGAGCAGATCGACAAAATTTCGCTGATTCCCTGGCCCAATAACAAAAACTTCGAGCTGCCGGTGGTGCCCGAAGATGTTGTCCGCGCCGAGGCTCAGCGCTTCGAAGTGACCATGGGCGAGGAAGCCAACGTTCCGGAACGCATGAGTTTTAACCTGCGGCCGAAATACACCTACCGCAGCCCGGACGGACGCACCATCGGCATGCTGCGGGTTCAGGACCTGATGATCCTGAACATCCTGAGCACCAACCGCTTCAAGCAGCCCCTTTATTTTGCCGTCACCGCCTCGGATGAAAATCGCCTCGACGGTCTCCGGGAATTCCAGCGTATGGACGGATTGCTCTTTAAGGTTACCACCATCAAAGGGTGGGATATCGATCCGGATACCCTCTACGATAACCTGATGAACAAATTCCGCTACACCAATCTGGACAACCCGAGCGTCTACTACAACGCCAACACCATCGGGCTGCTGCAAAATTATCGCTCCGGTTTCTTCCGCCTGGCCTCTTATTACCTGGAAAACGATCAGATGGACCGCTTCCGCGAGGTTATCGCCAAGATCAATACGGTTATGCCCAAAGAGGTGATTCCCTATACCAACCGCCAGTTTGAAGACGTGATGGACGGTCTGCAAATTATGGCCGACAATCCCCCCGCGGATTCCCTGAAGCTGCCCAAATACTCCCTGCGCTCTTTGCAGGGTATGGCCGAAATCGCCGCCACTTACAATCAGAATGGAATTGCGGAAACCGGCTTCCGGGCCCTTTTGGGGGTCCTGGAGGAAAACAGCCCCAATGATGCCGGGCGCATCCAGCAACTGGTGCGGGATATTTTCCGGCGCTCCTCGCAGTTCAACAACGCCACCGATGCCCAGTGGGAGCAGGCTCGTCTCAATCTGGTGAATTCCCTGCGCCGTTCTCTGCTGGGGGTTCTGGAGAAACAGGGAGACGCCGCCAAAACCCAGGCTTTCCTGATGGAATGGCAGATGAAGGAACCCAACGATGCTTTTGTTAAGTCCCGCATCAACCAATTGCAGAAGGATCGGCCATAGGCCTTCGGGAAGTTCATGAAAAAGATTTTGGGTAACCTGCTCAGGATTGCCATCAGCTTCGGCATCCTGAGCTACCTGGTTCTCACCAACGATATTTCGGAAATTCTGGCGGTGCTGAAAGGGGTGGAAATGCCCCTTTTTGCGTTGGCGCTGGCCATTTTCCTGGTGGCCCTGCTGCTGTTCAGTCTGCGCTGGCAGGTGCTGCTGACCTTCTCGGGAATCCGCCTGCCTTACCACCGTCTGGTGGGCTATTATTTTGTGGGCTATTTTCTGAACAATTTTCTCCCCACCATGATCGGCGGGGACATCGGCCGCGCCTATTTTGTGGCGCGGGACAGCGGGCGTCAGGCAGACGCGGTGGGCATTATCCTGCTGGAGCGCATCCTGGGCATTCTGGCCACCCTCACCCTGGCCAGCATCGCCACCTTCTGGGCTTTCCGCCAGTTCGACAGCGGCCTGATTCTGCTGATCACCATTGCCCTGCTGGC
>JAGRBF010000341.1 GCA_020434205.1 Calditrichota bacterium | reverse complement strand
TTTCTAATTATCAACACGCCCTAGCAGGTACCGAATCGATTGCCCTGACCATTTGGCTACCAATGGTTGTCTTTGCAAAATGAGGCCACGAAATCACCAACCGCCAGATAAGGTTCGACAAGTCGAATGACTTCCGGTAAGCAGACAGGTCAAAAAGATTGAAAATTTTCCGTTTTGCCATATTAATACAGATGCAAAAAGCAGGAAAATTCCACACATTTTTTCAACATTCTGAAAATCCCATTTTTGCCCGGGACCCACAATCAATGCTCATCAATTAACCATTAACCATTAACAATCATCAATTAACAATTACGACCGGAATATCAATCTGCACATCCGTTTCCGTACTGGGAGAAGTGCCGTCCTTATCTGCCGAATCATCATAGTGATACAGGGTAACCCGAAGATCACCGCTCTGCCCGGCCGCCCCGGCATCAACGGCCACGCTATAGGTTAAACCCACCGGCAGGTTGCGACTGTCTGTATCGGTGACCGTCACCACCACGCTGGCGGCAATTCCCCCGCCCGGCGAATAGAATAGTTGATGGTTATCCGCCTCTTCGTTGATTTCCTCGGTGATGTCCTCGGCCGGATCTTCCTGTTCATTCAACAGCGCAATGCTCCCGGAGTAGGTGGTATTTGGCGCAAGTCTCAGAGTGTCGATAACCGGATCGTTGCCACCGTCGCCGTCCAGATCCCGCCAGGAAGCGGTGACAACCGTGCCAGATGTGGGGGTCAGGGTCAGTGTAACGGTGGTGATCAGTTCCTCCTCGCCGGGCCCGGTTTTAGGCGCCACGCTATCCTCACTGCAACTGAAAATGGCGAAAGCAAAGGACATGGTCATCAAAATATTAAGAAGGTGTTTCATCGTTTTTTCCTCACTAGAATAGGGTATTTGACAAAAATTTTTTAGGACCGCTATTGATGAAGATCCCCCGAAACCCCGCCGCCGATTGGCACCTGCATCCGTAAAATCACGTTGCGGCCCGGGTCATCCGCGTAATAGCGGAAGCGGCTCAGGTAATCCCGATAAGCGGTATTGAACACATTATTGATGTTGAGATGCAGTTCCAACGGAACCCGCCCGACCTCTACCCGGGCACCGAATTCCACATCCCACAGGGTGTATCCCGGCGGTGGCGGCGCATAATCGGCATTTTCCGGAACCCGGGTTTGCTCAAAAACAATCCGGGTGGAAAAACCGGCATGCAAATCGTGGACGACCTGCCCCCCCTGCCGGAAACTGAACTGATGGGCCAGTTTGAGGCGGTTGGAAGGCATCCACACCAGCGGCTCGTCGGTATCCAGATTATCTCCGAACACCAGCGAGGTCTGCACCTCAAAGAGATATGCCGGCCAGACATGCCAGTCGAAGTGTCCGTCCAGACCCTGAATAACCGCATCCGCCTGCCGGTAGCTGAAGGCCGGAAAAGCCCCGCGAATGGTCAGAATGGGTTCCGCCTCCGGGAAAAGAAAGATGAAACCGTCGTATCGCGAGTGAAACAGGCTGATTTCCAGGGAGTGTTTCTCATCGAGATGCCGGATGGTCATGTCCACCGAGTTACTGCGCTCGTTGTTCAGTTTGGCATTGCCGATTTCGTAACGGGCCGACCCGTGATGCACCCCATCGCTGTAGAGTTCGTTGATGGAGGGCGGTCGCCAGGCGGTGGCGAGATTGCCGGCCAATACCCACCCCCGACCCACCTGATAGTTGAAACCGGTGGCGCCGGAAAGGGCGTTGTAATCGCTGTTGTTTTCGGTAAAGGCACTGCCTTCTTCAACAAAGGCATTCACCCACCGGTAATCGTAGCGCAAGCCGGCATTGAGGGTCAGGTTGCCCCGCGACCAGTTTTCGATCCAGAATCCCGCCCCGCTGTAGGCCCGGAAATTGGGGATCAGGTAACCGGAAGTCTGGCGGGCGTTGCCCTGCCGCGATCCGCTGATCCCGATTTTACCGTAAACAGAACCCACCGGATTGTGCTCCAACGCCAGGTCCATGGAATAGGTGGTCAATTCCAGATCGAAAGCGGCATCGGTCGGGGGATTGCTACTGAACCCGCGGTGAGAATCGAATTCCTGGCGGCGGTTTTGCTGCCAGCCGTACTGCATGTGCAGGTTGCCCAGGCTGGAAAAACGATAGTCGCTTTTCAGGGAAAGCAGCAGGTGCCGAACCCGCTGCCGGGGGGGATCTATATCGTAACTGAAGGGTTCGATGGTGGCCGGTTGCCCGCGTTCGATGGCGCGTTCCAGGTCGGTTACATTGCCGATATGGGAACCGCTGAAAATCCCCAGTTCGGTATCGAAATAGCTGGCGAACAGCACCGTTTTGGCATTTCCCCGCTGGAAGGAGAAGCCTCCCGAAGCGTTGTTTTCCCGGAACCCGGTGTTGTTGATGGCATAGTCGGGCGCAAAGGCATCTCCGGCCTTGCGAAAGCTGCCCTGAACCTGCCAGGCCAGACCGGGAAAATGCATGATCCCCCGGGAAAGGCGCAGCGAGCCGGAAGCCTGCCGGTTATTGGAAAATCCGTTGAGAACCACCGCGCCCCGCAGGATCGGATCGTTTTCCGGTTCGGGAGGGGAAACCTTAACCACCCCACCGATGGCCCCCGCCCCATATTCCACCCCGGCCGCCCCGCGCAGCACTTCGACCCGCGCCTGAGCGAAGGGATCTATCGCCGGGGCGTGTTCGTCTCCCCACTGCTGCCCTTCCATGTGCACCCCGGCATTGACGATCAGGATGCGGTCGCTGTGCACCCCGCGAATCACCGGTTTGGCAATGGAGGGGCCGGTTTGAAGGATGGAAACACCGGGCAGGTCGCGCAGCAGATCCCCCAGGGTTTGTCCCTGATTGCGGAAGAGGGCCTCATCTTCAAGAACGGTAACGGAGCGAAGGGCATCCTTGAGCTCCTCCCGCCGCCCCACCACATTGACTTCCTCGGCCTTCAGGGGAACCGGTTCCAGGCCAATACGGCCGAGTTCCAGCGGCCCGGAAGGTTTGTCAGCGAGCTTAAGGGGAATCAGCTTTTTGCGATAGCCCAGCATTTCCAGGGAGAGCAGGACGCTATCGGCGCCGTTGACCGTCAGAGAAAATTGGCCCTCGGGACCGGCAAAAACGCCCAGCCCCAGGGCGTCGACGGCCACCACCGCTCCCGGCAAAGGCTGGCGGGACTCCCGGTCCATCACCACCCCGTGCAGGACCCATCCAGGCTGAGCCAGGCCTGTGGCAATCCAAATCTGCCACAGAACCACAGATAAAATCAGGTTCTTTTTCATGGATTTTCCGACCTGTAATTGTCCGGCACAGGGAACAGCAATAGCCTTACAAGCCTTATCGCGGCGGTTCCGGACAATAACCATCATCAAGCACCGCTAACAACCTTTGAAAGAGGCTGACGGTGCATACACTTATATGTTGTTTTGGAGAAGGTCAGGAAATGGCGGGAGGACCGCGTCTGGTGAGGGAACTGGCGGCAGGTTGGTTGCTCAGCACCGGCGCTTCGCAGGCGGGCGCCTCATCAACCAGGGCCTGAATTTCGGGGAGGCGGGCCGGAGAAGCCACCCCGTCAAAATGAAATTGCGTTTTGAGGACACAGACGTGACACTCACGACCGGTGCCCGGATCGTGCCGGTGGGCGGCCATTTCCACCTGGGTGCCGAGCAAAAGCAGCACCAGAAGGGAAAGGGTGGCGGAAAGCAGCCGCGGGGAATGTCGCAATTGTCCGGTCATGGTCCTTTAATATAAAAACCGGGGGACAAGATCCCTATTTTTTTTTGATGAAGGGAACAGAAGGCGGTAGGCGGTAGGCCGTTGGCCGTTGGCCGTTGGCCGTTGGCCGTTGGCCGGTGGCCGTCTGCCGTTGGCCGTTGGCCGTTGGCCGTTAGGTTTCGTAGGAGGCATTCTTCAGGGAATCATAGATATTGCAGTAATTCTCGTAGCGCTCGGCAAAAATTTCCCCGCGGCTTACCCCGGCAATCACCTGGCAGCCCGGCTCGTGAATATGGGTGCAGTCGGAAAACTGGCATTCCGGCGCCAGTTCGGCAAAATCGACAAAAAAAGCGGGTAGCTCACGCTTGAAAATATCCCAGAATCCCAGTTCGCGAATGCCCGGGGTATCCACCACGAAGGTCCCGTTCCCCAGAGGAAACAATTCCGAATGGGTGGTGGTATGCATGCCCTTTTGGGTGCGCTCGCTCACCTCCCCGATCCGCACCGCCAGATGGGGATTGAGGGCATTGACCAGGGAACTTTTGCCGACCCCGGACTGTCCCATCACCGCGGTAACCTT
>JAGRBF010000340.1 GCA_020434205.1 Calditrichota bacterium | reverse complement strand
TCTTAAAGCGATGGTTATTCTATTTCGTTTTATTCACAAAGAGATTGGGTCTTATACGCGAAATAGATTTGAAAACCGAGGCCTTCGCTTAGACTTGCTCAATCTCTTTTAGGGGTCGGTGTTTACATTCAATAAAAAACAAATTAATGTAAACACCTCCCTTTTTATTCTAATGGCCTTCGCGATTTCGCGGTTAAATAGCAAACATGGGGGTGGTTGCGTAACATGAGATTTTAAAGCAAAAAGCGGAAAAACCGGATGCACGGAAATTTCTAAGCTTGTTGTGAAAATCTTAAAATTTCTTTATGATACGGTTCCCAAATTACCCGAACGGCGGCAGTTACCCCGGCAAACCGGAAAATTAATTTGGAGCGCAGGACGTCAATGTGATTGCCGCGGGGTGGTTCCCGGTGCAATCGAGCCAAACGACTCTTAAATGGTGGGCACCATGCAGAAAATTCTCGTAACGGGAGCTTGCGGGCAAATAGGCTCCGAATTGATCGGTCACCTGGCCGCCGAAGTGGGAGCAGAAAACGTTATCTCTACGGATATCAAACGGCCGGCCCCGGTGGTTACCGAACAAAGCCGCTTTCTCTACCTCAATGTTGTGGACCTTCACAGTCTGGCCAAAATTGTGGTCGAAGAGCAGATCGATACCATCTTCCACATGGCCGCGATCCTGTCCGCCAGCGGGGAAAAAAACCCGGAGCTGGCTTACGACGTTAACCTGAACGGGCTGTTCAACGTTCTGGAGGTGGCGCGGCGCAAAGACGTCAAGAAAGTGATTACCCCCTCCTCGATCGCGGTTTTCGGGCCGGATGCCCCCAAGGACAATACCCCGGACAACACCCCCCTCAATCCGACCACCATGTACGGCATCACCAAGGTTGCCGGGGAGAAGCTGCTTCAATATTACCACAGCCGCTACGGTCTGGACACCCGCTCCCTGCGCTTTCCCGGGATTATCAGCAGCGAAACCGCCCCGGGCGGCGGCACCACCGATTACGCCGTGGATCTCTACTTTCACGCGGTAAGCGGCAAACCGTATTCCTGCTTTATTCAGGAAGAAACCCCTCTCCCCTTCATGTACATGCCGGATGCCATCAAGGCCATCCTCAACCTGGCCGGCGCCGATGGCGACCGCCTTACCCGCCGGGTGTATAACGTCAACGCCATGCGCCTCACCCCTGCCGATCTGGTAAGGGCCATCCGCAAGGAAGTGCCGGACTTCCGGGTTTCCTACCAGCCGGATTTCCGCCAGCAGATTGCCGAATCCTGGCCTCACGATATCGACGACCGCCTGGCCCGCCAGGACTGGAACTGGTCGCCGGATTTCGGCCTGAGCGCCATGACCCGTGATATGCTAACGCGGATTAAAGGGCGAGGGTTTTGATCCTTTGATCCTTTGATCCTTTGATCCTCATTATCTCTCATAGGATCATAGGATCAAGATTTTTCCTCTTTGGATCATTTCCTGTGGCGAGCATCTTTTGTCTCCCAATCCTCTTCACGGCTCTGGCAAAAAAGGCCCGGCTTTGGTATGTTTAGGAAACCAATACCGAGGCCTGCAATGGAAGAACTGCTCCCCCGCTTTTTACGCGCTATCACGTTACGGTCCGATCTCTACGAAGAAGTGGAACGGGACCCCAACACCCTCACCCAGGCGCTGGTGGTTCTGGTATGGTCGGGACTGGCCCGGGGGGTAGGCAGGTTTGGTCCCCTGGATTTCGGGGATATTTTTCGCGGCCTGGGGATCTCCATTGGCAGCTATGTGATTTGGGCCGCCCTGGCCTACGGCATCGGCACCACCATTCTCAAAGGCCGCAATACCCAAACCTCATTCGGAGAACTGCTGCGGGTGCTGGGCTTCGCCTCTGCGCCGGGGGTTTTCTGCCTTTTCGGCATTTTCCCTTTTGTGGGAGTTCTGTTTTATCTTGGGGGAACCCTGTGGATGATCCTGGCCATGGTCGTTGCCCTGCGCCAGGCCCTGGACTACGAGAATACCTATCAGGCGGCTTTGGTGATTATGGCGGGGTTTATTCCCTATCTGATGCTGATGAAGCTGATCTTCTAAACCGCTGGCCCCGACGTTTAACACCGGGGCCAGCTTGTCTTGCCTATTTAACCAATAACATCTTACGCGTCTGCCGGAAATTCCCGGCCACCAGGCGATAGATATACATGCCGCTGGCAACCGGAATACCGGCCAGATTGCGACCGTCCCAGCTCACCTGATGCCAGCCGGGCTGGAGTTTCGCCCCGCCGGGGGCGCCCGGCGTTAGGACCGCCACCTTGCGCCCCATCATATCGTAAATTTCCAGGCGCACCGCCACCGCTTCCGGGAGGGCAAAGCGAATGTTGGTAGACGGATTGAAGGGATTGGGGTAATTCTGACCCAGCTCGAAGCGCTCCGGGACCAGAAAGGCGCCGTCCCCAATGGCCACCAGATGGTAGCGAAAGGACCAGAAACCGGAGAATATCCCGTAGCTATTGTTGCGGGTAATCCCGGAGAAGGGCTGCCCCAGGGTTCCCCGCACCCCGTTATCTGCGGAAAGAGCCTGCCCACCGGCGCCGCCGATGGCGCTTTTGGTGATGCTGAAGCTCTGGGCGCTAACGCCGGCGCTGGCGAGCAACACAAGGGTAATCAACCATCTCAGGCATGTCCGGGTCATCATTTATTCCTCCCCCTGCATTTGCGGCTCGCCCGGACCCGGATCCTCCTGTGCGGGCATGGATTCGATGGCGGTGCGCATCACCCGGTAATCCTCAAAGCCGCGGCGAATGGACTTCACCTCCCAATCCACTTCGTAGGTGCCGGTGCCGCTCATCAGCTCGCGAATTTCAAAACCTTCCTCACTTTTGCCAACCACTGCCAGCCCCCGGGAATCCGCGCTGAGGGGGGTCAGCATCACCGTCATTCCCCGCTGGACCACAACGGCCCGAAAGTGCTCGGGAAATTCGACCGTGGCTTTTCCCCCAACCAGCTGAATGGTTCCGCGCAGGTAAGCCGCCGCTTCCGGCCCTTCCAGACTGGCGTACCAAATCTCTTCGCTGGGATTGTAGGGATTGGTCATGCGGAAATTTTTGATATCCCCGTAGACCACCCCCTGCCCGGAGGAATTGACGTACATGCCCGCCTGAACGCTGCTGCCGGCATCGTAAACCCCCACATAACCGTGATTGGGGTAATTGGCCAGGAAGGTGTTGCGCACGTTATTGGTATTGTTGGCGCCGATGGTAACCATTTGCCCCACGTCGTTGCTGATTTGTCCGTAAACGCGTGCATCGGAATTGGGGTTGAAGACGCCCATAAAGCCGTTGTCCTCGTTGCCGCTGGTATAGGTTAACAGCACATTGCGCGATCCAGCCGATCCCTTGGTCTCCAGGGCTCCTATCTGGCTGCCGTAAATGCGGGTTCGCATGGCGCCATTGCTGATATCATTAACGTCTACCCCGCCGCTAATGGAGAGGGTATTGATGGGCGTCGCGGTGCCGATCCCCACCCGCCCGCCGGTGTAGGAAAGGGTGGAACCGCTGCGCGTCCAGGGCTGGTCGAAGGAAATGCCGGCCGCCAGTTTGGCGGGGGTAATGGCGCCGTCGGCAATTTTTTCGGTGGTGATGCTGCTGTCCGCCACGTTTTGGGCGTGCAGGCTGTAGGGAGAAGCCCCCAGTTGCAAACGCGGGGCGAGCTCATCGCCGCCATTCACCGCGATGCCCAGCCAATATCCCGCATCGAAGGGTAAATCCAGAGCATTGGCGCTGCCGAGCATGGCGCTGAATACCCCGTCGCTGACGGATATCGTCTGGGTTTCGCTCCACAGCTCGCTGCCACCGCCTTCTTCATCATACAGACGGAAAGTGATGTCATAATCGCCGTCGGCCACCACCGCGCCGTTGCCGTCGCTCAAAACGCCCTGGTAATTGATGAGGCCCGGCGTTCTTGCCAGCAGCAGGCCGGTAAACAAAAGGAACAAACATCCGAGTTGCCATTTTTTCATGGGTCACCTCCAGTGAAAGGGTTTTCAAAATCCTGTTTAACAAACGTCTACCCCTAAACGCCGGAGATTTGGCCAAAAGTGATAATCGCCGCTGGGAATCCTCGCGAACATTGCACAAAATGAGGCGTTTTTTTATATTCTGAGGGGAACTGCCCGGCGGCTCCCTCCATTTTCCCATCCAAGCCCAGGAGCACAGATGAAACATTCCAAAGTGATTGGCGTCGGCCATTATTTGCCGGCGCGCGTGGTTACCAACGCCGAACTCGAAAAATACATGGACACCTCCGACGCCTGGATTCGCGAACGCACCGGAATCGAAGAGCGCCGCTGGATTACCGAGGGGGACACCGTTACCGGGATGGCCCGGGCCGCCGCGGAAATGGCCCTGCAACGAGCCGGCATCGAGGCTTCGGAAATTGATTTGATCGTGTTGGCGGCCGGTATTTCCGACCAGGTGATTCCCGGCTCCGGCTGTACCCTCCAGGCGGCATTGGGACTCCCCGGGATTCCCGCCATCGACATCCGCAACGGCTGCTCGGGATTTATTTACGCCCTGTCCATCGCCGATCAATTTATAAAAACCGGGCAGAGCAAAACCGCCCTGGTGGTCGGCTCGGAAATCCAGA
>JAGRBF010000034.1 GCA_020434205.1 Calditrichota bacterium | reverse complement strand
GAAAGCGAGCAACTGCCCCGCCTGGTGCGCATGCTGCGTTTGGTGGGCCGCGATTATCCGATTATCATTGTGGACGACAATTCTCCGGATGGAACCGGAGCGGTGGCGGATGCCCTCGCACAGGAGTTCCGGGACATTCGGGTGGTGCATCGCCAGGGCAAAAACGGGATTGGCTCCGCCCTGCGGGACGGCTTTCGCATCGCCCTGGAAAACGGTTTTGATTACGTAATTACCATGAACGCGGATTTTTCCCATCCGCCCGCCTATATCAAAAAATTCCTCAAACACGCCCGCCATTACGACTTGTTGATCGGCAGCCGCTACATCAGCGGGGTGCGGGTGGAAGGCTGGCGCTTTCGCCAACTGGTGGCCAGCAAATTCGCCAACATGTTTATCGCCTACCTGATGGTGAAGCCCATCTGGGATTTTTCCTCGGGCTTCCGGGTTTATTCCGCCGATTTCCTGCGCCAGACCGATCTGGACGCCCTGCCGGATTCCGGCCACTTGTTCCAGGTCCACATGATCCACGCCGCCTATGCCCTGCGGGCGCGGGTCAAAGAAATCCCCTTTGTTTTCCGCGCCTCGGAAAGCAACGACTCCGGCTTCGGCTGGCGGGAGCGCCTCTCCACCCTCTCCAAGATCACCCGTTACCGGGCCCCCCTGCTGGAAATCCTGCGCCACCTGACCTTTCTGCGCAAGGATTACAAACGTTTTGTGGCGGAATACGAGGAATTGCTCAGCCCCACCCGTTTTAAGAATGACGGGAGCTTCGGGATCCCGGAGAGCTTTGAAGTTAGCGTGGGGGTGATGGCCTATAACGAGGAAAAAAATATCGCCGTCTGCCTGGAAGCCCTTCAGGGACAGCAGATGCAGTCCGGACGCATCACCCAGATTGTGGTGGTTTCCTCCGGGTCGACCGATCGCACCGATGAGATCGTGCGGGAAATGGCGGCCGCGGACGAGCGTATTCTGCTGGTGGTGGAGAAGGATCGCCGCGGCAAGGCTTCGGCTATCAACGAATACCTCAAGGTGGCCACCGGGGATATTCTGGTGCTGGAAAGCGCCGACACCATCACCGAACCGGATACCATCGAACATTTGATCAACCCCTTTTTCGATCCGGAAGTGGGCACCAACGGGGCCCATCCCATTCCGGTGAACCCGGAGAACACCTTCATCGGCTTCTGCGTCAACAAGCTGTGGGCCCTGCACCATCACATCGCCATGGAGCATCCCAAATGCGGGGAATTGATCGCCTTCCGCAACATCATTCCCTCCATTCCCTTTTTTACCGCGGTGGACGAGGCCATCATCGAGGCGATTTTTCGGGAAAAGGGCCTCAAAATCTGCTACGCGCCGGAAGCCCTGGTGCGCAACAAGGGACCGGAAACCCTGCACGATTTTGTTAAGCAGCGCCGCCGCATCGCGGTGGGGCACAAACACCTTCTGGCCACTACCGGCTACCAGGTGGCCACCTTCCGTTCCTCCTCGATTTTTCGCTATATCCTCAAGGAGATGCGCTGGACCCCGCGGGAGGTGCTGTACATGACCGGGCTGATCGCCGTGGAAGCCTACTGCCGGGTGGCGGGGACCATCAATTTCCACCTGTTCGACAAAAATCCCTTTGTGTGGAGCATTTCCACCACCACCAAAAACTTTGATAATATGCCCCGCGACGGTCGGGAGACCCCGGCCAACGCCGGAGCCTCCACCCAGGAAACGGCCGGCTCCACCTCGGTATCCTCACAACCTTAACCGGGCTCTCCCGCGAGTAACCATGCCGAATACCCGCCTGCAACACATTGCCAGCCTGATCCGCTGGAAGGATTGGGCGCTGGACAAACTGCCCATCCTCTACATGCTGTGCTTTTACCTGATGCTTACCGAAGGGCGCGATGCCTGGCAAAACACAGCCGATTTTCTGATTTTCGCGGTTTTCAGCATTACCTCGACCATCTACGGATACGTTATCAACAACTACGCCGATCTGGACATCGACCTGCGACAGGGCAAAAACAACGATCTGGCCGCCTTTAGTCCCGCCGTACGCACCGGCATTCTGGTCGGTATTACCGTTTTGGTGCTGCTCTCCGGCAGCCATTTTCTGGTTTATGAGGATTTCTGGGTCCTGTGGGCGATCCAGTTTTTTATCGCCACCTTTTATTCCATGCCCCCCATTCGCTTCAAGGAGCGCGGGCTGATCGGGCTGATCATCCCCTTCGCGGCCCAGATGGTGGTGCCCACCCTGATCTGCTTTTCCATCTTCGGCAGCCTGCATCACCCCCATCTCTGGGTTTTTATCGCCTACGCGGTGTTTAAGGGCGGGGCCTACGATATCGGGCACCAGTTTTACGATTACGAAGGGGACGTTAAAACCAGCACCAAAACCTTTGCGGTAACCCACGGTCAGGAGAAGGTGGCCTTCGGCTTCCGGCTTTTTCTGGTGCTGGAGCGCCTGGCTTTTCTGGCCATTTTGTGGGTGTGGGTGGATGCCATAGGAGCGGTGATCACCTTCCGCGGCCTGTCTCCCATCTGGCCGGTGCTGGGCGGCTACCTGCTATTGTTTGCGCTGCTGGTGGTCCGGGAACTGCGCCAGAAGCACATCATCGATCCGTATTATCAGGAAATCCGCGGTCTGGCCAATGTCTTGCACATTATCATTCCCAATATCCTGGTGCCCGCGCTGCTGACCTTTCTGCTGTCCTTAATGAACAGCACCTATCTGGTAATTCTCGGGTTTTACTTCATCTGGGTCATGCCGACCCCCGCCAAACTCAAGTGGCCCCTTCAGGTTATTGGCAAGTTGTTTAAGTGACAGGCTTCACGATACCGGCGGTGATTCCGGTTAAATTAGATGCTGATGTTGCCCAACCGTCGTTTCTTGAACCTTCCCGGCTTGCCGGGAAACGGGGCTGTACCGGGCGGGTTCTCACGGGTACCCGGGTTGCGAACCCGGATGGTAAGGGCGCAAAAGCGCTTTCCGGCGTTTAATATTATTGCATCAAAGCCGATAACTATACCGCCGTCAAAAAGATGCTTCCGGTGCAGTAAACCGCCTTTTTGAGCCGTGGTTACCCGCTCTGGTGCTTTTTAACAGAACATGTTTCGGCGTGCCAAGCCAGTTACGAATCTGAAAGTGACAAAGGGACAGGGAAGAACATGCAATATGATGCGGATATCGCCATTATCGGGGGGGGCCTGGCCGGATTGTCCGCGGCGCGCAGTTTGTTGGAAAATCCCGAGGTAAGGGTTGTTGTGTTGGACCCGTTTAAATCCGGCAAAAACAATCCCACCCGCCTGACCTTTTGCGACACCCTGGCCCAGTATGACTTGCTGGATTGCGCGCTGGAGCAGTACCGCGCCTTTGTTATGATAACCCCTACCGGGGTTTCCTCCGGGCACCGCTTCGAAAACCCGGTCCTGGCCGGGCTGAATTACCTGGCCGCCTGCCGGAAGCTGGAAAAACAGTATCTGGATCCCAACCCCAATTTTCAGCTGGTGCGGCGCAGGGTAACAGGGTTTGAGGACCTCGGCGACGGGATTCGCCTGACCCTCTCCAGCGGCGACCAGGTGCGGGCCAAAATGGCCATCGACGCCTCCGGCAAGGTCCACCTGCTGGGCAATTTGCTGGGCGCCGGGCCGGTGGAGGTGCTCTACAGCCATTCCCTGGGACTGATGTACGAAAACTGCTCCCACAGCGTGGACGACGAATGTTATTTTATTGCAGGTTCCACCAGCTACGGCTCCGGTGGGGGCTGGTATTACCCGGTGGAAAACCGCCGCGCCAGCGTGGGATTTGCCATTGTCAACGATTCGGTGCGTTTTCCCGCCAAAGATCTCAAGGACAATTTCCACCGGGCGGTGGCCGAATTCCAGCCTTTTGCGGGCTTCCTGAAGGGCGCCCGGCAGATTCATTACGAATCCGGCACCATTCCGGTAGAGCCCCTGGAAAAAATGTTTTACGACCGGGTTCTGATTACCGGGGATGCCGCCGGACACGCCACTCCCTGGATGTGCATGGGGGTCGAACCGGCCCTCCTCAACGGGGATCTGGCCGGAAGAGTGGCCCGCCAGGCATTCGAAAAAGGAGCCTTCGGGGAGGAGGCCCTTATCGCTTTTCAGAAGCAGTGGGACAGCCGATACCGGCAGGCCTACGAAGGGGTTACCAAAATGCCCCTCAAACTATGGGACATGCCGGACGAAGTCTGGGATTTTCTCATTCAGTACGACGTTTCCAGATTGAATGCCGAACAGCTGCTCGCCCGTATGCGGGATAACGGCCATACCATGTCCAAACCGCTGACCCTGATGCGCTGGCTGATGTTCAAGGCGCAACGCAAATTTAAAACATCCCGCCGGACGGAATCTTCCTTAGGAGAAAGAACATGAAATCGTATGATATAGTGGTGATTGGTGCCGGGCCTGCCGGATCGAGCTATGCCCGCCTGGCCGCGGAAAACGGGTACTCGGTTCTGCTCCTGGAACGCCAGGAGTTCTCCGGGAAAATTACCGCCTGCGGCGGCCTGCTCTCCCGAAGGCACTTCGAACATTTCGTGGAAGATCCGGCCATTGCCGAGGCGCCCATCAGCCGGATCGATTTTGTGTTCCCCTGGGGATCGGTTGCCCACCAGGAGGAATTCGTAACCGTACAGCGCTGCCGCTTCGACCGCTACCTCTCCGAAAATGCCGCCCGCAAAGGGGCCACCCTGCTCACCTCGACTACCGCCACGGACTACGAAATCCGCGGCAAGGGAGATGTGGTGGTCCATACCCAGAGCAAGGATCGCGAAAAAGAATCCTTCCAGTGCAAACTGGCCGTTTTTGCCGACGGCCCTTTTTCCCTGGCCGCCAAAAAAAATCCGCGCTTTAATCCCGAGCCCAAAAAGCCGTGGTGGGCTTTTGCTTATGCCTATGATTTTGAAGGGGTTACCGTAGAACCGGATGTCTGCAAAATCTACCTGGACCAGCGCCTGGTTCGCTGGGGATATGCCTGGATTTTCCCCGACAACGGCATGATGAACGTGGGGATCGGCACTATCCTGCCGGAAATGAAAAATCGCCAGGACCTCAAGGATGCTTTTCAGGTGATGATCGAAAAACACCCGGTTACCGCCCCGCTCCTCAAAGATCAAAAAATTCTGAAAAAGAACGGCGGCTACATTCCCATGCGCCTGCTGGATGAATACGTCGACGATTCCGAAGCGCTGATCGGCGACGCCGCCGGGATGGTCAGCCCCCTTTTCGGGGCGGGCATCGACTACTGCCTGGAAGCCGCCCAGCATCTGGCCGAGGTTACCGACAAAGCCTTCAAATCCGGGCGTTTCGACCGCCTTTTTCTGAACGAATACGCCGACAAAATGGAGGCGGGATTTTTCAAGGACCTCAAACACCAGAACTGGGCGTCGGACATTATCATTAAAAGTATGAAATACCATTCCAGCCTGCCCACCAAGCTGCTTTCCATCGCCGCCTTCGGCGGGGAATACAATCGCTTCAACAAGTTGCGCACCCTCTTTTACCCGGCCCTGGGCATGCCCCAAAAGATGAAGTCCGCCGGGGAGATTACCTTTACCCACGGAACCCGGGATTGATGGGCGAAGCGCGAAAAGGGAAGGGCGAAAAGCGAGAAGCGAATAGGGATTTCGGCTTGCGGCTAACGGCTTATAGCCAACGGTCCTACCTCCCCGGCCTGGCCCTCTGGCTGCTGCTCTGCCTCCCGGGCCTCCTGGCCCAGCAGATTTCCATCTTCCCGGATTCGGTCATCAGTTCGCCCCCCAAATTCCTCGGGGTGGAAGGAACCTGGGTTAACGAGGACAGCGCCCTTTTTCTGGAGCGATTCGCCCTGCTGGGTATCAACACCGTGCGCATCCAGATGCCCATGTTCAAATACGAACCCGAAAACGAAAATGCCGCGCCCTACAACAGCGAGATCAATTTTAACCGGGATTTCGATCTGGATGCGGAACGCGGCAAAACCATCGGCTACCACCGCATGCTGCGCAACCTGCTGCGCCGGCATCCGGATCTGAATGTCTCGATCAATATCTGGGACTGCGCCAACTGGCTGGCCAGCACCAGGGGCACTTTTTTCGGGGGGCGCAGCGGCGCTTTTCCCCCGGCCTATTATCCGGAATACCGGGAGTGGATCAGCTCGATTGCCCGCTGGCTTACCGGGGATCTGAAGGTTCCCCCGCAGCGGATTATGTTCGCCTTCGTCAACGAGCCCAACGCCCGCGGCAAATATCCCACCACCGCCTTTAAGGGGGATGTCCGGGATTTGCTGACCATGGCCCGCGCCGCCCGCGAAGCGCTGGACGAGGTCTCCAGGGAAATCCGCCTGGGCGGTATCGAGGAGATCAACAGCAGCGGCATCACCGAACGTTTCCTGAAAGCCGGCGGGGGAGATTACCTGGATTTTCTCAGTTTTCACGTTTACGGTACCGGTCCGTTTCAGATTGGAAACCGCATCTCCGGCATTGCGGCAAAACTGGCCCAAAGCGGCAAACCGGTATACCTGACCGAGTTGGGGGACAACGATTACGGCAAGGATTTTCTGATCGATTACCGCCCCCGGGATGCGGGAGTGGCCATGGCCAGCCACGTTATGAGCATCTGGCGCGCTCCTCTGGAGAGCTTCCAGATGTTCCGGCTGAGCAGCAGCTATTACGGCAGCGACCATGCCCAGGTGGCCGGTTGGAAGGGATACGGGCTTTTCGAGGACTGGCGCGGCACCCATACTGATGGAGAGGCTTATCGCATTCATTCGGTTTTCTGGGTGCTGGCCAACAGCTTTCGCCATCTCGCCGGCGGCAAGGTGGTTCAGGTCCGTTGCGACCTGCGCCAAGTGGACGTCCTGGCGGTGTGGGACCCGTCTGCGCCGGCAATTCTGGCTGCCTATAATTTGGGCCGCGAGAAAACCGATCTGGTTTTCCGCTGGGAGGGTCGGGAAGAGCAGTGGCATCGGGTTTTGGTGACCGACGCTTTGAGCGGCATCGAACCTAGCCGGGAACTGCCGGTGCAGCAGGGCAGCTTTTCTTTTGCGGCTTCCGGGAGGGGAGTGGTGCTGTTCCGGCTGGTCCGGTAGGGGCAATTTCGCCGCCACCGCAAAAAAAACGCCTTCCCGCTTATTCTGTACCTAAATTATACAGATGAAGTACCCCGTCGTTCAATCGCCAGCCTACGCTACGGGCGGTTTAGAATTCCCCCTTGCAGAAAATTGGGTATCGCGCCGTTTCGCAGGGTGTTGTAAGCGCTTAATAAACAAAAGTTTGGTTAATGTCCCACGAGTGGTTGGATTTTTCGGAAAACGCAAAATGTCGCCAAATATTGAATTTTTATATGGATTGGCACTTTTTATGCCGCTCTTAGCCTGCATCCGAAAAAGAACCCATTGCGAAAGGATCAACATGTTTCTAACCGGCGCCTCCCGTCTCGCTGCCGTATCCGCCCTTCTGATTGTCTCCCTGTGCTGCCAGTCCCAAACCGTTTCCGTTAACCTGGACAATCAGGTGGGAACCGTTCCGGTTCATTACGGCTTCGAAGGCACCTGGATTGATCAGGACAGTAGCATGTTTTTGCAGCGCTACCGGACCTCCAACCTCAATATCCTGCGCATGCAATTTCCCATGTTCGAGTTCGAACCGGCTAACGACAACAGCAATCCCGAAAATTCGGTGATCAACTTTGATTTTGTCTCCCAGGCGGATGTCGCCTACGGCAAAACCACCAGCTTTCACCGCTGGTTCGTGGCCATGCGCCGCCAACACCCCGATCTGGTCTTTTACCTCAATATCTGGGATTGCGCCAACTGGCTGGCCTCCACCCCCAATACCTTTATGCTGGGCGCCAGCGGGGCCTGGCCGCCCACCAATTACGCCGAATATTCTGAAATTGTCCGCGCCAGCCTGAGCTGGCTGGTGAACGATGTCGGGGTGCCGCCTTCCCGGGTGATGTTCACTTTCGTCAACGAACCCAACAGCGATCCTTCTTTTCCCACCCACGCTTTCGAAGGGGACCTCAACGACCTGCTGGCCATGGCTGCCGCCGCCCGTGCCGCCGCGGACGAGGTTTCCCCGGAAATCCGCATGGGGGGCATCGAAGAGGTTTTTCAGGCCAATCTGACCCGCCAGTTCCTCAATGCCGGCGGGGATCAGTACGTCGATTTTCTGGCTTTTCACGTCTACCAAATCGGGGCCAGCGCCATCAATGGGATGATCACCAGCATTCACGACGATCTGGTGGGATACAACCTTCCCCTCTACCTGTCCGAAATGGGCGACAACGACTACGGGGCCGGTTTTCTGATCAACTACGATTCCGAAGAGGCGGGAATAGCCCTGACCCGCAATCTGGTGCGGATCTGGGAGCTGGACCTGGCCGGGATGGTGATGTTCCGCTTTTCCAATCTCTACCTCAACAGCCCCTCCCTGCCGCTCTCCGGCTGGACCGGCTACGGCTTGTTCGAGGACTGGCGCGGCACCAATACCAACGGGGAGGCCTATAAACTGTTTCCGGGCTTCTGGGCTTTTGCCAACTTCTACAATCACTTTACCAACGGGGTGATCGTGCAAAGCGCCGAGAGCATCAACCGAATGGAGGTGCTGGCGGTCCGGGGCGATTCGTCGCTGGCCATTGCCGCGGTAAACTACAGCACCAGCTCGCGCACCCTGGATTTCCAATTGAGCGGGGGAGCGGACTTTTCCCGGGCCCGGGTGGTGGACGGTCTGAGCGCCATTGTTCCCTTCGACAGCCTTTCCGTTTCCGGCGGGAACTTCACCTACAGCGTTCCCGGAAACAGCGTGCGCATCTTTTTGCTGGGTGAGGGTTCATCTTTAACCGGTCTGGGCGATAATGATCCTGTGGAAAGCGGCCTGGCCGTGGATTTTCAGTTCTCCCTGTATCCCAATCCGGTAAACGCCACCGCCACCATCGAATACGCCCTGCAAAAAGCCCAGAAGTTGTCCGTGGTGGTTATGGACATCCAGGGGCGGGTGCTGGAGACCCTCTTTCGGGGAAATCAGGATGCCGGCTCCCACAGCATGCGCCTGGATGGGGAAGGGCTGGCTTCGGGTATTTATTTCGTACGCATTGCCGGAGAATCTTTCGCTAAAACGCAAAAACTGGTGCTGATCAAATAGATGAATCCGGGTGGGGAAAAGTCGGTAAAACGGGAGTCTTTATGGCTTCTGGTGAGCATTGCTCTGACCAAACTCTTCGAGTTTGGGGTAAATATTGTGCTGGCGCGTATTCTCTTCCCGGAGGATTTCGGGATCTTCGGCATCGTGGCGATGATCCAGGGCCTGCTCCTGGTGCTGGGGGGATGGGGCGCGGATGCCTTTGTTATTTACCGACAGGAGGGCGAAGGCAAAGATGTTCTCAATGCCGCCTTCGCGATAAACCTGATCGGCGGCTTGTTGCTCACGCTGCTGGCCTTGGCCAGTGCCCCGCTCACCGCAGCCCTCTTTGAGAATGCCCGGATTGTCCCCCTGCAGAGAATTGCCGCGTTTGCTTTCCTGGCCCAGCAACTGGGGCTGGTGCACCTGGCCCTGCTGCAAAAATCCCTGCGCTTTGCCACCCTCGCCAAAATTAACGGCCTCAGCCTGATCAGTGGTTTTGCCCTGTCGATCTGGCTGGCCCTCAGCGGCTACGGGGTTTACAGCCTGGTATTGCCCATCCTGAGCAATGCCATCCTGATGACCCTGGGGTATTGGCTCGCCGTGCGCTGGAAACCGGGTTTGCCCTTCCGCCGTCAGTCCGCCCGCGAGGTGCTCAGCTATGGACGCAATATTTTCGGGGCAAATTTTAACGCCTTTCTCCTTCAAAATATCGACTTTATGATTGTCGCCAAGTTGATCGGCCTGCAGGCCCTGGGCTATTACAAGCTGGCTTTTACCCTGTCCATGGCCTTGGTGGCGGTTTTGGGGGACCTGATCGTCAAGGTGCTGCTGCCCACCTTTTCCCGGGCCAATCGGGATCCCCGCGAGTTGCGCAACCTGTTCCGCAGCAGCCTGGAATACATCGGCGGCGCTGCCTTGCCCCTGTTCGCCGGATTGATCCTGGTGGGTCATCTGATAATTCCCCTGTTCTACGGCGCCAAGTGGCAGGAGGCGGTGGTTCCCTTCCAACTGTTCTGCCTGCTGGGCTTGGTGACGGTCCTGTTTAAGCCGGCCAACAGCATGCTGAAAGCGGTGGGCCAGCCCCAGCGGATTTACCGCCTCAGCCTGGTTTTTCTGCCCATTACCCTTCTGCTTATAGTGGCCGGAATTCCCTGGGGTTTGGTGGGCGTTACCGCGGGGTATTGCGCGGCGACCATCGCTTTTCTGGTGGTGTTGTTTCGCCAGGCGGCCCGCGAGATCAACATGCCGGTTTGGTCCTCCCTCAAGCCGCTGGGCAAATTTGTGCTGCCGGTGCTGCTGATGATGGTGGCTTTGTTCGCGATGCGCTATTTTTATCCCTTGCCGGGCGGCTCCCAGCTGAGCGCTCTGGTTGTTTTTGTCCTGATGGGGGCCGGGATCTACCTGGTCAGCCATTTTTCCTTGTTTTACCGGGAAAGCGCCGCCTTTTATCAAAAACTGCTCAGCGGATTGAGGTCGCGATGATCTTCGATTTTGAATCTCCCCGGGAAGATATTGCCATCGCCACCGTCGGGGGGAAATTTTACAATCTTTATATCCTCAACCGTCTTTCCGGAATCCGGGTGCCCCCGGCCTTCTGCGTTGCGGACCCCGCGGTAACCCCCGCGGAAATCGAGCGACGCATCGCCGGTTTTGAGCGCTGTGCGGTGCGCTCATCGGCAGCCCAGGAGGACCTTCCCGGGCTCTCCGCGGCCGGCATTTTTGAAAGCTATCTGGATCTGGAAGGGACGGAAGCGGTCCGGGAAGCGATCGTCCGGTGTTTTGAAGCCGCCGGCAGCGAACGGGTGCGCAGTTACCTGGCCAAAAACGGGCTGGAGGAACGGGAGTTCGCCTTCGGTGCGGTGGTGCAGGAAATGGTGCCCGCCGAAAAAGCCGGGGTTCTGTTTACCGTTAATCCGGTTAACGGGCGTCGGGAGTATTTGGGGGAGATGATCGATGGCCTGGGGGAAGACCTGGTGTCCGGCAATAAAACCCCGGAAGCTTTTTCCCTGGACCCCGGGGCGCCGCCGTCCGGAGACCTTCCCGCCGCTCTGTGGGAAGCGGCCCGGCGGATCGAAGCCCATTACGGGACACCTCAGGACATCGAGTGGGCCTGGGCCAACGGCCGGCTGTTTATTTTGCAAAGCAGGCCGGTGGTGGTGCCGGAAACGTATCCCGCCCCGCCCCCATCCCAATTGTATCCCCCCCATGAGGTGTGGACCCGAGCCAATATCGGGGAAATTGTCCCGCGCCCTTTAACCCCGCTCTCCTGGGATGTTTTTCAGGAGGTGGTGCTCAAGGCCTACCGAATCAAATTTTACAGCCTGGTGGACCGCTTCTTTACCAACCTGGTGCACCTGGTCCCGCGCCCCTGGCCAAAAGTGCTTTCTCCGAAAAAATTCGAAGGACTGCCTTACCTCAATCTCGACACCATCTTTAAAAGCTTTGGGGTGGAGCCTTACGTGGATGAAAAGGTCCTGGAACTGGGACTGGGCTTTCACACCCCGCCCCAGGCGGAAAAACCCCGCTATCACCCCGGAGAGCGGGTGGTTCGGGCCCTAAAAACCCTCCTGTACCGGTTGGAGCGGTTGCGCCCTTCCCTGGCCATGGAAAACCGCATGGCTGCTTTTATTGATCGCTACCTGGACGTTTGGGCCGGGAAAACCTTCCTGTCCGAACTGGAACGCCTGTTTTTCGTCAACCGTTTTTTGTTCGGGTGGCATATTGCCATTACCGCCCGCAGCTTTTCCCACCTGGGCTACATGCTGCATCTGGCCGGGGCGAAGGCGGATAGCGCGCCGGTGGTCCGGCAAATTATTGCCGCGCTTACCGCCGAGGGAGGCGATCCCTATTTTGCGGAAATCACCCGCTTGCGGGGTTTGTGGGTCCAGACGGCGGCCCATCCCGGCAATGCCGACCATAAGGCGGCTTTCCAACAGCAGTATGATCAATTCCTGCAGAATTTCGGCCACCGGACCGAGAATGAATTCGAACTGGCCGGGCAGTCCTGGGGGGAGGATCCGCATGCTTTACGGGCAATTATTGAAGGCGAACTTATGTTGGCGCCGTCCCCTGGCGACCCACCGGCGCTTCCCCGGCACCTTCGTCCGGTGCTGAAATCGTTGTCCAGGGCCATCCAGCAGCGGGAATCCCTTAAATCCCGGGTGATTCGCCATTATCGGGATGTCCGCAGCTATGCGCTGGAGCGGGGAAAAAAATTGGCAGCCCAAAAAATCCTTAACGAGGCGGAAGACGTATTTTATCTGACCCTGGCGGAATTGGAGCAGGAAAGGGACTTGTCCGGGCCCCGGATTCGGGAGCTGGTGGCCGCCCGTAAAAAGCAACATCAGGAGGAGCTTCAGCGCGCTATGCCCTATCTGTTTTACGGTAGCGCCCCGGGTGCCGCGGCCACCGAGCAGGCGACCTGCGGCAGCAGCATTACCGGGGTCGGTTGTTCGGCCGGTCGCATGCGAGGGCGTGCCCTGGTCCTCCAGTCCTATTCCAGTGAGGTGAGAATCGACAAGGACCATATTATTGTGACCCCTTCTGCAGATCCCGGTTGGACGCCGCTGCTGCTGAAGGCCGGGGGGATGGTCACCGAAATCGGGGGAATCCTCTCCCATATCGCCACCATCGCCCGGGAAAATCAGCTCCCTTTCGTGGTCGGGGCCCAAAATGCCACCAGCCGCATTCGCACCGGGCAGATGCTGGTTATCGACGGGGGA
Organism: Calditrichota bacterium; assembly: GCA_020434205.1. Taxonomy (GTDB): domain Bacteria; phylum Calditrichota; class Calditrichia; order RBG-13-44-9; family J075; genus JAGRBF01. Next base: position 19,929 of record JAGRBF010000034.1, on the reverse strand, counting down.
AGCGGCAGCATTGTGCTTGAAGATGATCCGGATGGTCCGGCATGAGGGGAAAACGGGTTTTGTTGATGCCCAGCGATGGCGGGGGCGGGTTTGGCCATGTCAGCCGCTGCCAGATTCTGGCCGGGCAACTCCGGGAACAAGGGGCCCAGGTGCTTTTGCTGGTCAATCAAAAAAGCACCCTGAAGCGCCTGGCCAGGGGACTTCCCGCCCGGCAAGTGGACATCCCCAGGCATCCGCTATGGTATGTGCAGCGCCTGGTTAAGGCGCTTTCGCCCGGGCCGGGCTACAACTATACCCTCTTCGAAGGATTGGCGTTTCAAGTGCTTCGGGACGGTATCTGGAGCCCGGACATCCTGGCGGGGTTGATCCGACGCTGCCGGCGGGCGATCCGGGATTTCAATCCGGATCTGATTGTGGGGGATACCAGTCTGGTGGCCGGGATACTGGGACAACTTTGCAGCGTTCCGGTAGTTCAAATCGTTCGTTTCCTGAACCACCCCGATTACGGCCGGGTGATTTGGTGGAAAGATTATGGGGACCGCATTCAGCCTCCCCAGGTTTTGCCGATCATTAATACCGCTCTGGAAAAAGTGGGCCTGTCGCCGCTGGAGCGGCCCCTGTCGCTGCTGGCGGGTGATCATTATCTCATCCCCAGTATTCCTCAAATTGAGCCCATATCCGACGTTGATCACAAAAACAGCTTTGTGGGGCCCTTATCTTTGGAGTTATCGGGGCAGGCGGAGTTGGCGGAGCCTTACTGCCAATTCCCCAGGGAAAACCCGATGGTATATGTGACTTTTGGCGGTGGGGCGCAAAGTGTCCACACCGAGGCGTTGGTTGATACGGTGGTCCGGGCATTTGCCGGTAAGGCAATCAATGTGGTGATCGCCAATCCCCAAATGGTTACCGCACAGGATCGCAACCTGCCTGAGAACATCCGAATGTTCAGGTGGGTGCCCGGTCAGGCACTCATTGCCGCCTGCGACCTGGTTGTGTCGCACGGCGGATACGGGACCTTAATGGAAGCAGTGCGGCTGGGTAAGCCGCTTCTGGTTATTCCCTTCCACGCTGAGCAGGAGGGCAACGGGCGGCGGCTGGCGCAAATGGGGTGTGGCGAATGTCTTCTGCCCTACCGGGAAGAGGACCTGAAAACCGTCGAAAAATCGTTTTCCGGAGAGCTTTTTCGCTATCTGGAAAGCCGGCAAATGCGTCTGACCGGGGAAGAGGTTGCCTCGGCGGTGCAGGGGCTTCTGGAAAACCCGGATCTGGAAAAGAATCTGGGTGGGATCCAAAAGCAAATAAAGCAGTTTCAACCCGGGCAGGCTTTGAAATTACTGGATCTATATTTGTGACCGCCATAAAAGCAAAATGTCATAGGAAAACTATATTGGGAGCCGTGCCGGCAGCTCATCCGGATAAACCGGCATCAGGCAGACAAAAACGCCATTTGGATGGCGCCATAAGGAAAACATGAAAGAGATGGTAATGAAGTTTGTAATGTTACTGGTTGTCTCCACGCTCGTATCCACTGCAGCCTTTGGACAGTTGGTTAAAAATTATCTGGATCTTCAGTTGATTCAGGCCAAAAAATTCATCGTCCTGGATTTTGACGGAGACTACGACATGGATGTGGTGGCTGCTGCCAATGATATTACCGGCGGACCCATTTTTGTCGCCTGGTATAAGCAGGAAGCCAACGGCAGCTTCACCAAATACACGGTCAGCACCACCGATAACGGGGCTCGTTCCGTGGCGGCGGCTAACCTGACCGGGGACTCGCGCAAGGAAATTGTAGTGGGTTCGGTGGTCAATCCCGCCAATCCGGTTCGCTATTACCAGGCGAATACCAATCCCCCGGCAGATTCCTGGACGGGCAATGATATCGATGCCTCCAGCGACAGCGCCTATGCGGTTTTCGCCGTTGATCTTAATGAAGACGGCAACATCGATGTGTTGTCCACCAGCTTTGGGGTGGGCAGCAACGGCCGGGTTTTTTGGAACCGCAACAACGGCGGCGGCAGCTTTACCCGCATAGCCATTGATGAAGGGCTGGCGGGTCCGTCGGATGTTTTGGCGGCCGACCTGGACAATGACGGGGACCTGGACATTATCACCAACGAATACCTCAGCGATATCATTTCGTATTACGTCAATGACGGTTCGGAAAACTTTACCCGGGGGGTGCTGACCTCCACCTTCAACGGTCCCAATGGAATGGACGTGGGCGATTTTGATGGTGATGGCCGGCTGGACATCGTCGGGGTCTCTTACCTGGACGACAAGGTCTCCTGGTGGCGCAATACCACCAGCGGAGCGCTTTCCTTTGGTACCGAAAATATCGCCCGGGCCGGTTTTGGACGCGGGCGCAGCGTGCAGGTAGTCGATTTCAACGGAGATGGTATTCCCGATTTGGTCGGGGCCGCCGAACTGGCCGACCAGATCGTTACCCTCACCAATGACGGCGCGGGAAACTTTACCAATACCATTGTTTCGGATACCATTGACTTCGCTTATTATGCCGATGCCGCCGACATGGACGGCGACGGCGATTACGATATTCTGGGATCCAGCTTCAATTTGAATCAGCTGATCTGGTGGGCTACCACCCAAACCGAAGACAACACCATTGCCGCCGGCGACGCCGCCCCGCAGAGCTATTATTCGGGCAATGTGGTCATCGATTTCAGCGCCAGCGACCAGTCCGAAAATGTTTCGGTTTTTTATAACGCCGGGGCGGTTCCCGATCGCGCCAGCTTCGATACCGGTATCGACCACCTGGCAACCAGGGGATTTTATACCGTTACCACCCCCAAGACCAACTATACTGCTTCCATCGATTTTGCTTATGGTTCGGCCAACGTAACCGAATGGGCATCCATTACCGATGAAAACGACCTGGTGATCCTGGTGTTCAGCAAAACCAACGACCGCTGGGAAATCGCCGGAACCTCGCAAAATATCAATACCGGCGCCAATGTGATTACCGTAAACGGGATTTCCAGCGAATTCGATCGCTATTCCCGCTGGACCATCGGATCCATCTCCACCGATAATCCGCTGCCGGTTCAGCTGGCTGGTTTCGGCGCCCGGTCTCTCCCCACCGGGGTTTCCCTGTCCTGGAACACGGCTTCGGAGCTGAACAACCTGGGCTTCGAGCTCTACCGGGCCAGCGACCAGCAAACCGATTTTCAATTGGTCGCATCCTATACCCGGGACCATGAGCTGATTGGTCATGGCAACAGCAGCCAGGAAAACAGCTACCGTTTTCTCGACAGTCGCGTGGAATCGGGGCGCCAGTACGAATACAAGCTGGTTAGCGTGGATATGGACGGGACCCGTTGGGAAAACGCCCGAACCTCGGTGTTCTTCGACGGCTCTCAGGAAATCCTGACCTTCCAGTTGCATCAGAATTACCCCAACCCCTTTAACGGGGTTACCCAGATTCCCTTTACCCTGGAACGCACCGATGCGCGGGGCAAACTGGAGATTTTTGACGTCCTCGGGCGCAAAATTCGCAGCTTCTATTTCCATGGACTGGATGCCGGATTGCACACCATCGCCTGGGACGCCATGGATGAAAACGGAACGGCGGTGGGCTCCGGACAGTACATGTATGTGCTGACGGTCGGGGAGCAGCGTTTGTCCAATCGCCTGATTTACGTGAAGTAAAGCGGACTTTTTATCCCGGTCGCATACAGCGGCCGGGGTTCCTCACCTCGAGTCTCACCTTCGCGGACATTTTTGGGGGATGTCCGGCGTTCGTGTAGTTACCCCGCCTACAGATTTGTTGATGCCCATCCGATCATGAGGATCGAAGGACGACTGCCCTATGACCATGAATCCCACTGTGAAGAAGATCCAACTGGTTTCCAAACTGCCGGCTTTTCAGGTCCAGCGTGCGGTCGGTTCCGGATTTCTCTATCCGGTCAACATTACCATCAGCCTGCTTTATTCCTGCAATTCGCGCTGCCGGACCTGCAATGTCTACCTCAAGCGGGTTAATAATTTTACCCTGGAAGAATACGACAAACTGTTCGCCAACCTCGGCAAGGCCCCCTACTGGTTTACCTTCAGCGGCGGGGAGCCTTTTCTGCGCAAGGACATTGCCAAGGTTATCAAGTCCGCTTACCAGCACACCTCGCCGGGGATTATCAACATTCCCACCAACGCCAGCCTTTACCACCGGATTCCGGAACTGGCCGAGGAAATTGTGGAAGGGTGCCCCAACTCGGATGTGATCATCAATGTTTCCCTGGACCAACTCGGGGAAAAACACGATGAGGTGCGCGGCCTGAAAAACAATTTCGAGCGGGCCATGAAGACCTATGAGAAGCTCAAGGAACTCAAACGCTACAAAAATTTTACCCTGGGCATCCACACCGTCATTTCCAATTACAACGTGGACGAATTTCGGGACATTTACGACGGCCTGATTCCCCTGGAACCCGATTCCTACATCACCGAGATCGCCGAGGAGCGGGTAGAACTGGGCACCATCGGGGAACCCATCAACCCGCAACTGGAAAAATATGCCGGCGCCATAGACTTTTTAAGGGAGGAGATGCGCAAGCGTAAGCAGAGCGGGGTGGCCGCCATTGCCCAGGGTTTCCGGTATGAGTATTACGATCTGGTGAAAAAGATTCTCGACCAGCGCACTCAGGTAATACCCTGTTTCGCGGGGGTGATGTCCGCCCAGATTTCCCCGGACGGAGAGGTTTGGCCCTGTTGTATCCGGGCGGATTCCATGGGAAATCTGCGCAAAGAAAACTACGACTTCAAAAAAATATGGCGCAGCGGTCAGGCGGCCAAAATCCGCAAAAGCATTCGTCAGAAGGAATGTTATTGCCCGCTGGCCAACGCCAGCTACACCAACCTGCTGGTTTCCCCTTCCAGCGTGGTGCGGGTGTTGAACCATATTCGCACCTGGTAATGCCTCGTATCTACAGGACCTTTACCTCGATTTCCAGCACCTCCAGCAGGGCCAGGGCTTCCGGCCAGGAAAAACGCGCTTTGGCCAGTTTGTTTTCGGTGGGATTGATCAGGTAGTTGCGGGCATCGCGGAAATCGCAGTTGCGCAGATCGGTATGATGAAATACGCTGTTGTGTAAATCCGCCCCGCTGAAATCCGCTTTCCTGAGGTCCGCCCCGATAAAATCGCAGTTGTGCAGCTCGCAGCCCCCGAAATTCTGACCCTCCAGGCTCATCCGGGAAAAATTGGCACCGCTGAGCATACAGTCCTCCAACTTCATCTCCAGCAAAAAAGAATCGCAGACGGTAAAATCCAGCCCCACCAATTTGCAGGTGGCGAAGGTTACCTCCTGAAGTTTGACGTCGTTGAGGTTGCAGAGGGTGAACTGGCATTCGACAAGGCGGCAATCGTCGAAATGGACCCCGGTCAGGTTGCTTTCGGTGAAGCGGCATTTGCGGAAGGTGCAGCCGGTAAACCGGCGGTGGCTCATATCCCCGCCCAGATCGGTAATGTCCTGGAAGGTCTGGTCCTCGAATTCAAAACGATTGGCAGCAAAAGGGGAGAGGGTCATGGAGGCTCCCTGGTTTATTTGCGCATTAGCATCATCATCAGGAGGCCGCCGGTCCCGAAGATAACGTTGCCGATCCAGGCCCCGACCATGGGATCCAGGGCGCCTTTGTGCCCCAGCACCTGCCCGCTGCGCATAAACAGAAAATAGACGAAGCTGATCAGCAAGGCCAGCGCGAAACCGATGGCCGGGCCGCTGCGCCGTTTGCGGGAAGCCAGCGGTGCCCCGAACAAAACGATGATAAAATTGGCAAAGGGGTAGGAGATTTTCATGTGCAGGTCGGCCAGCCATTTGCGGGCGTCCACCCCGATGCTGCGCATATTGTCCACAAAGGCCGCCAGTTCCTGGTAGTTCATTTCCTCGGGCTGGATCTGCAGCTCCTGAAGATCTTCCGGCAAAATCCGGGTGTTGCGATAAACCAGGCTGTCGTATTCGGTGATTTGCTCCCCGCTGTCGGACAAAACGCGGTGGATAACCCCCACCATCTGCCAGGAACTGCTGTCCGGCTCCCAGATCATCTTGCGCACGTCCCAACGCTGTTGCACCTCGTTGTCGCGGATCTCCACGATCGAGGCCTTGTTGATCATCTTGCGTTTCCCGTCGTAATAGGAAATGTTGATCTGCCTGTTTCCGTAGTCCTGCAGGGCCAGCTGGGAGCGATTGCGGGCCTGGTCCCGCGGCTCCTTGCGAATTTCGTAGCGCCAGATGTCCAGACGGGCCCGGTTGGCTTCCGGAACCAGGGTTTCTCCGAAAACCCCGGCCCCAATGCTGATAAAAAAGGCCAGGATCATTATGGGCAACACCAGGCGGTACAAGCTGACCCCCGCGGACATACAGGCGATCAGCTCATTGTACTGGGACATGCTCCCCAGGGAAAAAAGGCTGCTCAGCAGCATGTTTACCGGGAGGGTCAGCAAAATAATCTGGGGGATGTAATACAGGTAATACAGAAAACCCTGGACCAGAGTGGCCTGGCTGTTTAAAAACCGATCCAGATTTTCAATGAGGTCCACCACCACAAAAAGCACCACGAAGGCCATGGATGCCATAAACAGGATGGCCAGAAACTTGTTTACGATGTAGCGGTCCAGAATCTTCATCATCAATCCTTAAAAAAACGCCCCACAAAGGCGGGCAGCCGCTCCCAGTTAAAGAATTGGGTTTCCTGAACGGTGCGGATGGTCAGATAAAGTCCCATGCCCCCCACCAGAATATTGGGAATCCACATGGCCAGCCAGGGTTCCAGCAACTGCCGGTCCGCCAGATCCTCGCCGCCGATCAGGCAGACCCAGTAAAGCAGGAAAAAGCCGATCGAAAAGGCCACCCCGATGGCGATGGAACCTTTGCGGGCCCGAATGCCCAGCGGGGCTCCCACCAGCACAAAAACGATACAGGCGAAGGGGATGGAGTACTTTTTCTGGATTTCCACCTCGTATTTATAAACCTGTCGCCGCAGCTCCCGGGTGGTGTTCAGGGAGGTATTGACCCGCTGCAGGTTGCTCTGCACCTTGCGGGTGGCGGTAACCGAGGCCAGGTAGAGTTTGTCCGGGCTTACCGCCAGGCTGGTGTCCGCCCGGTCCAGATGCAGGCTGTCCGCCGGGGGCAGCATTTCCGCCAGAATCTCCTTGCGGCGCGCAATTTCCTCCACCATCGAAGCCTCGCGGCGGTCCACAATGGCCCGCATGGTATCGATGGGCATTTCCCGATCCCCGCGCTGCTTTTGCTCCACCCGCTTGAAAACCTGGTCGTCGGCCTGGAGGTTAAACTGGTTGCGCTGGAAGGCCACCCGCCGGTATTCGGAATAATCCCGGGTGTCGATCTCGTGAATTTCCCCGTTGAAGAGGTTGAAGACCAACTGCTCCCGGGCCCGGTCGAAACGCAGGTAGCCGTATTGGGCGGTAATGGTGCGCTGAAGTCCCGGAGCACTTGCGTCGAAGATGGTGATATTGCGCAGGCGATCGTTGCCCTGCTCGGGACCGTCGTATTCCGGATCGACCAGATTGCTGTTGCGGGTCAGTTCGGTTTCCAGGGGACGCTGAATTTCTTCGACAAAAATATTGAGGTTCTTTTCCTTCATGAAAAGCCCCTCTTCGAGGGAAAAAGCCGGATTTTTACGGGTGATGCTGTGGGCCAGCTGGCGGGCCCGGTGGTTGTATTCCGGCAGCACCACATCGTTATACCAGATCATGCCCAGGGTCAGCAAAGCGGCCCAGATCAAAACCGGGCTGATGATGCGGTAGAGGTTGATCCCCGAGGTCTTGAGAATAGTGATCTCGTTGTCCGCGGAAAGGCGGCCGAAGGCCATCAGCGAGGCGATCAGCACCGCCATGGGAATGGCCAGAGCCAGCATCCAGGCCAGATTCAGATAAACGAACTCCAGAATGGTCAGGGTGGAAAGACCTTTGCCGAACAGCTTGCCGATGTATTGCACGATAAACTTGGTCACAAAAACGAACATGATAACCGCCAGGGAGAAAAAGAAGGGCGGCAGGTGCTCGCGAATGATGTATCGGGAAATGGTGGTCATGAGGTTCGGTGGTTAAGGCGGTGCCCGGATTCGTGCTGATCAGTTCAAGGGCTCAATTTACAGCCGGGGCTCCCCGCGCCCAAGCGGAAAATGGGTTGCGCGGACAAATCGCCCCCGCGTGACGGCAGCGGTTGATTCCCGGATTGCCGCGTTGTATAATGATACCAGGCAAGCCGCGCTTATTCCGGATCGGGGAAAACGGGCTCCCGGGATGGGCCCGCCGGATGATGTAACTAACGCTGCTTTTGCCCCGGAGTTCACCGAATGTCCGTCCCCGCCACGCGACGGAGAAACACGATGATAGATGAATTAAACGATATTTTGCGATTGCTGGATCGCATCGTCGGCCAGTATCCCATGTACTTTTACCTGGTGGACGCCGACAATAAAATCCGCTGGTTCAACCGTTTTATGGCCGATCGCCTGCCGGAAATTGCGGTGGGCCAGGAAGCCGGGTGCGGCCAGATGCAGTGGGTCTGCGCCCCGGATTGCTCGGATTGCCCGGTGCAGGTGTTCCAAACCCCCGCCCATGAGGTCCAGAAAACCCTGGTGAAAACCCTGGTTGGGGAAGGCGGGGAAGAGGTCTTCCTGGAGTTCTTCAACTTTCCCGTTTACGCCAGTGATGGTGTGACCTCGGAAGGGGTGCTGCGGGTTGGCATCGACGTTACCGAAAACGAAAAGCTGCGCGAAACCCTCCGGGAACGCCAGAAACTTTACGCCACCATCATCAACATTTCCGAGGACGCCATTATTTTTCTCGATCCGGAAGACCGGATCCAGGGCTGGAACAAGGGCGCTGAAAAGCTCTTCGGCTACAGCGAGGAAGAAATTCTCGGCAGGGACGTGGCGATTCTGGTGCCGAACGAGCTGCGGGAAATGGGGGAGCGCGGCAACATCAAAAAAGAGCTGGAGAAAGACGGCGCCCTGCAGAATTTTGAAACCCAGCGCATTCACCGGGACGGACATCGCATTCACGTCGATATTTCCATTACCCGGGTGATGGATGAAAACCGCAACTATCTGGGCAGCTCGGAGATCATCAAGGATATCAGCCCCCGCAAGGCCCTGGAAATGGAGCTGCTGCGCACCATCCGGGAGCTGTCCAAGCTCAACGAACTCAACGACATCCTGCACGGCACCCATCACCTGGACGAAATCCTCAAATACATTCTGATCGGCATAACCGCCGGGGAAGGGTTGCGTTTTAACCGGGCTTTTCTGGTGCTGGTGGACCAGGAAACCGCGTGTTTACAAGGCAGCCTGGCCATCGGCCCTTCCAATCCCAACGAAGCCAGCCAGATCTGGGACGTCCTAAATGCCCAGAACAAACACTTGCGCGACATTGTAAAAAGTTATGCCATCGACCTGGAAGGGGTGGATCGCGGGGTCAACGAAATTGTGCGAAAAATTTATGTTCCCCTGCACCGGACCGATCATGTTCTAATAGAAGCTCTCAATAATCGCCGTCTGCTAAAAGTCGAAAACAGGGCCTTTCCCGGCAGCGAATCCCGGCAAACGGATGTCGGGGATCAGACCCTGTTCGAGGTGCTTGGCAACGATAATTTCGTGTTGGTGCCGCTCTATTCCAAAACCGAGCCGCTGGGCATCATTATCGCCGATAATGTGATAACTCATCGCGAAATTACCCGTGAGGATCTGGAAAGCCTGAAGCTTTTTGCCACCCAGGCCAGTACGGCCATTGAGAATGCCCGGTTGTATCACGATCTGGAAATGCGCATTGTGGATTTGCAGTCGGCTTACCGCCAGCTCGCCCAGAATCAGGAAAAGCTTCTGCAGGCCGAGCGCCTGGCCGGCATCGGGGAAATGTCCGCCAAGGTGGCCCACGAAATTCGCAATCCGTTGGTATCAATCGGCGGTTTCGCGCGTATCATAGAAAGAAAGGTGCCGGACGACCCGCAGATCAAAAAATTCGCCCGCATTATCCGGGAACAGGTGGAAGGGCTGGAAAGCATTCTCAACAATATTTTGAATGCCGCCAATCCGCCCAAACCCCAGTTGCAGACCGTGAACATCAATTCCGTGGTAAAGCGGGTGAGCAATTTGCTGGCGGACGCCATTGAAAGAAGGCAAGCCACCTTTTCCCACGAATCGGAAAGTGAAGCAATTTGGGTGTGGGGGGATGAACGGCTGTTGTTCCAGGCCATTTTCAACCTGGTGAAGAACGCTCTGGAAGCTCTGGAAGCTCTGGAAGAGCGGGAAAAAAACGGTCTTATAACCGTGATAACGCGCATGGATGGGGACCGGGTTCGCATTGATATTACCGATAACGGCCCGGGCATAGCACAACCCATCCTGAAAAAGATTTTCAACAAGTTCTTTACGACCAAATCCAGCGGTACCGGCCTGGGTTTGTCCATTGTGCATCAGATTGTCGATGCCCATGAAGGAACGATCGGGGTGGAAAGCCCGGAAGAAGGGGGCACGCGTTTTTGCCTTCATTTTCCGTCCGCCCCGCAGCCGGATTCCAATCCTGACACGGTTGTCTGAAACCCCCGGTTCGCTGGATCGCGTGTAGTACCGGCGGCAATCTAAAACCTGACGTTACTGGCCGCAAAGGCGACACCTTGTGGTCCGCAATACCTGCGTAACTTCAGTTAAACATTAAAGGAAGGAGTCTTCAATGGCCAAAATTCTGATTGTCGAGGATGAAGAAGCTCAACGTTTGCTGTACGAAACGGAAATCTCGGAAATGGGGCACGACGTGGTCCTGGCCGCCGATGGAGAAGCAGCAGTGCAGAAGGTCCGTAACGAAAAGCCGGATCTGCTGATTCTCGATCTGATGATGCCCAAGGTGCACGGACTGGATGCCCTGCGCAAAGCATTGAGCCTCAACCCCAATCTCCCGGTGATTATCCACACCGCTTATTCGCATTTCAAGGACAATCACCTCAGCTGGGCCGCAGAAGCCTACGTGGTGAAGTCCTCCGATCTAACCGAATTGCGCAACGCGATTAAGCGAACCCTCGCCGGACAGGTTACCAGCCAGTCCATCCGGTAGGACGGTTTTTTGCCTTCCCTTCGGCGCCCCGCGTGGCAAGCCGAATATTTTTGCCGTTGGTTAAACGGCAAGGGAACTGTATATTTTTTGGTGCGGCGTTTTTGCGCCCTTTTTTCGGTTATTTGACATCCCGCGGTCTGGTACCGCATCAATTCACGGTTGAAGGTGAACGGGAAGCGCGGTGAAAATCCGCCACTGCCCCGCAACTGTAAAGAAGGACGGCCATCCAGGATGCCACTGTCCCGGATCCCCGGGATGGGAAGGCGGATGTGCCGGATGATCTCTGAGTCAGGAGACCGGCCTCAACCGATACCCAAGTAATGCTTTCGTGGGAAAGTTGGGTTGCCTTGTCTCGTAATGCCCCCCCGCGCCCTCAATGGGGTCGCAACTCCCGCAGTATCATTTATTTGGCCCTGGCCGGCTTTTTCGGCCTGCTGTTCTCCCTGGCCGCCCAGGAGAATATCCGTATTTCCGGTTGGGTGATGGATCGGGAAAACGGCCAGCCCATCGAAGGGGTTACCGTCAATATCCCGGAAACACCCTTTGTGGCGATGAGCGATTCCCGGGGCTATTTTGCCCTGGAAAATGTTCCCTCCGGCCGCTACCGCCTGCACTTTTCCCGCATGGATTATCAGGAACAGTGGCTGGAGGATCAACGCCTGAGCAGCGACCTGCCCCTGCACGTTTCCGTGGAAATGCGCCAAAGGCCTCTGCCCGCCAGCGCGGTTTCGGTGGAAGGGCGCCGGCCCCCCTCGCACACCGCCCTGGAAGGCGAGGTGCTGCGGCTTTCCCATGAGGATCTCCGGGAGATGAAAAGCCTGGACCTGCGCCAGGTGCTCATTTCCCTGCCCGGGGTAGAGGTGCTCAGCGAAAGCGGGGGACGCTCCCGTATTGTTATCCACGGCAGTCGCGGCAACCAGGTGCTGGTTCTGCTGGACGGGCAACGCCTCAACGATGCCCAGGAAGGCAGCGTAGATCTCGACCAGATTCCCCTGGATCGCCTCGAAACAGTGGAGGTGCTTCCCCACGGGAACACCGCCCTCTTTGGCAGCCACGCTTTTGCCGGGGTGGTCCGCTTTACCACCCGTCAGGGGGAGCGGGAAAATCTGGAGGTCGGGGCACAGGGAGGTTCCTTCCGGTCCGCCTCCGGTAAAATCGCCGCAGAAGCCCGGGGCGATGCCGCCGGCCTCTCCGCCAGCTATTCGCAGGATTACGCCCGTCAGAATTTTGAGTATGCCGTAGACGGCGAGACCTTCCGGCGCCAGAATGCCTGGCAGCGCAATCGCCAGCTTTTTTCCCGCCTGGACCTGACCCTTTTTAGCGCCCATCGGATCAAATTCCTGGTAAATCGCCGCAGCGGGGAGAACGGTATTCCCTCCGGTTATTACGAGGAACGCGACCCTTATCAGGCGGTTTCGGCCAGCCGGACCTGGTCCCTCCAGGGAGAACATCAGTGGTTTCCCACCGACAATCTGGTGGTGCATTCGCTGCTTTCCCTGAACCGCATTTCCCGTTCCTATCGCAACAGCCAAAGCGCTCCGGGATTACTGCGCTACGATTATCGCCAGACCGATGCGGTTTGGGAAGGGCACAGCTATGTACAGTGGCAGGCGCGCAGCGGCAACGAAACCCGCCTGGGATTCCAGTATCTCCGGGAGGATCTGGACCACCGCAATCTGCTGGTTCCGGACCAGGCCATCGGGCGAAAAATGCGGGACAGCCAGGGGCTTTATGCCGGGGTGCTACAGGAGCTTCCCTGGAAAATTCCCGGTCTGGAGGCCCTTTCCCTGCGCGGCGTCGCCCGCTACGAAACGGTTCTGGGCAACCCTGCGGCATGGTATCCGGCTTTGGGGATCAGTTTGGTGCCCGGGGGCGTCCCCGGGGTAACCCTCTCGGCCGGATGGGCGCGGGCGGTGCGCTACCCGGATTTCAACAGCCTGTTCTGGCGGGGAGATAGCCGGGCACAGGGAAACCCCGATCTTCGCCCGGAGCGCAACAGCGTCCGGCACGCCACCCTGCGTTTCCAGCGACGGGAAAGATGGTTTCCGGAATTGAGCCTTTATGCCTACCGGGAAGAGGTGCGGGACCTGATCTTCTGGCACCAGGGCGTGAGCGGCATCTGGGAACCCCGCAACGAGGAACGGGCCGTCAAAAGTGGCCTGGACCTCCAGGCCGGGCAAAATCTCTGGCCCGGTGTGCTGCGCCTGGGGACCGCCTACAGTTTTGCGGAGGCCCGCAACCTGAACCCCTCCCATAATTTGTACCAGCGCCAGATCGTTTTTATTCCCCGCCATACCCTGGATCTGCGCCTGATCTTTAACCCCGGTGCCTGGCGCAGTTTTGCCGCCCTGCGCGCCGTCGGCGAACGGCAGGTAACCGCCGCCAATACCGGAAATGCCCTGCCCCCTTACCGGGTTGTCGATTTCGGCCTGGGGCGCGGTTTCGCCGCGGGTGCTTTGCGGGGAAGCCTGGAGCTGGCCATGCTGAATGCCGGCAATACCAGCTACGACCTGCTGCGCGGCTATCCGATGCCCGCCCGCACCTATCAAATTACCGTCGATCTTCAATTTCAAGGAAAGTGATAACAAGATGACCAGATACCTGCTTTTACTGTGCCTGCTGCTCCCGGGCGCCGGATCCCTCCTCGCCCAGCCCGGGGCCCGTGTTTTTGTGCTGAACTCCCTGGGGGAGAATATTTCCGTGGTCAACCTCACCGATCAAACCGTTCAGCTGAACGCCCTGGCGGCGGGCCTTTATCCCAACGAAATCCGCCGCGGCGGGGACAGCCTGTTGGTGGTCAATTCCGGGGTAAACCAGGTGCAGATCGTCGACAAAAATGCCATAACGAACATCAACAGCATCGACTTCGGCAGTGGAACCAACCCCTGGAGCGTAGCGACGACCGGCGACGGGCGGGCCCTGGTGACCCTCCTGTTTACCAATCAGGTGGCGGTGGTGGATCTGGCCACCGGCAGCATCACTCAAACCCTGACGGTGGGAACCGCCCCGGAAGGTTTGGTGGTACATGGCGGATTTGCCTATGTCTGCAATTCCGGTTTCACCCTGAACGGTTACGAACCGGGCACCCTCTCCAAAATCGATCTGAATACCCTGGCCATTTCGGAAATCCGGGTGGGGATAAATCCCCAGTCGGTGGCGGTTGCCGGAAATCAACTCCTGGTGGCCTGCACCGGCAATTACGCGGACGTCGGCGGGCGCCTGGATATCGTCGATATTGCTGCTGCTGCGGTGGTGGATTCCATTGAGGCGGGCACCGCCATTACCCAGGTGAGCGCCGGGGAGGGCAGAGCCTACCTGGCCACTTTTGGCTCGGGAATTCTGGTTTACGACCTGACTGCCGGGACCTTTATTTACGATGCCGCCAATCCCCTGCCCGGAGGTCCGGGAATGGCCTCCGATCGCGATGGCCGCCTCTATCTCGCCGATTTTGGCAGCGACTCGCTGTATATTTACGATCGCAACCTCAACCGGGAGTCGTCATGGGCGGTGGGCAACGGACCGGTTTCTCTGGTGGTGGATCTGGATAATTTCGTGGGCCTGGGGAACCTTCCGGAGCAACCGCTGTCCTTCGCCCTTTTGCCCAACTATCCCAATCCCTTTAATCCCGAAACCCGGCTCGAATATCGCCTGGAAGAGGGGGGAGAAGTGCTCCTGGAAGTGCTCAATGTGCTCGGGCAACGGGTCGCAGTGCCGGATGCCGGCCTGCGCTCCCCCGGGACCTACCGGATTCGGTGGGATGCCCGCAACAGCAGGGGGGAAGCGTTGGTGAGCGGCCACTATTTTTACCGTCTTTCCGTAAACGGACGCAGTGTGGTTCGCCGGATGACCCTGGTGCGCTAAGATGAACGAAAACGCCAACCAAACGGTCGCCTCGCCCTGTATCCGGGTATGCCAGATCGACCGGGAAAGCGGTCTGTGCCGGGGATGTTTGCGCACCCTGGCAGAGATCGCGGCCTGGCCGGAACTGAGCGAACCCGGCAAGAAAGCGGTTCTGGGACAGCTGCCCCTTCGCAGCAAAACCCGGGAAGCGGCCTGCCCTCCTAATACCCGGGACTGAATGCCACTTTGAAATCGCCGGTGCTTTACGTATATTTTTTCCCGCTTTGGGCCTTCTCCCGGACGGAAAAGCCAGACCGGAAGTGGAAAAAAATCAAGGCCTGCCGATGATATCCCTATCCTTCCGGGCTGATAACAGCTGAAAACACCGGTCCTGAGGGTCCATTGAATAATTTGTTATTAGGCAGAGCGAATCCGTATTTATATATTTGAGCATTCCAGGGCGTCACTCTTTAAAAAGTGCCTTATAGAAAAAAGACATCTTAATTACCCGGGGCAAAAAAATATGAGCACATTGGAACGGGCATCCGGCCTCCTGATGCATCCCACTTCCTTACCGAGTCCCTTTGGAATCGGCGATCTTGGCAAGGTAGCCTATGCCTGGATTGATTTTCTGGCAGCTTCTCAACAAACCGTTTGGCAGATTCTGCCCCTTGGCCCCACCGGCTACGGCGATTCCCCCTATCAAACCAGCTCCGTTTTCGCAGGAAATCCCCTGCTGATCGATCCGGTGCGCCTGTTCGAAAAAGGTTACCTGAGTGAAGCCGAACTTAACAACTGGCCCCAGTTTCCCGAAGAGCGGGTGGACTATGCCGAGGTGATCAACTGGAAAATCCCCCTGCTCCTTAAGGCGGCCGGCCGCTTTGTGGAAAAGGCTTCCCCGGAGGACCGCAGCGCTTACGCCAGCTTCTGCGATACCCATAACGACCGGTGGCTGAATGAATTTGCCCTCTTTATGGCCATCAAATACGATCAGGGTCAGCAGTGCTGGAATTCCTGGCCGGAACCCCTCAAACTGCGCAACCCGCAAGCCCTGGAAGAAGCCCGGCAGAAGCTGTCCGGAGAGATTTCCGCCCACAAGTTCCTGCAGTTCTGCTTTTTTGAGCAATGGGCCTCCCTGCGGCGTTATGCCCGGGAAAAAGGCGTTCAGATAATGGGCGATATTCCCATTTACACCACTTACGACAGTGCGGAAGTGTGGTCCGATCAGGAGCTTTTTTACCTGGACAAAAACGGCGATCCCACCGTGGTAGCCGGGGTGCCGCCGGACTACTTCAGCAAAACCGGCCAGCTGTGGGGAAATCCCATTTACCGCTGGGATAAAATGGCCAAACGCGGCTTCCAGTGGTGGATCGAACGGGTGCGCATCAACATGGATCTGGTAGATCTGGTGCGCATCGACCACTTTCGCGGGTTCGAAGCCTACTGGGCGGTGCCCTACGGCGATCCCACCGCCGAACACGGGACCTGGAAAAAGGGACCGGGCAAAAAGTTCTTTTCCACCCTGCTCAATGCCCTCGGCGAGGTGCCCATCATTGCCGAGGACCTCGGCTTTATTACCCCGGAAGTCCGGGAGCTCCGGGAGAGTTTCGGTTTCCCCGGAATGAAGATTCTGCAGTTTGCCTGGGGAGCCGGTCCCGCCGATCCTTTTCTGCCGCATAATTACGATCCCAACTGCGTGGCCTATACCGGGAGTCACGATAACGACACCACCCTGGGATGGTATGCCACCGCCCCGGATCACGAACGACGCTACCTGCACGATTACCTTGGCTATCCCACCGACGATATTGCCGGGGCGCTGATTCGCCTGGCCATGACCTCCACCGCCCGGCTGGCGATTATCCCCACTCAGGATCTGCTGCGCCTCGGTGGCGAAGCCCGCATGAACTTCCCGGGCCGGGCCGAGGGAAATTGGTCCTGGCGATTGCGGCCCAACCAACTCAACGACGATCATCTGGGTTATTTGCGCCACCTGAGCGGAATCAGCAACCGGGTTCCCAAAAGCCCGGACGAGGAATCCGCCTAGGTCGAACTCGCTGCATTTTTCACCGGCTTCCCGAGCTGCGAAGCCGGTTGAATTCCATCTCTCCCCGCTGTATATTGCAACAAATGAGTCGCAAAACGGCCCCTTTCCGCTGCGCGAAATCCACGAAACCAACGCGGAGTTTATGATGCTATCCGAAAAAATCACCACCGCATTAAATCAACAAATCGCCATGGAAGCCTATGCGGCCAATTACTACCTGGCGATGGCCTCCTGGTGCGATCAGCAGGGTCTGGAAGGTTCGGCGGGCTTTTTTTACGCCCAGGCCGAAGAAGAGCGCGAACACATGATGAAAATTTTTCACTTCGTCAACGATGCCGACGGCAAAGCCATTGCTCCGGCCATTGCCCAGCCGCCCTCGGACTTCGAAAGCCTGGCCGCCATCTGCAAAACCGCCCTTGGGCACGAGCAAAAAGTAACCGCGGCCATCCACGCTATTCAAAAACAGGCCATGTCGGAAGGCGATTACCGCACCATCAATCTGATGAACTGGTTTGTGGATGAGCAACTGGAAGAAGAAAACCAGATGCAGGGAATAATGGATAAGTTGAAGCTGATCGGCAATGACGGCACCGGACTCTACATGCTGGACAAGGAACTGGGCGCCAAAGCGGCCGCCAAGGAAGCCGGAGAAGAAGACTAAATCCCCAATCGCCAAGAGCGAGGACTATTTGATGAACATGAACCTGACGGGTTTTCGATTTCGCACCACCCTGCTGGCGTCGGCTTTTCTGATGCTGTTGGCCGGCTGTGCTTCTCTCAACAAAATGGTCAGTGACGCGGTGAAGAAGCCGGACGTCAACGTTTCCAACGTCAAAATTTCCGGCATGTCCTTCGATGCCGTGGATCTGGTGTTCAATATCGATATCGCCAATCCCAACGGCATGGGCATCAGTCTGGCCGGCTTCGATTACGGGTTGAACATCAATGGGAACAGTTTCCTGAGCGGCAACAATACCGATGGTCTGAAGATCCCCGCCAACGGCAGCCATGCCATCCAACTGCCGCTAACATTAAAATTCAAGGACATTTATCAGACCTTCACTTCCATTCGGGGACAGGATACCTCCGGCTACGAACTAAAGGCCGGCTTCAGCTTTGATCTCCCGGTGTTGGGTGCGGTGCGGGTGCCGGTTTCCAAATCCGGCAACGTTCCCCTGCTTAAGCTGCCTTCCGTCCAAATGGGCGGATTAAAACTCAACCGCATTAACCTGACCAGTGCCGATCTGGAACTGGGCATCAAAATCGACAATCCCAATGCCTTCGGGATGATCCTCAACAAGCTCAATTACAACTTTGCGGTAAACGGCCAGACCTGGGGCACCGGACAAACCACCGCCGCCATGTCGGTAGGGCAAAAGGGCGAGTCCGAGGTTAAGATTCCCCTTTCCCTGAATTTTCTGCAGATCGGCACCTCGGTTTATCAGTTGCTCAAAGGCAACAATGCCCTGGATTATAAGCTGACCGGGGACGTTAATCTGGGATCTACCCTGCCCCTTCTTCAGGATCTTCAGCTTAATTTCGACCGAAACGGAAACGTGAACCTGCAGCGTTAGAGCGACTTGTCCGAAAATCTTCCTATCCCTTCCGGCGCCGGTAACGCATTCTACCGCGGACCGCGCCTGAAGCTGGTTAAAAAAGCCGATTATTTCTCCGAAAAACTGTGGCGGGAGCATCAGGTTTTATCCGGTGATGATGCCCGCCGGGAGCGATTGTTGCGCCGTCTGAACGATGCGGTTCGGGTGGCGGAGCACAATTGCCGGGCCGGCGGCCTGGCCCCCGGCGCCCTGCCGGCACCCAGCCGCCGGGCTCTGGGGTGGATGCGTTTTCTGTGCCATCCGGCCCATCTTCAGGCCCATCTGGCCTGTCTGGAGCGCTGCCGCCGCCTGGCGGAACACCATCTGGGCCTGCGCGCTGCCCGGGTGGAATGGCACCTGCGCCATACCCCATCCTTGTACCGCCTGACCAGTCGTGGTCCCCGGGTGGTTATCTGCGTCAACGAAGGGTATTTGTTCGCCGAAGAAGCGGTCTGGCAAGCGCTGGGAGCCTTTTTGCTGGGAAAGCGGCGCAGCGGGGACCGGCGGCTGATCCGCAGTTACGCCACCGGGGCGGCCTTTGCCGAAATCGTCCACGCCATGGACGGGCTCCCGGAGGAGCGCCAAACCGCCGGAAGCTGTTACGATCTGGAAGGGGTTTTTGACCGGGTCAACCTGGCCTATTTCGACGGGGAACTTAATCAGCCCCGTCTGGAATGGAGCGACCGGCGCACCCGCCGGCAGTTTGGCTTTTACCGTCCCGCCTCGGACACCCTGCGTATTTCCCGCACCCTGGATAATCCGGCCCTGCCGCGTTACGTCATCGACTTCGTGATGTATCACGAGCTGCTGCACAAAAAGCTGGGGGTGGTGGAAAGAAAGGGCCGGATCATCGCCCATTCGACGGAATTCCGCCGTGCCGAAAAGGCTTTCCCGCATTATCAGGCAGCGATGGATTGGCTGAAAAAACTGGCCCTGGGAGAAGATTAGCGGGGAGGTTGAATCAGCTTCTTCTTCAGCCCCATGGCGATCGCCTCAGTTCGCGAGTGCACCTGGAGTTTTTCGTAGATCCCGCGGATGTGGAAGCGCACGCTGTTGATGGAAATGTGCATTTCCCGGGCAATCCCGTGGTAGGACTTGCCGGTGGCCAGGGCCTCCAGCACCTCCTGTTCGCGGGGCGTCAGGGTGTAAACCTCTTCCTGTTGCTCGGCGGCGCTTGGCCTCTGAAATGAGGTGATCACCTGGCGGGCGATATTCGGGGTCATGGGAGATCCGCCGCCGGCCGCTTCGCGGATGGCCTTGAGGAGCTCTTCCGGCGGGGTTTTCTTGAGCAGGTATCCTACCGCGCCGGCACAGATGGCCTGGAAAATATGCTCATTGTCATCGTGCACCGTGCACATGATAAT
>JAGRBF010000339.1 GCA_020434205.1 Calditrichota bacterium | reverse complement strand
GGCGGATGCAGCGTATACTCAACCGTTTTTATCGGGGGGATCGCCCGGTAATTGCCGCGATAAACGGGCAGGCCCTGGGCGGGGGCTGCGAAATTCTCACCGCGACCCACATCCGTCTGGCGGTTCCGGAAGCCCGGTTTGCCTTTCGTCAGGCTCCCAACGGGATTATCACCGGATGGGGCGGGGGGGAGCGCCTGTTTGCCCAGATTCCCCGGGCCGCGGCTTTTCAACTGGTTTTGAGCGGGGAGGCTGTGGATAGCAATGCCGCGCTTGCGCTGGGGTTTATCAACCAGGTCGTTCCGCGGGAATCCCTGATGTCCCGCAGTCTGGCCCTGGCGGAGGCCATTGCCGCCAATTCTTCGGGAGCCGTTAAGGCCTTTCTGGAGATGGGCACTTTCCACGAACCGGTGGGAGCGCGTTGGGAAACGGATACCTTTGCCGATCTGTGGATGGAACCGGATTTTCGGAATTTTATCGCCAAATTCCGGCGGGATTAACCGATTCGGCGGAAACACTTCACCAATAATTGACGTAAAAGGGCCGGGAGTTTAAACCAATCGCGCATGATGCCAACATTTCTTAAGAACCTTTCTCACCTCTTTTTTTTGCGACGGAATTTTTTCCTGCTGCTGGTTTTCTGCGGCCTGGCCGGCTACAGCCTCCGCCACTACAGTCAACTGCCCGGGGACAACGCCCGAATCCAGATTATGCTGGCGGTAATGACCCTCTCCATCGGCGCCCTGGTGCTGCTGTTCAGTTTGTTTACCAGTCTCTTTCCTCTGCTCCGGCTCTGGTTTAAAAAACGGGTTTTGGAGGAGGATGAAGTGGCCCGCGAGAATGTGTTGCGGGTGGGCTTCGCCAAAACGGAAGACCCCGGCACCTATATCGCCGAAGTGCGTGTGGCGGGTACCGGACGCCCCTGGTTGGGGTTTGCCCGGGTGCGCCTGTATTTTGAAGAGGTGGCCAAACCACTGGATCTGCTTTTTAACCGGCGCTATCGGGAGCGCAACGAAAAGGGCATCCTGGCCCGCCGCCAGGTGGATTTTCCGCACGTCGCCGATTACCGGGTCCACGCTGCCATCCTCTTTTTTGAGGATTTCTTCCACCTCTTTTCTTTTCCCTTCCGGGAAACCAAACACCTGGGAACCTTTACCGTTCCCAGGGCCGCGGAAGGCGAACCGCTGGACCTCAGCACCGAAACCACCGAGGACCCGGTGCTCAAGGTGATGCACCAAAAATTGTCCCGCGGGGAGTTGTTCGATTACAAAAAATATGCTCCGGGGGATGACGTCCGCCGTATTATCTGGAAAAATTACGCCCGCAACAGAGAGCTGACCGTGCGAATTCCGGACCGCAATTATCCCTACGTCAGTCATATTAATCTGCTGGTCAGTTTTTACGACGCCTCCCGGGGTGGGGCAGATCTGGCCCTCAAACGTTTTCTGCTGGACGTTTACAAGGAAAAAATTCGCCAGGTGGTGGACGCCCTTACCCGTCAAAATTACACGGTTAAATTGATGTTGGATCAGGAAACGGTGCGGCATTACCAACTGGAAGAAGGGGACATGCAGCTCTTCCGGATAAGCGCCGCGCATTGGCAGCAGCAACAATCCCCGAAAACGTTCCTCGAGGAAATGGCCCCCCGTCTCAAAAACGGTTCCAACTTGCTGCTGGTATCCTCCCTGTGCCCCGCGGAGCTTTTTAAAAACGGCAGCGGCGAATTGATGAACAATCTCAACATTGCCCTGTATCCCGCCATGGATACCTTGCGGCAAAACGGCGGTAAAAACCTTCTGAAGCAGTTGTTCTTTGTGGATGTCCCCGAGCCGCTGGAGCGGGCCCGCAAGGCGCGAAAAGCCCGGCCTGTGGTGCGTTTTCTACGAGAAAATGACCCTGCCTTGCGCAGCTATTTTACCGATAAAGAACCCCAGTTGATCGTCCTATGAGCAAACAAGAGAACACCCACGTTCTGGCCAGCGCCCTGTTTAAGCTGGTGCCGACCATCCTGATCAGCGCCTATTTGTGGTGGCTGTACGGCTCGTCCGTGTCGGTGCTGCGCAGCGACATCAGCCTGGATATCATTGCTTTTGTGGGAGGGATGACGGTCGCCTTTTTTCTGTATGCCTATCGCTGGCGTTTTTCGGTGACCTTTCTGCTCCTGGTTGCGGTGCTCTTCGGGATTTACCGCTATATTAACGGACTGGACGGCGGGGAATTCGACAGCTACTTTTACGCCCTCTCTTTTTTCCGTTTTGCCCTGTTCCTGACCGGGGGCTGGTTGGTGGGATTCGGCTTTGCCCGTTTTCGGGGCTTTCCCTGGCTGGCCGCCCTGGGGGTATTTCTGGCCGGTATTTCCATTTTGGTGAACGATTTTCTGGGCATTCAGAGTCAGGCCGGAGCGGCCTACATCCGCTGGTTTACCGAAAATCTGATGCCCGGCGGCGGCATCGTTTACCAGTTGTTTACCGCCATTTATCTCATTTTCCTGCCGATCCTGTTTTACGCTCTGTACGTGGTTTCTATCAATGAAATTCTCAATAAACTGCCCCATTTGGATGGAAAACGGATCTGGTATCTGCTGCGGCGCAGCCTGATCTTCACCACGGTTCTGCTCCTGATTATGCTGGCCCCGCTGATTTATCTCTACTTCTTCGGCCTCCCCAAAGCCCTGGAGCAGCAGGTCGCCCAGGCCTCTGCCAACTCGGCCGATTTCCTGAAGAAGACCTACAACCAGGGCACCAGCAAGCCGGAATTCGATCTGCAAACCTATGCCCAACTGCTGCCCGAGGTTAAACTTTCCGACGAGACCGTTTTTGCCACCTATATCGACAATTTTTTCCCGATGCGGGACGGTTCGCAAATGCCCCTGCCGGTCCACATGCGGCGGTTTGTCCTCAATCGATACGAGCCGGAAAACGAACGTTTCGTGTTGGATCCCTATCCGCCTTCGGCCATTCCCAATGACCTCTTTACCCCGGATATCAAAAATCTTCCGGTAGGATTTGCCATCAGCGACTCGGTTATCGAAAGCGCCACGGCCGCCTACCAAAACCGCCGCGATATTTCCTCGACGGTTTACATTCAATCTCTGGCCCCGGACGCCTACGTGGCGCCCAATACCGGTTATTCCTACCAGAAGCTACCGGTGCCCCGCGAAGACCGGGAAACCTTTACCTCGGTATACCAGTGCTCCTCGTTGATCTCCATCTGGAATCTGCCCCCGTTTTTGTACAGCAGCAATCAACCTGAACTGGTTCAGTTTCGCGACCAGCGCGCCCAGGCGCTGCGCTCTGCCGGGAACTACAGCGGGCTGGATTCCGGCTTTATGGCCTATTACACCGATATTGATCGCAACGACTCCCTGATCATCAACCTGGCCAATCAGCTGACCGGCGATAAAAAGACCCCTTATGATAAGGTTGACGCCATTGTCGACTATTTTACCGGGTTTGAGGAGGACGGCAATCGTCGCTTTACTTACACCCTGGAACCGGGCGCCCCTGCCGATCCCAAACAATCCTTTATGCATTATTTCCTGTTCGAAAACAAACGGGGCTATTGCACCTACTTTGCCGGGGCCACAACCCTGCTGCTGCGGGCTGCCGGAATTCCCTGCCGGGTGGTGGTGGGATACGCCATTTACGATCGCAGCAACAAAAATACCGGCTGGTACTGGGTTTACGCGGATCAGGGACATGCCTGGGTGGAGGTATATTTTCCCGGCTACGGATGGATCGATTTCGACACTACTCCCAGCGATAACGAAAACGCCGGGGTGAGCCCGCCCAAGCCGGATGCCACCCCGCCGCAATTTGCCCGGGAGCCGGTAATGGCCGTAATCGGGGAATTAACCGGCATCAATGCGGATTCTACCCAGCTCCTGGTGCGTCCCTACACCCTGCGCTTTCAGAATCAGGATTTCAAAATTCCGGAAAAAGAGGCCCCGGTTTTGGCGATTAAGCCGCCCGATGCCAAGGTTATAGTGGAAGGTGATACTGTAAAAATCGGACAATTCCCGCTGCGGGGAACAATGGTGGTGAGCGCCTATTCCCTGGATTACGGGATAGGCAAGCTGCGAAAATACCGCGGAAAACCGGCTTTTTCGGAGTGGATGACCCGTTATTTTCCGGAGGTGATTCCGGTTGAAGAAGCCCGTGTGGAATACCGGGATGCGCCGGAGGAAGAGGGTCGCGTTTTTGCCGTAGAAGGTCGGGTGAAAGGCCTCTTGCCGGATTCCAGCGGTTTGCTGGTGGAAGCCCGCAAAATTTTCTATCGCAACCGGGATTATCGGCCGGATGTCAAACGACTGGGGGATTTGGCCCTGCGCCCCGAAGATGGGGAGATAACCGTGGACGGGGAGAAAATAGAAATAGGGGATTTTGCCCCGGGAGATTCCATGCGCTTCGAGGCGGAGTCTTCCCATCCCAGTCTCCACCAGATCAAACCTTTCCTGGCCACCGAGGCTTTTGAAACCTGGTTTCGCAATCGTTTCCCCGAAATTATTCCGGTGGATAAAATCGCGGTGCGTTTGCCCGGTGTTCCCCTGGGGCAGCGCCTGGCCTGGGGCGCTTTGTGGACTCTCCTCGGCGCCGTATTTATGCTGATCGCCCTGGGTGTGCTCTATTACGGGTATTTGAGCCTGCGGGTGCGCAGTGCCAGCGGTAAGGCGCGCCTCTACTGGATTTACCGGCAGTCTCTGATGTTACTCAACCAGATGGGGCTCTATCGCAACCTGGCATCTCCCCGGGAATACGCCCGGCAGTCGGTGGACCCGGCCCTGAAACTGGATTTCGAAACGTTTATGGACATCTACCACCGCGCCAAATATGCGCCGGATCCGCTGGCAGAGCAGGATCAGCTTTTTGCGACGGGCTATCCGGCCCGGATGCGCGAGCGGGTTTTCTCGCAGATTCCCCTCTGGGAGCGCATCAAACATTTCACCAATTTTATTCGAACCCTGCGCTTCCTGCTTTTGCGGTAAGTCTAACGGAAAAACTGAGGACTCAATGAACGCCACTCGTGTAATTACCCCGGAAGAGGTTGCTGCTCTTAAAGAAAAGAGCGATCTGCTTACCGCCAATGTCGCCAAAATTATCCGCGGCAAGGAAGGTGCGGTTACCAAAATCCTGACCACCCTGCTGGCCGGCGGCCATGTGCTGCTGGAGGACCTGCCGGGGCAGGGAAAAACCGCCATGGCCAAAGCCCTGGCCTTCTCCATCCAGGGGGCTCACAGCGGCGCCCAGGGGGAGGACCATGCGGTTTTCA
>JAGRBF010000338.1 GCA_020434205.1 Calditrichota bacterium | reverse complement strand
CGGCTACGTCGGAAATCCGGGGAACGCCCTCGCTCAGGGCCTGAGAAACCTGCCCACGCACCCTGCCAGCCAGGTCGCCGTCATCTTCCAGCCGGGAGATCTCCCCTTCCAGGTGATTGTCGAAAAAACGGGCAATGCTTTCATCACCGAGGCGATTGGGATTTTGTAGCGTTTCGCGGGAAACCAGAAGGGCATCGCGATCCGAATCAAAATAAACCGGGCAGCCGAAGTAATCTTCATGACCTGCGAGGGAGGCCGGTGCAGGATGCCTGAAAAATACCGCCTCCGCCTGAAAAGGAACGGTGGAAACCTCCCGGCTGATGGCGGTTATGCTGGCGATGGTCGCTTCATTGGAGAGCCGCAGCCCCAGGCGCCTTTCCCCCGCGCGATGGAGGTGCATATAAGCACCACCCTTTGTTTTTTCCACTTCGTAGCTGGAAACGCTGGTCAGCATACGGGCATAACGTTCGGCGCGCTCGTAGGAACCGCGTAAGTTGGGAGCGGATTTCCAGGCCAGACCAAAAGCGCCGTATTCGTCGCAGCGCATGGTCGCGCCGACCCTCAGCGGCAGGGTGGTCGGGTCCCGGTCCAGGGTGGTCAGCCTCTCCAGAAAGGCGTAATAATCGCGGGCCGTCACCATGTGAGAGGCGTCGGGCGGACCATCGGGATCAATACCCACGGAACGCAGCAAGTCGGGTTTGTCGGCGGGACTGTCCACCTGCGCAAGAACTTTTCTGACGAACAAGGAGGTGATTTGACCCATGAAAAATGGCTTTGGCGGTTTGCATAATGAAAGATTTGCCGGAGATGGCATTTTATTCAAACTAATCGGAAATGTTTCTATGTCAACCCGATTTCCCAAAACAGCCCTAAAAAAAATCCCCTTCGGAAATCCGAAGGGGATTTTTTTGCAAATATCGTCATCATAAACTATTGGTTTTGGGCAAGACCATCATCCGCGGGCGTTTGCTCCCGGGGGCGATCGGCGATCATCAGCGGTTCTTCGGGGACGATAAACCAGGCGATAAAGTAGACAATGATGCCGGGAAAAACGCCGGTGAAGAGTACAAAAATCGCCGCAAGCAGGCGCAGAAGGTTAGCATCGGTATTGGTATAGGCGGCCAGTCCTCCAATTACGCCACCCAGGCGCTGGTCGGTGCGCGAGCGATACAGTCGTTTCATGTTTTGGTCCTTTCTCAGTCAGGATTCCGTGCAGTTATCTTTACGGCAGGGAAAAAGAGAAGTTGCAGGAAAGCATCATAAAGGAACAGGTCGGGCGGGAAAAGGAATATTTTGTCGGGTTGAAAAATACAACCCGACCTACAGTCCGGCAGTATTACCCGATCATCGCCGGGTCGTTTTCCCAGGCGGGCAGGGTAACCAGATAACCCACCCCATCCTGATAATCGGGATCGATCCGGATGCTGGCCTGGTTGGCTTCCAAAGCCAGGCGGCAGGCGATTAATCCCAGGCCGCGGGACAATTTGAAGCCGGCTTTTTTAAGCTCATTGGCGGCGTATTTGGAAAAAACCTTCTCGTGATAGGCTTCGGGAATGGGTTCCCCGGCATGGCGAATCCGCAATTCAACCGCACCGTTCTCCCCGATTCCGCTGATAATAAACACCTCGCCGTTTTCCGGGGTATTGTGGAAAGCGACATTGAGGAGATTGTCCATAATCCGTTCAAAAATATTGTAATCGACCCGGATTTTGGGAAGGGCGTTGTTGAGCGCCAGGCAAACCGATTTGCTCTCGTTACCCGGTAGATCCTTGAAATAAACCAGTTGTTCGGAAATACTGCGGTTGAGATCCACCGGGGACATTTGCAGGTCCATGGCATTTTGCTCCAGACGGGAAACGTCCAGCAAATTGAGGATCATGCGCAGTAGCCCGCGGGAATTGCGGTCGATTCTTTCGGCGTAACGCACCGATTCGGCCTGGGTATCCCCGTTGGCCATGAGGTTCATCATTTGGGCCTGGCCCTGAATAACAAAGAGGGGGGACTTCATATCGTGGACCAGCAGGTTGGTTAGCTCCCGTTTGAGAACTTCCTCGCGCTCCAGGGCTTTTTTCTGCTCTTCCAGACGGCGGTTTTGTTCCCGAAGCTGATCGTGATAACGCTTCATGCGCAGCAGGGATTTAACCCGCGCCAACAATTCGACGCTGTCGTAGGGTTTGGAAATGAAATCGTCCGCACCGGCTTCCAGACCGGTGATTTTATCCTTCAACTCTCGCAGGGCGGTGATCATAATAACGGGAATATGCTGGGTTTTGGGATCCTTCTTAACCCGTTCGCAGATTTCATAACCGTCGATCTCCGGCATCATCACGTCCAGGAGGATCAGGTCCGGCGGGGTCGCGTTGATTATTTCGAGCGCCTTGTAACCGTTGGTGGCGGTCAGCACCCGGTATCCGGTGGGTTTCAGAAAATAGACAAGAAGATCGATACTTTCCTGGGTATCGTCTACAATAAGTATCCGGGCATGGTCCTGCTTCATTTTTACTCCGCAAAAAATCGATGATAGAACATATACCGGACAAACGACTCCGGTATCCCTATCCCCGGCGGACCCTCACAATCCGCCTTCACATCATCGGCGAAATCCCCGATAACTTGAT
>JAGRBF010000337.1 GCA_020434205.1 Calditrichota bacterium | reverse complement strand
AGCTTTTCCCCGGGCATCCCCTGGGGTATTCGATTCTGGGAACCCGGCAATCCGTCAAAAAAACCGACCTGAAAACCCTGCTGGATTTTTACAATACCCATTATTGCTGCGACAATATCGTGATCGCCGCGGCCGGGCACATAGACCATCAGAATCTGCTGGATCTGGTGCAGACCCATTTCCATTTTCCGGAAAGTCCCTTTGGCGAACAAACCCTGCCGGTGGTGGACTTTGGAAAGGGGCAGATCTGGCGGCCCGCCCGCAACAGCCAGGCCCATCTCTGCCTCGGGGTGCCCGGAGTGGCTTATCAGGACCCGCGCAAGTTCGATCTCCTGGTGCTCAACACCCTCCTGGGTGGGGGAATGGGGTCGCGGCTCTTCCAGAACATTCGCGAAGAACACGGCATTGCCTATAATATTTATTCCTTCTTCGACTTTCATCAACAGTGCGGGTTGTTTGGGGTTTATCTTGGCACAGACGCCCGTAACCTGAAGAAAGCCACCGATCTCCTTTACGCCGAGCTGGAAGCGGTGGCGGCCGACCCAATCGACGCCCAGGAACTGGCGGAAACCCAATCCCAGCTAAAGGGAAATCTGGTCCTGGGACTGGAAAGCACCGCGGCCAGGATGAATCGCCTGGCCATGCTGGAAATTTATCAGAAAGAATTTCGCCCGGTGGATTCGGTGATCGAGCAGATCAACCGGGTCAGCCGGGAATCTCTGTACCACACCGCCCGGGAATTATTGGCGCCCGAGCAATTTTTGCAGGTGGTTCTCTCTCCCCGGGAATAAATGAGTTCTCAAATCGTTTCTTTTTTTGGGTAAATGTTGGTTAGCTTTAGGACGGGATTCCCGGGCAAATGGAATCTCCGGATCGCGCCTGCCGTTGTTGAATGGTTTTGATTGAGGAGTAGAAATGGTTTTTGGGATTCCCCTTGAGATACGGGCCCATGAAAGCCGGGTTGGCGCCACCCCCATGCTGGTGGACGAGCTGACCCGACGCGGGCATACCGTGGTGGTGGAAACCCGTGCCGGTATTGCCAGCGGTTATCCGGACGCGGCCTATCAGGCGGTGGGGGCGATAATCGCCCCTTCCGAGGAAAAGCTGTACGGCCAGGCCGAGTGGGTGGTCAAGATTCGCGAACCCAAGCCGATTGAGTTTGAGCTGATCCAGCCGCATCACACCGTCTTCAGCTTCTTTCAGTTTTTTGCCAACCTGGACATGACCAGCTCCATGCTGGCCCGCGGTTGCACCTGCCTGGCCTACGAATATCTGATGGATGAAGATGGGCGGCGCCCCTTTCTCTCCCTGGAACACCGCCTGGAGGCCGAAGTGGCCATCGCCCAGGCCAGTTTTTACCTGATGACTGCTCATGGCGGCAAAGGACGCCTGCTGGGCAATATCCCGGGGGCGGTTCCCTGCCGGGTAACGGTGGTGGGCGAAAATGACGCTGCCTGCCACGCCGCCAATCTGGCCCTCAAGCGCGGTGCGCGGGTGCGCCTTCTCTATCTCGATGAAGAAGCCCTCAATAACTCGGAAACGCCCCTGGATGAGGGGGTGGAGCGCGCCCCGGCGGGAGAGGATGCCTACCGGGAATTTTTCCCGGGAACCGACCTGCTGATCTCCGCCAACACCACCCCGACCGGCAAAACCGAGCTGGCCATTCCCTTCGAAGCGGTGGAGTATCTGAAAAGCGGGACCGTCGCGGTAGATCTCGATATCGCCATGGGCGGGAGCATCGGTACCAGTCACCGCACCGACCACGACAACCCCATTTTCCTGAGCGACAACGGGGTGATCCATTATTGCGTGCCCCATCTGGCCGGGGTTATTCCCGCCACCTCTTCCGAAGCCCTTTCCTACGCCTTGTTGCCCTTTTTGCTGCGTATTGCCGATTTCGGATTTGCCAACGTGCTGCGCGACCAGCCCGGGCTCACCAACGGTCTGGTTATTTTCGAAGGGCGCATCACCAAACCGGAGCTGGCCAATGAGCTGGGGGTCAGCATCTTCAATATCCGCGATACCGGAGACAGTGTGAGCAATGGCTGAGGGCCACCTGCAAAAGCTCTCCCAAATCCCCGTTTTGATGTATCATAAAATTGATCCTCACAGCGAAGTCGGGATCAATGCCCTCTCGCCGCGGCGCTTCCGGCAGCATTGCCAATGGCTGGAGGAGCACGGATTTCAGGCCCTTACCT
The DNA here is from genome assembly GCA_020434205.1 of Calditrichota bacterium. GTDB lineage: Bacteria > Calditrichota > Calditrichia > RBG-13-44-9 > J075 > JAGRBF01. The sequence continues at coordinate 3,687 of JAGRBF010000337.1, read as the reverse complement.
TTCGCCATATTCTTGAAAACCGGCCCATCCCGGCAAACCCGGTGATCCTCACCTTCGACGACGCCTACGCCTCGGTGTTCGAACATGCCTATCCGATAATGCGGGAATTCGGCTTTCCCGGAGTTGTTTTTGTGATCAGCGGATTCATCGGCCGCAGCAATAGCTGGGATGCCAATTTGGGCGGCCTGACCTTCCCGCACATGGATCGCGATAACCTTCGGGAGTTGCACCGGGCGGGTTGGGAGGCCGGGGGCCACAGCGTTACCCACCGGGCCCTGCGCTTTCTGCCGGAGGCGGTCTGTCGCCGGGAAATCGAAACCTCCTTTCGCGATTTGGAGTCCCTGCTGGGAGTGCCGCCGGTGAGCTTTGCTTATCCCTTCGGGATGGGCAGCGAGCGGGTTCGGCAGTTCACCGCACAGGCGGGATTCCGGGTGGGCTGCGGGGCGATCCGGGATTACGGCCATCCCCCGGATATCATGAACCTGCCCCGTATTCCCCTCTACCAGTTCGAAGGGGCCCGCCAACTGCATCGCCGCCTTTCCGGGGCCAGACCGCCCCTCGCAGACCGGGTTGTGCTGCGTTTGCTGGGCTGGCCGGCCTTCCTGACCCCCCTCTATCAGCTCCTTTTCCGCCGCAAGCTCTGGGCCGGGGATTGCTAAAAAATGCTTGATCTGACGTGTAAAGCGTTTATATTGAGCAATATCAGCGCTTAGACGCTTCATCATGGAAGGAAGGTGTGCGTTATGAGTATCCGGAAGCCCGCCAAAAAATTGTATTACTCCCTTCGCCAGGCCGCGGAAATGACGGCCATGTCCATGCACACCCTGAAAAGCTGGGAAGAGGACTTTCCCATGCTCAAACCCACCCGCAACCGGGCCGGCAATCGCCAGTATTCCCACAAGGAGATGGACCTGCTGTTTGTTATCAAGGACAAGCTGCTGCGCGAAAAGTGGCCCAAAGAAGATGTGCGGGACTATCTCCAGAAAGCCCGCAGCGAGATCAAGGCCGATGCGGAAATGAGGCTTCGCCGGCATTTGGGAGAGATTCGCATGGAGCTTCAGGAGATCCTCAAAATCCTCGACGACTGAAAACCTTCCTGCCGCTCAATAAAAACAATTACCCTTGATTTTGCCGAACCTCCAATCTATATTTGTCGCCTGATTTGTTCGGGGCGTAGCGCAGCCTGGTAGCGCACTTCCTTGGGGTGGAAGGGGTCGCTGGTTCAAATCCAGTCGCTCCGACAGCAAAACGGGAAACCATCTGGTTTCCCGTTTTTGTTTTAGGGCGTGTGTAAAATTTGGGAATTTAGATAATTGTATACACGGCCCGAAGGATTTGCCGATATATTTCGGCTCGTCGGCCATTCACGGCCGAAAGATCCCAAACCGTTGGAAAAAAAACCATGACCCTCGGCCTGCTGATCCCGGTATTCAACGACGTTCCTTATTTGCCGGAACTGCTGGCTCGCGTGGCGGCGGTCTGGCAGGGCAGGGGAGAGCGTCTGGTGGTATGCGTGGTGGATGACGGCTCCCGGCCCCCGCTTGGGGAGCTGAGCGAAGCGCGCCTGGAAATGGTGCGTCTGCACCACCCGGAAAACCGGGGCAAAGGCGCCGCCCTGCGCACCGGCTTCACCTATTTCCTGGATCACAGTGACGCGAATGCGGTGATCACCATGGATGCCGATTTGCAGCACCTGCCGGAAAAGCTGCCCGCCTTTGCAGAAACCTTTGCCGCCGGAGCCGGCGATCTGCTGATTGGCTACCGCCGCCGCCAACCCGGGGTAATGCCCTTTCACCGCATCCTCTCCAACAGCCTGACTTCCCTGACCATCTCCCTGATGGTCGGGCAACTGGTGCGGGACAGCCAGTGCGGATTTCGCCTGTACAGCCGCAAGGTGTTGCAGGAGGTGCGCCATCAGGAGGATCGCTTCCACTTCGAAAGCGAGTTTGTGATCCGGGCCGGCTGGCGAGGCTTTAAAATCGGGCATGTAGCGGTTCCCACCATCTACAACGGAGCCCCCAGCGCCATTCGCAACTGGCCGGATACCCTCAATTTTATCGAAGTGATAACCCGCCTCGCCAGGGAAAGGATCAGCGGACATGTATGAGCGCAGCCGGGCCGAGATGGTCGAAAAATATGTGATTGAGCAGGGGGTTGAGGATCCGCGCATCATTAAGGCCATGCTTAAAATTCCCCGGCACGAGTTTGTCGATCAGGCCCTGGCCCATCAGGCCTACAAGGGTAAATCCCTGCCCATCGCCGGGGGACAAACCATATCTCACCCCACCACGGTGGCCTGGATGACCGATCTGCTGGAACTGGGCGGCGAGGAGCGCATTCTGGAAATCGGCACCGGCAGCGGCTATCAGGCCGCGGTTCTGGCCGAAATCGGGGTTAAGGTTTTTTCCATCGAGCGCCTCCCGGAGCTGGCCCGGCGCACCCAGACCCTGCTGGAGCGGCTGGGCTACTATTCGGTGGGGATCAAAATCGGGGACGGCACGGTGGGCTGGAACGCCCATGCCCCCTACGACCGCATCATCGTGACTGCCGCCTCTCCCGGGGTGCCGGAGAACCTCTTTAATCAGCTTAAAGAATCGGGACGGATGATCATCCCCGTGGGAGAAAAATCGCAGCAGAAGCTGCTTATCATCACAAAAGAAAACAACCAGGTGCATATACTTGGGGACTACAACCGGAGTTTTGTACCACTGATCGGAAAAGAAGGATGGACCTTGTAATATGGAATACCTGAAGCTGTTTTTGATGGGGGGGGTGATTGGGGTGGCCAACATCATTCCCGGCGTATCCGGTGGCACCATGGCCGTGGTAATGGGGATCTACGAACGGCTGATCGGCGCCATCAGCAACTTTTTCACCGACCGCGAAAACCTGAAATCCAACTTTATTTTTCTGGCGATAATCGGGCTGGGGTCTCTGACCGCCATTGGGTCCCTGGCCCGGGTAATGGATTATCTCCTGGAATACCACAAGATCCTTACCCACATGTTTTTTATCGGGCTCATCGCCGGCTCCATTCCCGCCGTCTTTCGCAGCCATAATAATATGAAACTGTGCCCCACCTCGGCGATCTCCTTTTTGGGGGGCTTGCTGCTGATCGTGGGATTCACCTATTTCTTCGGCCATCTGGAAAAGCCCGAGGATTTTAGCTTCAACTATCAGATTACCGCCGGCGGGCTGGCCATGCTGGCCATTGCCGGCTTTTTTGCCGGGGGCTCGATGATCGTCCCGGGCATCAGCGGCTCCCTGGTGATGCTGATGCTGGGGCAATACAAAATCGTGATCAAGGCGATCAAAGAATTTAACCTGGTGCCCCTGGGGGTGGTGGCGGTGGGGGTTTCCATCGGGATTCTCGGTTTCGCCAAATTCATCGAATACTGCCTGGCCCGTTTCCCCAAGGAAACCGTGTATTTTATTCTGGGGCTGGTGATCGGCTCCCTTTATCCGATCTGGCCGGGGCTGCCGGCGGCTGGCGGGGCCATTGCCGCGGCCTTTGGGCTGATGTTGCTCGGCGGGGCCATTGCCTATTTCCTGGGGGAACGATAAAACATTACCCTTGATTTTCCCATCAGGCCAATCTATATTTGACGCCTGCAATACAGTTCGGGGCGTGGCGCAGTCTGGTAGCGCGCACCGTTCGGGACGGTGAGGCCGGAGGTTCGAATCCTC
>JAGRBF010000336.1 GCA_020434205.1 Calditrichota bacterium | reverse complement strand
CCGCTGGAACCAGTAGCGGCAAGGTCCTTAAACTGCCGGGGATGGGGGTGAAACACGAAGGGGGTACCGGGGATCATTATGTGCGGATCGAAATCGACATCCCCAACAATCTGACCATGGGCCAGCGGCGGGACTTCCGCAATTGGGCCAAGAAGGTGGGCCTGATTACCTGACCCGGGTAGGTCAGGTTGTGTTCTTCAACCCGACAACGATCGCTGTTGGGTTACGCTCCGCTAACCCAACCTACTTTATAGGATGGATTCCGGGACGGGACCGGGATGACAAAATACCTTGTAAAAGAAGCGTAGGTCGGGTTGTGCTTTTCAACCCGACGAAGATACCTGTTGGGTTACGCTTCGCTAACCCAACCTACTTCATAGGATGGATTCCGGGTTAAGCCCGGAATGACAAAATACCTTGTAAAAGAAGCGTAGGTCGGGTTGTGCTTTTCAACCCGACGAAGATACCTGTTGGGTTACGCTCCGCTAACCCAACCTACTTTCTGAGAGTCTTTTGCCTGCCCTACCGCTCGCCCTGGAGGTATAAGTAACCGTCGTAGGACGGATCGTGCAGTTCCCCGCGCAGGTCGGAGGAAACCAGTCGGTAATCGTTTACCCCGCTTTCGTCGATAAACAAAAAGCGCACCCCACCTTCCAGATCGTGATAAACCCAGATGGTATAGGGTTTTTCATCCGCAAAACTGGCGGCGCTCCCGATAACCCGATCCGGTTCCCCGTACATGATGTAAACCCGTCCCATATCCGTTTCCCAACCCTCGCGGCCGGCATAGCCGTATTCGTCCGAGGCGTAATCGGCACGGTTGTAATATTCGGTCTGAAGCCCGGGATGGTCTTTTTCGCGTTCGAACCAGAATTTGTAAAGAAAAATGCGCTTGCTCTCCATTTCTCCGAGGGAGCGATAAATTTCCACCTCTCTCGGGGTGGCGACGAAGCGCGCCTGGGCAAAACGCTGATCCAGATCTGCCCCCCCCATGGTAAAAAAGCGGCTGGAGGGGAAACCGGCCAGCATTTCCTCCTCTCCGGCGGGCATGGAGCCGGGATTCAGCACGTAAAAGTTGTTGATGTTCAGCACCGAATAATCCTTACCGTGATCAATGACCGCGAAAACCAGGGTATACAAACCGCTGCGGTATTCGCTCACGTTGAATGAACCCACTTCCACCAGGGATTCATTCTGACGATTTCGGTTGTAACTTTTTTGCTCGACGGTATTGCCTTCCCCGTCTTTAACCGCCACCTGAATTTCCAGGTCCTTCTCCCCCGCTCCGGGACGAATGTTATAGAGCTCGATATAGTAAAAAACGTTGGGATTGTTGAGCCCGAAAAGGTGGGTGGGGTTGGGGTAAACTTCCATGGTGTTTTTAAAAAACAGGCTACTGCTCTTGGCCGAGCGTTGGGCAATATTGGAACACAGCTCAAGATCGCTGAGCTTGATTTTTTCGCTCTGAAAAGGGGTGGTGCTGAAGGAATAATGAACGGAGTCTACCCGGGTTTGCGTCTCGCTGGCCATACGCACCATTTTAATCTGATATTCGCCGGGGGGGAGCACGGTTTTAATGACGCTGCCCTGCATACCTTCTGCACTTTGCTTATCGATCGTCAGAGCCAGTTCGGAGGAGGCCAGGGTGGTGGCACTTTTGGTGTCGTTCAGATAAAACTTGAGGGGGACCTGAGTGGCGGTAGCCGCGGCCGTTTGCCGATGGATCGAATAATAAATTTCCAGATAAGTCTGTTCGTCATCGTAGCGGAAACGGGCGTAATCCAGATACATCCGGATAGAATTGTCGGCCCGGAGATCGCAAAAAAGGCCTGATAACAATCCCAGGGAAAAAAGCGCCAGAACAAAAAACTTCATTATTACTCCTTCATATAACCAGAAAATTAGCCGGATTTGCAAACGGTAAACCTGCCTGAGCCAACTCAGAAAGGTAATTAACCCGCTATCATAAAACAAATGCCATTTGCGGCCCGGCGTTCCCGTCTTTTTATTTTTTGCCTTCCGGAAACAACCCCCCTGCGGAGGCTGTTTCTCCCAAGTATTGATTCCAGATGATCTTTTTTTGAAGGGGAATAATAAAAAAAGGCCGCCCCCGAAATCGGGAGCGGCCTTAAAAAGGCAGATTTCAGCGTTCTTAGAAACCGAGAGTCAGGGAGAAGAGGTGGTTTCCGTCAAAATACTGAGAATCGCGGAATGCGTAGTCAACCATCAGAGCGGTTCCATTAACATCCAGATTGAGACCAACGCCAGCGGTATAACGATACAGCTGAGCATCGGAATCGATATCGGAACCGGCGAGATAACCACCGCGCAGGAAGATAAAATCGCCGTAGTTAAATTCGCCACCCAGGCGGATTACGTCGTTGCCCAGGTTGTTGTTCTGGAAGTTACCAGCGGCGATAAAGCTGTTGGACTCGTTGATATTATAACGATAACCAACGGCCATTTCGATGGAAGCCGGCAGTTCATCGGATTGAATATCCGGGGCGGTGAAATTGTTTTCGTCCAGCAGAGCGGAACCGTCGTATTTCATGTCGGTTCCGATGTTTTTCACCGCAAGACCAACGGACAACCCGTTAACGCCACCGAGACCGCGATACTGGAGACCCATATCGAAGGCCGCAGCACTGGCTTTAACACGGGGAGCCTCTTCGTGAACGACTTTACCGGTTACCCCAAAGCTGATGGCGTCGGTAAGCATTTTCGAATAGGTAAGCCCGATGGTAGCGAAGGCCGGCGAGAAGGTCGCGCCGCTTTCGCCATCCGGATCTTCCAGGGTGGTTACCGGGATTTCACCAAAATCAAAAGCTTTGAAGGTGAAAGCCAGGTTTCCGAGGCGTCCGGCCTGGACACCGATTCCCGCATAGTTGACGCGGATATCATTGAACATTTGCATCGTGGAGAACTGTGCCGAAGCACGGCGATCCAGCATGGACAGACCAGCGGGGTTCCAGTAGGCAGCCTCGAGGCCGCTGGTATAAGCAATGTTAGCACCGCCCATGCCAAGGTCACGAGCGCCGACCGGTACCAGGACCTGGACGCCGCCAGCCGTTCCCGTACGGGCAGGGTCACCGGCGAAAACCGGCGGTAGCGCTGAGATGGCCACGAAAGCGGCGACAAACAGGGCTACGATAATTTGACGACTTTTCATTACAAGCTCCTTAATTGTTTCGAACTTAACCCTAAAGAATTCTGCAATCATCAGACAGTCCTATTAGAAGAATTGCAGCACTTCAGCGCGTTGGACAACAAACAGCTTCAGGGTCTTGGTCTTGTTCAGGTCCGGCATATCGACATAGGCGATATAGATACCACTGGCAACCGGCAGACCAGCATCGTTGCGCAAATCCCAGCGTTCGAACTGAGAATCGGAATTGTGCTCAAGCATTACGACTTGCTCACCAGCCAGGTTAAAAATGCGGATGTCCGCACGTGCCGGCAGGTGGTTGAAAGTAACGTAACGGGTGAGGCGGGATCCTTCATTCTCGTGTCCGGCATAGTAGGGATTCGGGAACACGTTAATGCGTTCAACTTCAGCTTCGGCCAGGGCCTGGCTGGACTGAACTTCAGGAGCCTTGAAGGTGAATACGTCGTTAACCGAGTTCGGCTTGGTCGAAAAAATGCGGAAAACCGTTCCGGCTTCCGGCATCAGTGCATCGACGTTGGCGGGGAAGGACGGATCGCTAATCGAACCACCGTTCCAGTTTACCAGAACCATACGGCGCATGACGTCGCCCTGAGAACCGCTCAGGTATTCGTACAGGTCGCCTTCGGTCTGGATCTGGCTCAACAGGGCCTGATAACCACTTTCACCGGCCGATTCGTCTTCCGGCAATACCCAGTAGATCCAGTCGGTGTACGGGTCGTTGTCCGCCCCGGAAACGGAGTGGTCAGCAACATCGGGGTCAGCAACCAAGTTAAAGCTGCCGTCACCATCCCAGTCGATCAGGTAGGGGAACAGGCGCACGTCGTCGGACGGATCGTCCGGCGTGTTGCTGCCGATTCGCCAGATTTCGAAAGGAACGGACATCAGGGTTCCACCCTGGGTTCCACCGGTTACAAAAGCATTGGGCTCGTAACCGAAGTTATCGGCATCGCCGTTAAAGCGGATTTCCCAGTCGTAAGGAATGATGGAAGACCAACGGGCTCCACCCTGGGTTACACGCTCTACGAAGTAAGAATAAGTTCCGTTGTTGGCGGCGGTCATACCGGTGTGAACACCCCAGGTAGAACCGTTGGTTTGCTGACGGGCACCGTCGGGACGGTCGCTGCCGTCCAGCAGCGGGAATCCGTTGCCGTTAAAGGCAAAGGCGCCCATATCCGGAGGATTCAAAGCACCACCGCCATTTTGAACAACCTGAAAGGACTTGAAGTTCAGAGCGGGCCCGGTAACTTTAACCTGCAGACCGTCGAAGATCGGCTGGGTATCGGACTCATCCAAAGTGGAGGCTTCGGCTTGATTGGCCACCAACACCTCACCGGTGGTGGTATTGCGCACGTTCCAACCGAATTTGGTTTCTCCGCCTTCTTCAAAGTTGGCAAAGAAAATTTCATAATCGTCGCCGGTTACCGCACCGGGATCGATTACCGTTACCTGAACCACACCGTCGCTGGTTCCCGAAGCTTTGGTTACGTCCACCTCATCGCCAGGGGCAGCCGTAATGCGAGTGCCCGGTTTGGCATCCTGAGGAATAACGGTAATCGGTTGGATACCGCTTTCCAGACTGGGTTCGGAGAAACGGATATCCGAGGTAAAGTTGTAAGCGGTTACCGCGAAGTAATAGGTGGTACCTTCACGCAGGGGACGGTCGTTGATGTAGTCTTTTTCAACCGTGAAATAGCGTTTGATACCGGTGTCGAAACCTTGCTGAATGGGCACTTCGAGAATGTCGCCAAACTCGGCTACGAACTGCGTGCCGCGGATGGTGGTTACGAAGTTATTCAGGTCGTAGGTCACAATTTTGGTGGCCTGAGACTTGGACGTAGCGGTCTGGCTGGGCAACTGATAAACGTTGTAACCTTCGAAATTGAACCCGAGAAGGGGATCATTGGCTTCGACAGCAGCGACAGAAGTAGGATTGCCACCCCAATTCAGAACAACGGCATCTTCCAAAACCGTTACATCAACGGAAGGAGCCGGCGGGGGAGTGGGAATACCCTGGAAGAAACCATCATAAAGGGCCTGAGCGAAATCCGAATTCAACTTCATTTGCTCAACGGCATTGCGGTTATTGCCACCATCGGCGTCAACAATACCGCCAACAACACCTACAACCACTTCCTGAGTGTCGCCATTGGCCAGAGTAAAGGGCCCGGAGTTGATGGCGATACGACGGTCGCCGGGAGGGAAGTTAGCCCCAAAGGCATCGATGTCCCCGGTCTGGCGGAAAGGATCTCCGGAGAGGGGGAATTTGGTTTCCTGACCAGCCTGAGGACCGGCGCCCACGATGTAGGGGGTCGGGTTTTCCAGGTCGGTGGTCGGGGTAAAACCATTCAACATGTTATACCATTCCAGCGTTCCATCGGGATTTCCCAACGGGGGGTCGCTGATCGGGGAGCCTGCGGCGAAGAAGATAAAGGAGCTGGCCGGCAGGTTTTTCTTTCCACCAACTTTGGTGAAATCGAAAATAGCGGTGTCACCAGGTTCACCGTCGACAATCGGGCCCTGGAAGAAGTCGAAACCGACCGCTGCCGGGGGCAGACCGAATTCGTCGTAAGCGATGTCGGTGAGGAAACCGCTGTAACCGAATCCGAGGGAGCGATCGACGTCAACACCGGCGAGGTCGTCGGTGTACTGACCAACGTCGGGATCCACCCACTGGGATACGAACATGGAGTCTACGGCATAACCGGACTTGTTGATGAAGCGGAAACGCTTGAACATCATCTGGCCCAGGGTGGCACCGGGCTGGTTGTAGCCCCAGATGGTCACCTGCAGTTCCAGACCGATGGGACGGGAACCGTAGAGGGCGGTGGTGCGGCCACTGTTCATATCGTTGGCCACAAAATAAATCACCTGATCAGCGCCGGCCAAACCGGGTGCTTCGATTTCGGTAAACTGCTGAACACCGTCTCCGTTTACGTCAAACCAATTACCCGGCTCATAAACGCCGTTTCCGTTGGAATCGTAAAAGGGAGCTCCGTGCTCAATCGGCCATTCGGACCAATCCTGCTCATACTGATCGATGAAGAACTGAACATCGCTGTCCGTAACGTCTGCAACGTCCAGGCTGAGATGTTCGGCAGCGTCGCGACGCAAACCGGGATCCCCGGCTTCCAGATCCGCATAATCCCGACGAATCCGGTAGATACGGGCATCCGGATCACTCTGCGAAACGGGCACCGCGTTGGTGCTGTCGTCGCCGAAGTAAGTACCGGGGGTTTGGATCCAACCGACATCGGTACCGACAACGTAGGTTGCACCACCGACGCGCAGGTCGGGATTGGCATCCTGAACGTAACCACCCCAAACCAGACCTTCGGCGTAAACCACACCACCGGTCCCGCGGGGATAGAAACCACCGGTATCGCCGGTGTTGGGGTTTTGGCCGATTCGACCGTCGGCGGCAACCCAGTAGTTCATATTCTGGATGTTGCTGAGGGTCGCAAAGAACTTGTCCTGCGATCCGTTTTTGGCCAGCTGCCGGTCTACCGGCCCTCTGGCGAAGACGGCTGCGCTGAGAACTAGCCACATAACCGCCATCAAAAGATATAACAACCTATGAGTCATTTGAAACTCCTTGCTTTTTATCTAAGCGCACCCGTTTAGTAGCTCAACTTAAGACCGAAGAAAATCTGGCGGGGATGCCCGTAAAGCTGCAGCCCGAGATTATCCCAGTAAGACTGACCGTTGACGGTGTTCAGAGCATTGTACAGATCGATGTACTGCTGGCCGCCGTTGGCGCTGATGGTCGTTTCGGAACGGGTTCTGTCGTTGATGAAACCGTCATCCGTTGCAGATCCGGTGGCTTGATAGACGTTCAATACGTTTTTGGCGTTGAACAGATTGGTGACACGCATGTAAATCTGGGCGTTCAACCGGCTGGTCAGGTCAAAGGATTTGTCCAGACGCAGGTCGGTGATGAAGTTCCAGGGCGTGGTAGAGGCACCCAAAGCTTCCAGAGCCTGACGGGAACGGGTATCGCTCATGTAGCCGACACCAGCGGTGTAAGGATCTGCCTGGCCGCCTTGCAGCGGGTTGGCTGCGGTGTAAGCGTGACCACTGGAGAAGGTCAACAGAACGTTGGCACCGGCATTTTTAAGAATGCTGCCGCCGTCGTTTTTGCCATAACGGTAGTCCAGATTAATGGCGCCGGTATGGGTTTGGTTGAAGTCCAGCGGGTTAACCGTGGTCGGGGTGGCCGTATTGCGATCAACAGCGCTGCGGTAGGAGGTCTCGTTGGAGCCGGTACCTTCAGCGTTGGAGTAGGTATAGTTGAACTGAGCCTGCAGACGATTGGTGCGGCGCATGGTCAGTTTCAGATCCAGACCTTTGGTAGTAGCAAAGTCGCCGTTTTGCAGAATGGCGAATTGGGAGATACCGGAAGTAGGATCGGTATCCTGAACGCCAACCTGAATCTGGCCGATTACGTTGCGGTAGAAACCGGCGACGTCCATTGCGGCAACATCGGAAAGCTGCTGACGGAAACCGATTTCATAAGCGGTGGTACGGGTGGGTTCCAGACCAAAACCGATCGGGTTGGCAAAGAAGTTACCGGCAACCACGATCTGGCGGGAAAGGTCTTGTCCACCGAAGTAAATATTGTTGAGTTCGGTCATCTGGATAAATTTACCATACTGCAGATAGAAGACCGTTTTTTCGCTAACCGGGAAGGAGAATCCCAGACGGGGGCTGACTTGCTGGAAGGGATCAACTTCTTTCCATTCGGATTCCAGAATAAAGTCGTTGCCGTCGCGCAGCGGCGAGGTGGGGTTCTTCAGGGTATAATCGTCGGTATCGAAATAGTCGTAGCGCAGACCGAAGTTTACGATCAGGTCGTTGTATTCGACTTTGTCCTGGAAGTAGGCGGAAGCCATAATCGGCTTGCGGGCCCCGTCGAAACCGTCATCCAGTTCGTTGCCAAAGAAATCGTACCCGTAATTGGCAACCCTGGCAGAACGGGCAAAGGTATTGCGCTCTTCGGCGTTGAGCAGGCTGGGATCAAAACGCTCAGCATCCGGAAAATCTTCACCCAGAACGTTCACGGCAGAAGCGAGGAGGGCGATGCGGCGCATGGTGTATTGACGGGCGTCCAGACCGACTTTCAATTCGTGGTGACGACCTACCTGGCTGGTAAAGTCGAAAGCACCGCCGAGATACTGCTCTTTTTGCAGACGGTAAGTGGCCGAGGGATCGCCATTGCGGCTCATCGGGATACCGTTGATGCGATAGTCGTATTCGGGATTCCAGCGGGTCCGGTAAACAACGGCGCTGTCGGTGTGAGCGGCAACCGCGGCGCGGTCATACCACAAAGCCCAATCGTTGCCGAAGTAGCTGTCGAAGCGCTCCAGGCGACGGTTGTACAGGTTAAAACGAACCGAATACAGGGTTTTGGGGGACAGCACGTGGGTCAGTTTCAGGCCCAGCAACAAACTCTCGTCTTCGTCATACATATAACGATCGTTGAGAATGTTCAGCATGGGGGTGTTCAGACCCTGGCTACCGCCGGAGTAATCGGTGGTTTCGTTTTTGTAAACACCGCTCAAACGCAGGCTGATCGGCTGATAGTCGAACAGCAGGGTACCATTGGCGGCCCAGCGCTCGAAACCGTTCTGGGGAGTAAACCCGGCCGGGTATTTGAGATCGATGATGTCAGGTTCGTGATTGGTCACGTTGGGGTTCTGCGGGTTGGAGTCTTCCAAACCGGTAAAGGAGAAACCTTCGCTGAAGCGAACCTGACGGTCGCCCTGGTCGGTGTTCTCGCCGGCTACGAAGAAGCGGATCTTATTGGAGAAAAGCGGTCCGCTAAGGGTAGCCACACCGGTGTGATGACGATAGCTGTAGGTGTTGAGGAACTGCTCGCCTTCGCCGGCAAATTTGTCGGTCTGGAAGTCGATAGAAGCCTTATACTGAGATCCACCGGTGCGCAGCTCGGTACGAATGATACCGGCGTTGGCGTTTCCGAATTCAGCGTTGTAACCACCGGCCATTACCTGGAATTCCTCGACAGCTTCCTGGATAATGTGAACCGTTTGGGTATTGCTGATCGGGCTGGTGGAGGAGGCGCCGTCCAGGTAATAACCGACTTCGTCGCTACGGCCGCCGCGGATGTAAACTTCGTCATCCTGGACAACAACGCTGTTCTGAAGGGCGATAACCTGATTAAAGCCGCGAACCGGGATGCTTTCCAGTTCGGCAGAGGTCACCAGGCTCACGCTGGAGGTGGTGTTTTTCTCTACCAGAGGCTTGGTGGCCGTAACCACAACCGTTTCCCCTTCGATTACTGCTTCGGAAAGGCTGAAGTTGATTTCCGTGGTGGTCGATGCGGACACACGCACCCCGGAAAAGGCCTGTTCGGCGTATCCGATAAAGTTGGCACGGATGGTATAGGTGCCTACCGGAACGTTGAGAATTACGTAATACCCGTCTACGTCGGTGGCCGCACCAAAGGTGGTTCCATCGAGGCTGACGTTAACACCCGGGAGAGGTTCCCCGGTTTTTTGGTCCGTTACCACGCCGACCAGCTTACCTGAGGACTGCCCCAGCAAGATGACGGGTAGCATGGATAACAACACTGTTAAGAACAGTAGTCTTCTACTCATTTCTCTGTCTCCAAATACGGTTAATTAGATTCAGCAGTTACCTGAAACAGCGAATCGCCAGTTATGTCATACGGTTCCTCCAATGTTTAGGGACATCCGGGCCAACCCGAACATCCTGACAATTAGGTTTACAAAAGGCTAAAGAAGTCGAAACAAAACCCGATAATTCGAAAAGGGAAAAGGACCATTTTTTTCTGAAACTTTCAGCAAACAGCCCACGTAGTATTTA
>JAGRBF010000033.1 GCA_020434205.1 Calditrichota bacterium | reverse complement strand
GAGGCCGGCAGCCTGCCCGGGGTGGGCGCCACCAACAGTCAAATCTATCCGGAACTGAGCCTGGAGATCGACACCCGCGAGGAGCTGCAGCTGGCCACCGGCGGATTTCGCGGGGTTTTTTACAGCGGTTTGGCCTTCGATAGCGACGGCGGCGGGCGGGATCTGGTGCGGGCCGGCGCGGATATTTCCCTTTTCAAGGCCATTCTGCACAACAACCGTTTTGTGATCCCCCGTCTGATATTCGACATGGTGGAACCGCTGGGCTCCGGACCGCCCATTGCCATTACGGACTTCCCCCGGCACCAGTCCTTCCGCGGGGTGGACCGCAAAGCCCTGCTGCGCAGCGACCGCTACATGGTCACTTCTTCCCTGGAATACCAATGGCCGCTTACCCCCATTCTTCAGGGTCAGTTGTTTTACGACCGGGTGGGGGTAGCCCGACAATTAACAGATTTTGACTGGCGGAAATCGCCCTGGGCAGTGGGTTTGGGGCTGGCCTTTCAGACCCGTTATGCGGAAATCGCCCGGGCCTACCTGTCCTATGGTTCGGAAGGAATTTACGCCAAACTGGCGGTGGGCTGGTCCTCCCGTTACCGGGACCGCGGGGATTGGCATTAAGAGAAGGTATGGTGGTGTGGGGGTGTCGGGGTGTCGGCGTGTGGTGGTTGGGTAGTAGAGGAGTTGAGTGGATTGGTTTTTAACCACATTCCACCATTCGGCGAAGCCGAATAACCCTGTAGCCATGTAACCCTGTAGCCATGTAATCATGAATCAACCATCAACTGAAATGTTTCATTTTCGCTTACAAATCCGGATCCTGGCCATTTTGCTCCTCCTGGCGAGCGCCTGCAGCCAAAGCCTTCGTTTTGCGGATCGCCCGGTGGTGCGCGACCTGGACGACCGGCGCCCCGTTCCCGTCCCGGAGGCCACTCGTTATGTCCGTATGGATTATTACGCCAAGGTCCTGGTTAAAAAACCGGCTACCCGTCTGCTCACCTTCTCCCGCAAGAAGCGGGCCCTGGACGTCAACGCCCTGGACCAGGTGCCGCGCTCTTCCTGGTATACCCCCCGCCTGGGGTATTCCCACCTCAGCCCGGAGGACTTACTGTTGGGCCCGGCCCGGATCGGCCCTCCCGTCCCCCCGCTGCGGGTGGTGCGCGCCAAACACCGCGGCAACAGTCCCGGTTTTGTAATTGCCGACAGCCGGGATCAGCTTTATCTCGTCAAGTTTGACCCCAGGGAATGGCCGGGTCTGGAAACCACCACCGCCTTCGTGGCCAACCGCCTCTTTTGGGGTTTTGGCTACAACGTCCCCGAAGATTACACCATTTATTTCAATTCTGCGGAGGTGCCCCGGGATTCCACCGCGGACATTACCCAGGAGGAAATTCAACTGGTCTTCGATGCGGTAGCGCCGCCCAGCAACGGGCTTTACCGGGCGACCGCCAGCCTGCTCCTGGACGGCCTATATCTGGGTCCCATGGCCGATACCGGGGTGCGCAAGGGCGACCGCAACGATCGGTTCCCCCACCAGCGCCTGCGCATTCTCCGCGCCCTGCGGGTTTTCGGCGCTTTTGCCAACCAGACCGACATTCGCATCGACAATTCCCTGGATGTCTATCAGGGCCTGCCGGGTGAGGGCCACATTCGCCATTATCTGGTCGATTTCGGGGGAGCTTTCGGGGGTCGCGGGGCCAAATTCGACCGGCTGTGGAACGGTTATATGCACATTTTCAGTTTTACCGATCTGATGGTTAACCTCACCACCCTGGGCCTCTACATCCGCCCCTGGGAATCTATCCCCTACCAGCCCTGGCCTTCCGTGGGTCCCTTCGAGGCCGAAAAATTCGAACCGGCGGAATGGCGGGAGAACTATCCCTTTGCCCCCATCCGCAATGCCCTGGACGACGACAATTACTGGGCGGCCAAAATTGTGGCATCCCTCAGCCGGGACCATCTGCGGGTTCTGGTGGAAGGGGCCCAATATCCCCACCCCGCCGCGGAAGAATACATGATCGAAACCCTCTGGCAGCGTCGTCAGAAGGTGATCGACTGCTTTTTCCGCCGGGTTTCCCCCCTGGAATGGACCGGGTTTTCCGGCAATGCCATTCGGATAACCGACCTCGGGAAAGTCTATCAATCCGGAACCGGGGAGATTCGCTATCAGGTTTCCTTCCTCGACGATGGCGACCATCGGGTGGTCCCGGACACCTCTTTTTCCGCCCAACAAGGGCCCCTTTTTGAGATTCCCCTCCGGGCGGAAATGTTCGAAAAAGCCCGGCAGTATCTTAAGCTCCGGATCACCGTTTGGGAAGATGAACAGGAAGCCCCGCGGGCGGCCTGGTTTCATTTACGGGGAGAGGACGGCAAACCCTGGCGGGTTTGCGGGGTGGTGCACTGAGGCCCGATTACAAAGGTAGATGGGGGAGGCCGTTTTCCCCTTCTTCAGGAGAACGCCGCTTGCCGCGGGAGAATCGTTGTCCGTTGATGTTTAACCCACCGTTGCTCTCATTCAACACCAGGGTCAGCACTTTTTTGATCACCTCAACCTGAAAGGGTTTGGTGATAAAACCATTAAATCCGGCCTCGCCGAATTCCCCGATCAGGCGATCGGTGGAATGCCCGCTGATCAGAATGGTTTTGACGTCCGGTTTGCGGTCGCGCAGTTTGCCCATCAATTCCAGCCCCCCCATGCCGCCCGGGATGGTCAGGTCCATAATCACCGCGCTAAAAGGGTCTTTGACCCGGTGGGCGTCATCGAAGATGGCCAGGGCCTGCTCTCCGTGCTCGGCCAGATCCACCCGGTAACCGGAGCCGTCCAGGATATCCCGCAAAACGTTGCGAACGTCGTCATCATCTTCCATCACCAAAATTCGGCCGTTGCCGGGCTCCAGATTCTCCGGGATGATTTCGTCCTGAACGATTTCCTTATTCGTGGCGGGCAGGTGGATAACGAAGGTAGTGCCTTTGCCCACCTCGGAGGTAACGTCGATGGCCCCGTCGTGATTTTTGACAATGGTGTAAGAGGTGGCTAATCCCAGCCCGCTGCCCTTGCGTTTGGTGGTGAAATGGGGATCGAAAATTTTGCCGAGATTTTCCGGGGGAATGCCGATTCCCTGATCCCTGAAGGTCAACCGCAGGTAGCGGCCGTCGGGCAAAAAGGACTGGTTTTCCAGGACCACATTTTCCCCGTAAACCGCCAACACCCCGCCCTGGTGCATGGCCTGGGTGGCGTTGACCACCAGATTGTTGAACACCTGGCTGATCTCCCCGCTGTCCGCTTCGGTATTCCAGAGATCTTCGCTGAGTTGCAGCTCCCCGCGCACTTTGCTGCCGGTCAGGAACAGCTTCATGGACTGCTGCACCAGGGCCCCGATATTAACCACCGTTTTGAAGGGTTTACTGCCGCGCGCATAGGTTTGCAGTTGTTTGGTGAGGGCCTGGGCCTGGAAGCAGGCTCGCAGAATGGTGCTCAGGTAGGTCTCCATCTGGGTATTTTTTTCCGCGAACAGGCCGGCAAATTCGGCGTTGCCCTGAATACCGGTGAGCAGGTTGTTGAAATCGTGGGCAACGCTTTCGGCCAGCAAGGAAAGAGATTCCAGCTTGGACACCCGGATCCGCTCTTCCTCCAGGCGGCGTTTCTCGGAGACGTCCTGAAAAATCAGCACCGCACCGATCAAATCCCCGTTGTAATCGTAAATGGGGGCGCTGTTGTTGGTGATCAGGCGTTCCTCGTTGTTTTCCAGCAGCAGCACGCAGGGTTCGGCGGGGCGATAAATGTTGCCGGTTTCCAAAACCCGGGTTACCGGATTGGTCAGCATCTGGCGACCTTCTTCCTCACGGGTCATAAAAACCATTTCGATGGGTCTTCCCGCCAATTGCACATGCCGTAACCCCAGGAGCTTTTCCGCGGCGCGGTTTACCAGAATCACGTTGCCGTCCAGATCGGTGGAAATAACCCCGTCGGCAATGGCGCCCAGGGTAACCATCAGGCGTTCCTTCTGGGCGGCCAGCTCCTGCTCGGCGCCCTTGCGCTCCCGGATCTGCTGGTAAAGCATGCTCACCATTTCCGAGAGTTCGCCGGTGCGTTCCGCAACCCGCCGTTCCAGCTCGGCACGCCCCGCTTCGCGTTCCGCCTCGACGTTTTTCATGGCGGTGATGTCGGTATCCACCACCACAATTTTGCGAATGTGCCCACTGTGCTGGTCCACAATCGGGGACAGGGTAGAGCTGATCCAGATTTCGCTTCCGAAGCGGGTCGGCACCCGGCCTTCAAAAACCATGGGCTCACCGCTTTCCCGCACCCGCCGGACGATGTTGGCCAGTTCCGGGTGGGGGTGGGCATCTTCCAGAGTATTGCGACCGTTCTGGTGCAAGCCTTCCAGATCGTAGCCGAACAAATCCCGGAAAGCCTGGTTGACCCACTGGACCACCCCATCCCCGTCCGAAATTAGTACCGCGTTGCTGGTGGCCGAAGCAACCAGGGAAAGCTCTTCCAACTCATCGTTGATCTTCTGGACTTTTTCCTTTTCCCGGACCAACTGCTGGGTGCGGTCCCAGACCTTTTTCTCCAGGCGTTCCTGATAGATCTGAACCCGGCGCAGCCAGTAAGAAACCCCGCGCCAGATCAGATAAACCAGGGCCAGAACAATCAGACTGCGAAACCACCAGGTTCCCCAGAACGGGGGTTTGATGGTAATGGTAAGCACCGCATCCTGCTCGCTCCAAAAACCGTCATTATTGGTGGCCCGCACCCGAAAGCGATAGGTGCCGGGATCCAGGTCGGTATAAGTGGCGCTGCGGCGGTCTTTAGGACGCACCCAGCCTTTGTCCACCCCTTCCAGCCGGTAAGCGTATTCATTTTTGGCGGGGGCGGTGTAATCCAGAGCCGCAAATTCAAAGGTGAGGAAGTTCTGGTCCGGTTCCAAAACGATCCGATCGATTTCACTAACCTGCTTGTCCAACTGCAGGGCTTCATCCAGCCGCTGCAGGCCGGTAATCATCACCCGCGGCGGGGTGCGGTTAACGGGAAGATTCCCGGGGTTAAAAACCGTAATGCCGTTGATTCCCCCGAAGAACATGGTGCCGTCCCGCGAGATGGCAAAGGCGGAAGCATTAAACTCGTTGCTTTGCAGTCCGTCATTGCTGTCGTAGACCCGAAATTCGCTGCTGTCCGCCGGCAGATGGGCCAGGCCCCGGTTGGTGGCGATCCACAACTCTTCCGCCGAATCGGCCAGCACCCCGTTGATGGTTAATCCCGGCAAAGCCAGATTGTTGTTGAGAGGATAAAAGCTGTTCTTTTCCGGGTTGAAAAAATAAAGACCGTCGTCGTGGGTTCCAATCGCCAGTTCTCCCCCCTTCAGCGGGGTAATGGCGGTAATAATGCTCCGGTTGATGGAAGTCGGAACCCCCGGGACGCTCTGATAATTTTGGAAAGTCGCCTGCGGGTCCCCGGTCTCGTCCACCCTCAGATGCATCTTTTGAAAACCTTCCATACTGCCCAGCCAAACCACCGAATCGCTTTCCACCAAAATACTCTGGATACTCTGGTTTTGCAGACCATCGTCTTCCCGGGAGGTGGTGTAATTGTGGAAACGCCCGGTGCGGGGATCGTATAAGCTAAGCCCGCGATAGGTGCCCACCAACAACAATCCCGATGGGGTAAGCGCCACCCGGGTAACCCGCTGGTGAATGAGGCTGAACGGATTTTTCGGATCCGGCCGAAACACCTCGACCCGGTAAGGGCTTTCCAGGGGACGGTCCGGGTCTTCAAAAACCAGTTTATTGAGCCCGTCCAGGGTAGACACCCAAATTTGCCCGCGGTCGTCCCGCACCGCGCCCCCTACCGAATTGCTGGATAGGCGCTCCTCAGGGCGCTCTGCCTGAGTGGAAAAACAGCGAAAGGGATAACCTTGTCCATAAGGCGGAACCCGGGACAGGTTTAATCCCCCGTTGTAGGTCCCCACCATCAGGTAATCGTCCCCGTCGATGTTGATCCCGACAATCTTGTTGTCGCTGAGGAAATCGCTTTTGGTCAGGTCCTTGCGCAGGTGCAGGAATTTTTGTTTAACCGGGCTGAACTTATTGACGCCCCCGCCGCCGGTCCCCAACCAGATGTTGCCGTGCGAATCCTGGTAAAGGCTGCGAATGCCGTCCGCGGTGAGGCTTTTGGGATTGGCGATATTGTTGCGCAAATGTTCGATTTTGCCGGTAAGGGGATCCAAAAGCTCCACTCCGGAGTCGTAACTGGCCAGCCACACCCGTCCCCAGGGATCCATCATGGCATCCACCAGCAGGTCGCTGGCCAATTCGGCCGGATTTTCGGGATTAGCGGGACGGACCCGAAAATCACCGGATTCCGGATCGAAGCGCACCAGCCCCCCCAGGGTAGCCATCCAAAAAACCCCGGCGCTGTCCTCGGCGATACCCCGTATGCGGTTTGCCGGGGAACGCGGTTCCTCGGGATTGGGGATAAAATGTTTGAATTCCCCGGTAGCCGGATCCCAAAGGTTTAGCCCCAGATAGGTGCCCACCCACATGCGACCCCGGCTATCCCGCAAATATGCGGTAACCATTTTATGAGACAAACTTCCGGGATTTCCGGGGTCGTTGGTGAGGTGAGTAAAGACGCCGGTCTTCGGATCGAGGCGATTAACCCCGCCTTTCACCGTTCCAACCCATAAATAGCCATCCCCATCCCCGCAGAGGCGATACACATGTTGGTCGTTTAAGGAGGTGCTGTCGTCCGGGTCCGGCGTATAACGGATGAAATTGTCTTTTTCACGGTCGTAGCGATTCAAACCCCCGCGACTTCCGATCCACAGGCCGTTTTTGTCCTCGTAGAGGGTTTCCACCCAGTTGGAAAGCAGTGAGGTAGAGTCGTTTTTGTCGAAGCGATAAGTGCGGAAGCGATAACCGTCGAAGCGATTGAGGCCGTCCTGAGTAGCAAACCACATCAACCCGCGGCTGTCGCACAGGACGTCATACACGGTGCTCTGGGAAAGCCCATCCTGAACACCATAGTGGTCGAAACTGATTTCCAGGGGTTGCCCAAAAAGGAAAGTCGACAAACACAACACCGAGAGTGTCTGTCTGATTCCTACGACACCCCAGAGCCTGAACCCTGGCATATTCCACCTATCCTCATGGTACCTCGAACCAGCTCTCCGAAATTGCAGCCCGCAAGGAAAGCTCTTTTTAGTTAACACCGGATTCAGGCCAGGGTTGGGCGCGGTGTCACAAAAATGCGATCAGAAAAAGAAAAAAAGGACGACAGAGTTCCCCTTTTAAGACGGCCTTGGCGCGGTTGAAGATTAAAAATATTTAACTTAGGGGAAAATCAGCTTACCCATAATTTGACTTATCCTCCAATAGGAGGAGGTGCCTGCTGCCACCAATGGCCCGGCATTTTAAAACTGGGATGCGGGACGCCTGCCCGGGGTTTTTCAGGGAGAAAAATTCGGATGGTGGGTCATGGAGGATAAACGGCCCGACGTCTTCAGATTGTTCATCCGTTTAGCAAACTTGATACGGATCTGCATTGGCAATGCCACAACGCCCCCGTAATTTCCCGGAGTTCTTTTTGTTGAGAAAATGGGGCAGGAAAATTTCTCTGATATTGAAGACGGATCATTTGTAAACCGAAAGCCCTGACCGCCGTCCCACCGCAAAAAACGGATTGGCGCAAGGGTTCTGTACAGGGTTAGCCATGGAGGAAAAATGTTGACCACCCTGTTTATCACCGCGGTAATAATGCTTGGCCTGGCTTTACTAACGGCCATTTTCTACGATGCAAGCTGGCGCTACAGCGAGGTTGTTCTCATCGCTTTGCTGGGAATGGTGCCCGGTATGCTGCTCGGCGCCCTGGTGAATGTGCTGCTGAAACCTTCCTTCAACGGCATTCTGCTGTTCGGGATCATCACCGGTGCCTACGCCGGACTGCGCTTCATTTTTCTGATCTTTTTGCCGGACTGCCGGGCCGAGGACGACTTGCGCAACCAGGGCACCCCCAAATCCACCTTAACCCTGAACCGTCAGGGATAAACCCGACCGACCGCTACATGTTGCGGCGGTACTGGCCCCCGACCTGGTAAAGTGCCTCGGAGATCTGCCCCAGGGAGGCCACCTTGCACACGGCCATCAATTGCTCAAAGACATTTTCGTTGCGAACCGCAGCCTGCTGAAGGGCCTCCAGGGCCAGGCCGGAAACCGCCTTATTGCGCTCCCGAAAGGCTTCTACCGCTTCGATCTGCAGCCGTTTTTCGTCCTCACCGGAACGAATCACCTCCCGCGGCATCTGCTGGGGAGACCCTTCCTTGCTCAGAAACGTGTTCACCCCGATAATGGGCAATTCGCCGGAATGCTTCAGGGATTCGTAATGCAGGGATTCTTCCTGAATCTTGTTGCGTTGATACATGGTTTCCATAGCCCCCAACACCCCACCGCGATCGGTGAGACGGCGAAATTCGCTCAGCACCGCTTCTTCCACCAGGTCGGTCAGCTCTTCGATGA
>JAGRBF010000335.1 GCA_020434205.1 Calditrichota bacterium | reverse complement strand
AAAAACCTGCGACGTAATATCTCCCTGGCGGTTATCAGCGCCCTGTTTATTGTTCTGTTTTCCCTGCGTTAGGATTAGGGGTGTCAAATGTGGTATGGCTCGTTGAAAGGACTCAAAATGGTGTTGTCAATCCGGCGAAAGCCTGAGTCCAGAGCCTCTGTCCTGCTAATCCGGAGCCCGGATCCGTCATCCCGGGTAGCCTGCCCCGGCAGGTTTTAGGCCGGGGTTTTAGGCCGGGACCGGGGTGACGGTCAAGTGGCCCCAACCAAACCAAACACGTTTGACGCGCCACTGGAATGATCGCAGAAGTTGTCGGTCATCCCGGAAGGTATTTGCCGGGATGACGATGCCCGAATTCCTGCCAACCCTGGCATCCTGCCATTTTGAAAAATCCTGACCTTGTCCCTGAGATTGAGCTTTCCCGGACTTCCGTATTGCATTCTTTCCGGATTCTCCCAATATTTCCCGTTATAACCGATTAAACCAACCCCCATGTTAAAGAATTGCTACAGCCGGGTGTCGTCAAAAAAACGATTACGGAAATTTTTCACAAAATCACCTTGGATTGTATCTCCGGACCTATATTGGGCTCAACCGGAACGCAAATGTCCCGATAACAAAACCAGGGCCGTTGATAATTGAAAAATTTAGATGATGGTCAACACGCCCTGGACAATTGATACATCAAACGACGACAACCCGAAACCCCAGAGGATAAAAACATGTCTTTCCCGGCTCCCTTCTATCGTTGGCGACCCCATCCCTGGCACGGACTGGAAATAGGGGAGGATCCCCCGAAACTGGTGCATGCCTATATCGAAATTACCCCCTTTGACACCATCAAATACGAAGTGGATAAATCGACCGGGTACATGCGGGTGGATCGCCCCCAGCGCAGTTCTTCCATGCCACCGGCCCTGTACGGCTTTATTCCCCGCACTTATTGCGGGCGGAGAGTCGGGGCTATGGCGCCACGGGCCGAGCGGGGAGACGGCGACCCTTTGGATATTTGCGTGATCAGCGAGCGCCCCATCAATCGCGCCGAGGTTATTCTCAATGCCCGGGTGGTTGGGGGGCTGCAGATGATCGACCGAGGGGAAGCGGACGACAAAATTATCGCCGTCCTTCAAAACGACAACTACTGGGGAGAAGCCCGCGATATCAGCGACCTGCCCGGGGTAATCACCGAACGTTTGTATCATTATTTCAGCACTTACAAGCTGATTCCCGGTGAGGATGCTACCCAGATTTTTATCGATGAGCAGTACGGGGCGGAAAAAGCCTACAAGGTGATTCAGTCAGCCATGGCAGATTACGAGGAAGAATACGGCGGCTGAAAAGTATCTTCCCATCCGAAAGCGTATCAACAAAAAAAGGCAGCCCCGGGGCTGCCTTTTTTTTATTGTCAATACCCCCTGGTGGAGCGTCAATTATGCTTGGTCTGGTTGGGACCTCTTGACAGACTACTGGGGTAAGGGATCGGAAGCGGGGGAAATCTCCACCCCCAGTTGGTTCAAACGCTCTACCGCATTTCGGTTTTGCGGGTTCAACTCCAGAGACTTCCGGTAGTTGGCGATAGCTTCCGCCGTGCGGCCCACCTTGGCTAAGGCCTCCCCATAGCTGTCGTAGGGATTGGCGGCCTCAGGGTACATTTCAATGTTCAGGGCAAAAACAGCCAGAGCTGCCTCATCCCGATCCTCCCTGAGCAATGCATATCCCAGGTTGTTAAGCTCCGGGCCGGCGAAGTCATATTGGTCCGTTTGGTCCGCCCGCAGCTTGCGATAATGGGCAATGGCTGCGGACAGGCCCATTTGATCAATTGCCTGGTAAATCTCGCGCGAAATGGGCCGTTTGGCAATGGGAGGCTCGGCACCGTAAAGCAGGGCGGTCAGACCGTCCAACATATTAAAAAGTTGGCGGCCTTCGGTGTTGTCCAGGGCAATCAGCACATAATCATCCTGCTCCAAATGCCGCAGATCAGTTTTGAATCCGTTAATGGAGCCGCCGTGGGAAATTTGCCTCAGTTTGCGCCCTCCGACCTCGATTTCCCGATTGTATAGCCCATATCCGTAATCGCCTTTTCCGGGGGTGATCATACGCTGGTAGGT
>JAGRBF010000334.1 GCA_020434205.1 Calditrichota bacterium | reverse complement strand
CGAATTCCGGAGCGGCCGGGGAAATAGGATTGGGCAGTTCTCCGATATTGGTGCCGTCCAGAGGATAATCGACCTCTTTCAGGTGAGAGAGGGTGGCATCCACCACGGCAAAGTTCTTTTTAATGAGCTCTTCGCCTTTTTTGCCATAGGTTTTTTTGATGGCGTTTTTGATGTGGCGAATGGCTTCCTCGCGCGGCAAAATGCCGGAGATTGCGAAGAAGCAGGTCTGCATGATGGTGTTGATGCGCCGTCCCATGCCCTCCTGCTTGGCAACCTCATACGCGTCGATCAGATAGAATTTGAGTTTTTTGGCAACGATCTGGCGACGGGCGGGAGCGGGCAGTTGCTGCCAGATATCCTTGGCCCCAACCGGGGAGTTCAGCAGAAAAACAGCACCGGGATCGGCGTTCTCCAGAAGATCGAATTTTTCCAGGAAATTGTGGTGGTGCACCGCGATAAAGTTGGCCTTTTCCACCAGGTAAGTGGCGGTAATGGGATCCTTGCCGAAGCGCAGGTGCGAGACGGTTACCGAACCGGCCTTCTTGGAGTCGTATACGAAGTATCCCTGAGCGTACTGGTCGGTTTCCTGTCCGATAATTTTGATGGCGTTTTTATTGGCGCTCACCGTCCCGTCCGATCCCAGACCGTAGAACAGGCCGCGGAAGGTTTCCGGATTTTCGGTGGAGAAGGAAGGATCGTAGGCCAGGCTGGTGTGGGTAACGTCGTCCTTGATGCCGATGGTGAAGTGGTTGCGCGGCTGCGGGGCCTTCAACTCGTCCAGAATGGCTTTGGCCATGGCCGGGGTGAACGCCTTGGAGGAGAGGCCGTAGCGCCCGCCGACCACTTTGGGGATGCCGGCCAGATGCCAGTCTTCCCGGGAGGCGTATTCCAGAATGGTGGTGGCGATATCGGTGTAAAGCGGCTCACCCTGGGCGCCCGGTTCCTTGGTGCGGTCCATTACCGCAATCGCTTTAACCGTGGCCGGCAGGGCGTTCAGGAAATGTTTGGCGGAGAAGGGGCGGTAGAGGCGCACCTTCAGCAAACCCACCTTTTCGCCCTGGGCGTTGAGGGCCTTAACCGCTTCGCCGGCGGCTTCGGCGCCGGAACCCATCATCACCATAACCCGGTCGGCCTCGGGATCGCCCAGATATTCAAACAAATTGTAGCGACGGCCCACGATCTCGTAAAACTTGTCCATCATGTCTTCCACGATGGCCGGGCAGGCCAGATAATAGGGATTGCAGGCTTCCCTGGCCTGGAAGAAAACGTCCGGATTCTGGGCGGTGCCGCGAATAAAGGGAGAGTCCGGGGTCAAACGGCGTTTGCGGTGCGCGGCGATCCAGGCCGGGTCGATCATGGCGGAAATTTGGGAGTCGGTTAACCCGAGAATTTTCTGAATTTCGTGAGAGGTGCGGAACCCGTCAAAAAAATGCAGGAAGGGAACCCGCGAGGCCAGGGTGGCGGCATGGGCGACCAGGGCCATGTCCTGGGCTTCCTGAACGGAATTGGAACCCAGCATGGCAAATCCGGTGGCGCGGGCGGCCATTATATCGCTGTGATCCCCGAAGATGGAGAGGGCATGGGTGGCCACGCTGCGGGCGGCGATGTGGAATACCGTGGGGGTCAATTCCCCGGCAATTTTAAACATATTGGGCAACATCAGCAGCAGGCCCTGGGAAGCGGTGAAGGTGGTGGTCAGCGCGCCGCTTTGCAGGGCGCCGTGAACGGCGCCGGCGGCCCCGCCCTCGCTCTGAAGCTCCACGATTCCGGGAACCTCGCCCCAGATATTCTTCTCGCCAGCGGCGGACCACTGGTCTGCCAGTTCACCCATGGAAGAAGCAGGGGTGATGGGATAAATGGCCACAACCTCACTGAGCTTGTGGGCCACGCGGGCGGCAGCCTCGTTTCCGTCTACTGAGAGTACCGGCGCCATTTTTTTATCTGTTTTCATTTTCCTATCCAATCTCTTGCTGGTTAAGCCTGAAACCGCCGGAGCGGTTAATGGATTTTGCTTTATGGATAATAATCAGAAAGCAGGCGGGCAAAAATGAGGGGAGTCAGAGGAAAATATGATAAAAATCAGCCTTTTTTTGCCACTTTGCCCAATATTGGGACAGGGTGCCACCAGCCTGTTTCCAGCCACCACCCGGCCCTACAGATAAAGCAAATGAAAACATCATTTTAAGGTCAAAATTATCGCGGTAGTTTACCAATTGTGGCAGGTTTGCGGCAAAACCCGCAAAAACGGCATTTTTTGGCACTTGTTTCTATTGAATTTAGCTATCCCGTTTTTGGCAACAATTTTGCTTTTGTTAATAGGGAACCTCAAATCCGGAAGGTCACATGAAGGCTCGTAATCCCATCCCCGACTGCCTTGCCTGTTCTCATCGGGAATGTTCATTTTTCGCCAATATCCCCGCCGCGCAAATGCAGCAGATTTCGGAAAGCAAGGGGGGAAATTTTTTCAAAAAAGGCCAGCAGATTTTTTACGAAGGTATGCGGCCTTTCGGCGTTTTTTGCATTCACCAGGGCAAGGTTAAGGTCTATAAAATCGAATCCGGCGGTCAGGAACAGATCGTGCGCTTCGCCAAGGAAGGGGACATCATCGGCTACAAAGCCCTCATTCTCAACCAGCCTTATACCGCTTTTGCCAGTGCCCTGGAAGACGCCACCATTTGTTTTATTCCCCGCGAACAGTTTGTGAAAATGATCCACGAGGACCCGCAGCTATCCATGCGCCTGATGCAAAAGCTCTCCGCCGAATTGGCCGAAGCCGAGCAGCGCCTCACCGAAATGGCGCAAAAGCCGGTACGGGAACGCCTCGCGGAAAACCTGCTCATGCTTTCGGACTTCTTCGGGCTGGAAGGGGACGGGCATACCCTGGCGGTGCGTTTAACCCGCGAGGATCTCGCTCATTTTGTGGGAACCGCCACCGAAACGGCGATCCGCTTCCTCTACGAGATGAAGTCGGAGGGGCTGATCGATCTCAAAGGGCGGCAAATCAAAATTCTCGACAAAGCCGGCATTCTGCGCCGGGCCGGCATGGGCCTCCCCTACTCCGGTTAACGCTACATTCCGGGCGCCATTTGCGGCGCCCTTCACCCACTGCCCATCGCACCAATTTGCCTTGATCAACCAATATCATCCCCGAACCTGATAAAAATCATGGTTTGCCTGGCGCTCCTCCGCCTAATTTTTACCATAACATCGTTATCATCCGCAGTGCCCTATTATGGCAGGCGGCAGGGTGTGGAACACAACCAGTGGGGTTGCCATGACACCGCTCAGCAGAGATATTTTGGGGAAGGTGAAATTCTGGGAGCAAAATCAAATTGTTTACCGGACCGGAGATCCGGTGCAGGCGGTATACTGGGTGCATTCCGGTACCGTCAAAATCTGTAAACTACTGCCCGACAACCGTCTCCAGACCGTAAGAACCATTTCCGAAGGGGAATGGCTGGGCATCGAGGAAACGGACCTGGGGCATTTTGCCCATACCGCCATTACCCAGGAGAAATCCCAGTTAAGCGCCATTTCCATGGACACCTTTAGCCAGACCCTGGCCAAAAATCCCGCCTTTCGGGTGGAAATCCTGAACGCCCTCTGCCAGCGTATTTATCAGGTTCACCATCGCCTCTACCGCCAGGACCCTCCCCCCACCAACCAGAATCTGGCCCGTCTGCTGCTGGAGATGGAAAAGGATACCCGGGGCGATGCTCCCGGTCCCTGGATCGACCTGGAATTCCGCCTCTCCGCCATGGCCACCTATCTTCGGAGCGATGAGAAGCACGTTTTTGAGGAGATTTCGCAGCTGTATCGCCGCGGACTGGTAGAACTGGCGGGAAAAATGGTGCGTATCGTAAACCGGCGACAGTTGCAGGCGATCCTACAACAGCAGCCGGTGTTTCAGTCCCTGGATCCCCTGCGCAAAAACCTGTATTCCTGAGAGTTGCTCCGCGAATGCGGTCTCCGGCTCAGCGCTGATCCTGCGGCTGGGCGGTCCCTTCCAGGATCTGGGGAATTTTGCGATAAAAGAGGGGTTTGGAAACGACTTGGTGGAAAAGGGCCGCCGCAAAACCTTTTACCGACCCCCGCTCCAGAGGCGGCACCATCAACACCATCCGCACCTCTCGCCCCCCTTTTACCAATTTGAGGCGTCGGGCCAGGGTTACCCCATCCATATCGGGGAGACTGGCGTCGATAAAAATGCCGTCTACCGATGAAAAATCCACGATTTTTTCCAGCGCCTCTGCAGCGCTGGCATAGCAGGTAAAGGCCATCCCGGCGGACTTTCCATAATCGGAAAGCACCTGGCGCAGGCGGGGATTGTCCTCCACCAGGGCCAGATGCAGGTTGTGAAATTCTCCGCTGGAAACCCCCGCTGCTTCCGCCAAATGCACTTCCAGCGGAACCCGCACCTGAAAGTGCTTTTCATTTTCGCGAACCTGCTGCTCAAGGAGTTTGCCACCCATCTCCTGCAGTTGACGGGCCGCTAACAAACTGTTCTGGGAGGACTGCCTGGCCGGCGGATTCCCGGCGGGGTTTTGCCCGGCGGATTCGGCCACCTGACAGCGGAGATTGAATATCACAATGGCCTTGTTGTCGGATTGGATGCCTTCCCAGCTCAGCGATATCTCGATTTCCCCCTTGCCGGTAGCCTGGCTTGCTTCGGAGAGAAGCTGGAAAAGAGCGGATTTCAAGCGTTGGGGGTCTCCGACAACGTTCCCCGGTACCTCGGGGTCTATCTCATAAATTAGGTCAATCTGATTGGACTGTAGGGTCAGGGCCGCCTTCTTCATCAACTCTTCGGTAAAATGCACCAGGTTGAAGGGTTGCCGGACCGCCTGAACCGGCGCGGAACGTCCGCTGGCCAGGGCATTCAGGGCGCGCTGGACGCTGTCCAGCATTTCGGATTCCGCTACCACCGCTTTCATAAAGTCTCGCTGGGTTCGGTCCGTTGCGGTTTTGAGCACCTCCTCGCCGAGGTTGCGCAGTTGGCTGATGCCGGTATTCATCTGCCGGCTAATGGCGATCAGGGCCCGATTGCGCTCGTCCATCAAACTACTGTTGCCCTTTTCCTGGCTGCGGATCTGTTCCGCCAGGTTATTGATGGCGGTGCCGATTTCCCCGAAATCGCTCCCCATGGGCAGCTTTATCCGGGTGCGCAGATCGCCGTGATTAAGGGCATCGGACACTTTTACCATCTCGGTAACCGGGGCGCCGATTTTCCGGAAGAACAGAAAGGCCACCAGGGCCAGGGTAATTAACCAGGAGCCGATCATGAAGTAGAAGATGTTGAGCTCATAGTCGTTCCAGGCTTCCGCGTCGGCAACCCCCGCCGCAATTTCCTTCTGAGCCGCCTCCTTGGCCACCGCCAGGCTTTCACTCAACTTTCTGTCGAGAAAAATGAGGTCCTCGCGATCCTGTAGGTTGGCCAGACCGTCCCGTCCTCTCACAATGTAGGGGATCATACGGTAAACCGCTTCGGAAAGGTCGCCTATCCGGGTTCGCAGCTCCAGCAGGTGGGGCGGGTTTTCGCCGAGGAGGGCCTGATATTCGGCAAGGGCTATCTCCTGACGGCGGAAGGTTTCTTCCAGATTCCTCAGGCAGGCAGCCATTTCCCGAACGTCCAGATTGCCGGGCTCCCGAAGCGGCAGCGGGGATTCCGCATCCTTGCGCAACTCCAGGAACAATCGCTCCGGCAGGGAAATATCGCGCCAGCGGAAGCCGCTGTTCATGGCCACGGACATCAGGCTCATCGTTTCCGCCATGATCTCCTTTTCGCACTTTTCCAACTGAAAGAGGGATTGTTGAGTGGGCAGAAGTTTGCCGTTGAGGGTGGAAAGCATGATATTGCTGGTGCCGTTCAGGAAATACAGCCCCGCAAAAGAAAGGACCGCCAGCCCGCCCAGCAGGCCAAATGCGGCAAGAATTTTGATTTTGAACTTCATGGCGTCCTGCCAATTTGGTGAAAGCCCGCGGTCTCCCTGACGGCGGGCAGGAGAAAATCCAGCAAGCGGCGGCCGGACTGAGGGCCTTCCGTTTATCACCCATAGTATCGGCAGAAGCCGGGAAATTATGAGGGGAAATTATTGTCCCGGTGGCCTGTCCGGTCGGATAAAACCCCCTTTGTATTGGATAAAAAAGACTGCCGGTTTGCCGGCAGTCTTTGGGTTTGTCGAAAGGAAAAGATGTTTTGGACGGTCGACGGGGTGGTTATCGATCCAGATGCATCTTAAGGAGATGCCCCAGTTTCTCGATACCCTCGACGATCTGAGGAACCTGCACCGCGGAGAAGGAGAGCCGCATTCCGTTTTTCCGGGGAGAAACGGGAATCAGGTCCCGGGCCTGCTCGTCGACTTTCCAGCCCTTAACGGGGTAAAAAGCCTCCGAGGGCACGTAGAGAATATCATTGGGAATGGCGACCGCCTCATTGAAACCCTTGGCGTTAAAATGGGCTTCTTCCGGGGCTTCCCACCAGACGAAAAAGCCGCCTTGCGGGTGGGTCATTTCCCCTGCCGGGAAATACTTCCCAACGCTTTCCACCATGGCATTGCTACGCCGGGCGTAAATATCCAGAACATCCTTGAGGATACTGTCCAGGTCCAGATGGTAGTAGCGCTCGGCAATCATCTGGGTGAGGACCGGGCTGCACAAATCGTAGAACCCGCGGGCTTTTTCCATCTCGGCGCGCAGATCCTCCGGCAGCATGGCATAACCCAGGCGCAGAACCCCGGCTTCCTTGGAGGTGGAGGCCAGGTAGGCGACCCGGAGATTTTCCACATCCAGGGTTTTGATGGGCGCTATCCGCTCGCCGCCGAACTGGATTTCCTTGTAGGCGGCATCCTCGACAATCAGGATATCCTCGCGTTCGGCAATCTCAAAAAATGCCTGGCGGCGTTCCCAGGGCAGGGTGGTTCCCTTGGGATTATCGCTGTCCGGGATAACGTAAAGCAATTTGGGGGCAACGCCGAAACGCCGTTTTATGACATTGATGGCCGTTTCCACCCCTTCCACGGTAAGCCCCTGCTGATCGCTGGGACAGAGCACCACCTTGCCACCCAGTTTTACCACCGGGGAAACAAATCCCAGGTAGCTGGGGCCGGCGGACAGCACAAAATCGCCCGGATTAAGGGTGGCGTCCAGCAGGGCGTAAATACTTTGCTGCGCTCCGGCGGTGATCATCATTTGGTGATAATCGCGCTCCGGGATATAGGGCAACTTCTGCCGCTTAACCAGCAATTGCAGGAGCAGAAGGCGCAGGCTATCCAGCCCTGCCGTTTTGCTGTAGTTAAAAGCCTGAAGGGCCTTTCCGCTCTCGCCGGCGGCCAGTTCCGCCAGCAAATCGCGCCCCACAGATTCCACAATTCCGGCCAGATGTTCGGTCGCCAGTGCGCCCGGCAAACCCCCGCCGAAATAATATTTGACCTGGTATTTCAACAAACGGCGGATTTCCCCCTCGGGAATAACTTCCGTCCATTTGGCAAAAGCATGTTGAACGTGTACGGACATGAGGGCCTCCTGTGACAAGATATCCGATAATTCTCATGAACACGTTCAAGGTAGCGGGGGAAAAGGCAGAAAAGCCATGAGTAGGTTCATTGTTCAACATGACATGTATCAGGATTTCTACTGAGGGAGATCATGGAAAAGCACCGGTTTGGTGGGTAACTTTTTTCAGTTTCCCATATTCCCGGGTTTCCCGGATTCTAAAAAATGTCCATTTTGTGCGGAGGACCCGTCATGAAAAAGCTTCACAAAATATTGTTTGTTATTGGGTTAAGTATTCTGTGGCTGGGACAGGGATACGCGTTGGCCCAGGACCAGGCGGAGCCGGACACCAGCAACCAGACCATTGTATCCTATGACCATGTCGATGTGGTCATCGACTACGGTTGGGGCGATCCGGAGCGCATCAGCAATGTGCATGCGGAGGTGATATTGCTGTTCAAAAAAGCCACCAAGGTGGTGATCGACATGCCGCTGGACCAGGGAAAATACACCATCGCGCTGATCCACGGGGTCAAGGTTCACTTATACGACCACAGCACCGGTAAGCTGATCAAAACTTACGAATCGGTATTGTACAGCTGATTTACCAGCTTCTTCCCAGAAAGGTGGCCAGGAAATCCCTTTCGGCTTCGCTTTGCGGGCTAAAGCGAAAGAGGGGTTCCTGGCGCCCCTCCAGAACCGCCCGGCTCATTTTCCCGGAAACCTTCCCCGGGGACTGAAGCACAATGCCGCTTTCCGGCAAGTAGGTCGCCAGCGCCGGCAAACGGCGGGACTGGTAGGTTTTTTCGTAGCGTGTTGCCAGATCCAGTCCCCCCAGGTCCTCCACGACCGCCAGCAAATCGTCCAGCTTCAAACCGTGTTCATTGTGATAGCGCTGCAGCAGGCTGCGCATAAAATCCCGAATGCCGTATTGTCCGCCACTGCCCTGATGAAGTTGTAAATCGAGGATAAAGGCCAGAATTTTCCCACGAATGGCCGCAGGAACCTCCACATTGCGCTGCTTTCCTTCCCCACCGGCCGCTAGGTAATCCAGATAAAAAGCAGAGAGGACCCGGGCAAAATTCTCATCGGAGAGCAGGCCGCTGTAGTGGGCAATTCGCAAGGCCACGTAGTCGTGGAAACCCTCAATAAAAGTGGGACCGAGTTCCGCCTCAGTAAAGTCGGGGTTGCCAAAGGCAACCGGGATCCAGGTTCGGTTGAAAGCCCGCGAGAAGGTTCGGTAGAAATCGGGGTCCTCCAGGGAAACGGATTGCGGACAGAGCATCTGAATGGAAATCTGCCCACCGGTGGGAATATTCCGGGCAAACACCCCGGTGGAATCGCCATCAAGATGATCCACCACTACCGTTACCGGGCCGGGAAGGCGAGCGTTCCAAAAGGCCAGGGCGGTAACCATTAATTCGCGAAGTCCGTTCTGGATTTCCGGTTCGGGGATGGGAAAGCTGCTGCGGACCATGGTAAAAAGGGATTGATTGGCCAGCCGCCCTTCGCTCATCTGATAGTCCCCGGCAACCAGGGCCATTCCCCTTAAATCGCGCAAGGTGGGAAGCTTAAAGTGCCGTTCCATGATGCCCCTGCTGGAGGCGATGGCCCAGCCTTCCGGCCCCTCGATTTCCAGGGTAACCGGCGAAAAAACCGCTTCGTTAACCGGGGTGGGAATCAGGTCTCCCCCCCAGGCCCGGAAGTGGCGTTTGTCCATTCGGGAGGTATTCGCCCCTGTCCTGCTTTCCCCCTCGCTCAGGTTAATCACACTTCCGAAGGAGATGCCGTCCGGGGCATTGCTGACCCTGTCCGGGGCACCGGCGGCCGGGGTCCCTCCGGTTTGCTCCTGCTGCCAGGCCAGAGAATCCCCGCGCAGCCCGGGAATGTGGCCTTCCAGCAAAACCACCCCCTCTTCCGGCTTGAGGATCAATTTGTAGCGAATCCGGCCGGTTTCCCGGTAATCATCATCATTTTTTCCGCAGCTCCCCAGCAAGAAGAACATCACCAGCAGCCATGCCGTCTTACGTTTGAGAGTTGCCCCGCCGGCCACATTTTTCATAACACTTCCCGCCCTGTTCGTGTTGACTTCCCATATTCGGTATTAATCGATACCGCGGATTCCCGTCCGCCGGGGCGTTTTGATCATTAGAAAATT
>JAGRBF010000333.1 GCA_020434205.1 Calditrichota bacterium | reverse complement strand
TTCCTTAATTCCTCTTGTGCTTCCGGGAGCGTGGTTTGCGGCTTCGCCTGCCCGCCAGCCGGGCTTCTTCCAGAGAGCCGGCAAGGGGCGGCCGCCGGGTAGCGCGCTCAAAGCTATCCACCACCTCCTCGCGGTTGCGCTCGGCGGCATGCTGAATGGCCTGGCTCAGGTATTTGCTTTGCTGTTCCTTATAGTGCTTGCTCTTTTCCAGGAAATCTTTCAGATCCTGGAGCTCGAATCTGGGACGCATTCCGCGGCGATTGATCACCGGGAAAAATCCCTGTTGGACGTAACGATCCAGGGTCTGAACGGATACCTGCAGGAACTGAGCAGCTTCCTTGCGGGACAAATAGGTTGTCCCATTACTCGGATACTTCATCTGTATCTCCTTTTGTATTGAATTATTGATAAGTCCTGTTCCCCCTAAATCGTGATGATGCCGATGCGGCGGAAGGTCAGCAGCACCTCCACCCACTGCTCGGCATTAAGCCTGTCGCGTATTTCCGGAATGGCGATCACCTCCGCCAGCCAATCGATTTCCTCTCGGGAGATATTGTGATCGCCCCGCAGCTTTTCCCGGCCGGCCAGTTGAATGAGGCCGAAGGGCCGGTATTTGAGCCCCAACTGCTCGGGTGCCAGGTCTCTGATTTCATCCATGATGTTCCGAACCTCAAAGGCAACGCCGCGCTCTTCCTTAACCGGTACGACTTTCAGGCCTTTCAGAAAAAGCTCTTTGTTGATGGCCCCGGCAATCTTTTCCAGGGTGGCCATGCGAGGATTATCCACGCGACCGTCAACAATATTGTAGATGGTCGCATAGTGACCTTTAATTTCACGGGTAATATCCATGACCGAGATCCCCTGGGAATCCAAAAAATCCCTCAAGACTTTGCCAGCCTCGAATTTTTGTCCTGCTAATGCCATTTTTCCTCCAATCAGACGATAAACCCAAATTTAATTCACTACAATTATCGTTAAAAAACATCAAAGTGTCAACACATTTATTCACTAAAATCAAATTTTTATCTTGACAAGACGATAAATGCGATTTTATTTTTATCGCATTATTTTCATCATTGCAGTGGTCTTGTATGGTAATAAGCAGAAAGAACAGGTCTCATTCCAAATATAAGGAGGTAACCCGATGATAAATAATCAAGTTAACCACGGGAAAATCAGTGTGGATAAAATCACCCTTTCCCTTGACTCTCTCGATGTGGCGCACCAAAGCGAATTGGAGATTACCAAAATGACGAAGCATGGGAGTCGCCTTTCCACACCTTCGGGAGTTGAACTTTTTAAAGACAGTCAGGGAAAATCAATCTTTGGCAAGGGGGCTTACTATAATTCTGATGACAATACCCTAACCCTGGAGATAAAACCACCCCGTAATCCCACCGGGCTAAGAGGCTTTTTGGGACGATACGTGCGTTTTTCCTTGCCGCGTCGCAAATACGGGCGGAACGTGGGGTATTGTACTGGAAAGGATCTGGACAATGAAATAAAACGGGCAGAAGCAGAATTATCCAAGGCTGGCATTTTTGTAAATCTTATGGATGCTGAGGTTTGCGGTATTGAGTTTTTTGTTGACACGGTTCTGGACCACAAGATCCCCAATTATGTGGTTACTTTGCTTGATTTTCGCTGTAACCTTTTGGAATACGAAGCAAAAATAAGAACCCCGGACGGGAAATGGTTGAAAGTAGTGATAGTTGTGTATTACAAATGGGTTGAGATGAGTGATAAAGGTGTTCCCAATGAGGATATTCCGAGAGAAATGGTTCGTTTTGAAATCCGGATCAAGAGTCGAAAAAAAGTAAGAAAGTTCTTTGGAACGCTTACGGCAAGAGATCTTGCTGATAATTATACTGACATCACCAACGCCATGGAAGGTTGTTTGGTAGCCATTGATCCCTATAATCCACATTCAATTAAATTGCCGGGAAAGAAAACCCTCAAGCAAGCCTTTCAGATGTTTCGGGCCCAAGTCCCTTCGAATACCAACGACTGGTTTTTAAAAGTAATGGGGTGGTGGGCTTCAAAGGAAAAAGGGTTTACTGTCGACGGTGTCATTGAAATCATGGGCTATAATCCCAAAACCCCAGCTTTCAGGAGCGCCAAAAAAACCCTGATGTACACTATCGAAAAGGCCAATATTTTTGGCAAAATTCTTAAGAAAGTTGGTGGCATAAAATATTACTCCCTGGCTGAAGAGCTTATTCGCAAAGTTCCTTTTTTCCGGGCACCCTAGCTTTACCCCCTCCCTACCCCCTACCCGCCTCCTCTCATGTTGAAAGGGGGCGGGTCCTTTTAGCTCACATTACCCCACCCTCCCGAAAGCTGAAATAACCGTTGCGGCCGATAATCACATGATCCAGCACTTTGATGCTGATCAGCTCGCCGGCTTCCTTGAGGCGTTTGGTGATGTTGTGGTCCTCGGCGGAAGGGATCACTTCGCCGGAAGGGTGGTTGTGCACCAGGATGATGTTGGCCGCGGCGCGGATGATGGCGTAGCGGAAGACCTCCCGGGGATGCACCAGACAGCTGTTGAGCACCCCGCGGCTGATCTCCATGGCGTCGATCAGATGATTGGCGTTGTTGAGGGCCAGGACCCAGAAGCTCTCCTGCTTGCGCTGGGAAAGTAAGGGGCCGAAGTGCTCGAAGACCACCTCTGGGGCGTTAAGGGCGCGCTTCACCGGCAGGGGGCGGGAGGCCAGACGGCGGCCCAGCTCCAGGATCAGGGCCAGGTAATAAGCACGCTGGGGATCCTGATGTCCGGGCTCGCCGAGCAGCTCAAGACTGTCCATTAACCGGAGCTGCTCCAGGTTGGGGAGTTTCTCGAATTCCAATACCCCCTGCCGGGGCGGGCGTTCATGGAGAATCAGGCCGATCAGCTCTCCGTCGCTGAGCTGCTCCGGGAAGGGTGATGGTGTTTTGGGTTGGTTGCGGGTTGTAGGCATGTTTTTTCCTTTTGTAACTTGATGGTTGGATGGTTGGATGGTTTCCACCTGCGGTGGAGGAAGAAGATCTTATGAATCTTGGATCCTACGCGAAAAGGACCATTGGACCGGGGGACCGATGGACCATCGCTTCTCGCTTCTCGCTGATCGCTACAGGCAAGAGTCATCCCGGACTTGATCCGGGATCCAGTGTAACTCCGCGATGCAGAGCCGTCGGGAAAGTATTGGAGAAACAGAGAAACAGAGAAACAGAGAGGTCGTCACCCCGGCATGTTTTTGGCCGGGGTCCATTTAACTTGGCAGTTTGTAACCGGCTTAACCGATGACGTAAATTGCTAAGGATCGTCGGATCTTAGGATCGTTTTCCTCCGCCGCAGGCTTTTCGCTTCTCGCTTCTCGCTTTTCGGCCCACGCAGCGCCTTGGCGTCTACGTGGTAAGTTTCTAAAGCTCAAACACCTGCGAGGTGAGCTGCTGGTAATGCGCCCGCTTATCCTGTGGCATGTCGTGGGAGATGATGTGAGTCAGGGCGTTGTAGAGTGACCACTGATTGGGGTGAATCTCGGGCATCACCCGCTTGGTGAGGCGCTTGCCCATGGTCTTCTCCACCCGCTCCTGAATACCCTTGTCCACCGGAGCCTTCTCCAGAAATCCTATGCGCTGCTGGATGCCGGGCAGGGCCAAAGTAGCCTGACCAATGCGTCCGGCTACCTCACCGAGACGAAAACCGCTGGTGTGGCGGCCGTAGAACTGCTCCAGGACCTTGCCGAAGACCATCCCGTTGGTGCAGATGTGGCGAATCGCCCCAAAGAAGATGCGGATCCCCTCGGAGAGGTCGTAGGAGTTGTGCAGAAAGAGAGACAGGGCGATCGCCGAGTTGCCGTCCTGCAGGCGAATTTCCGGGAAGGTAACCTGCAGGCGCATCCGGGCGTTGCTGACGAAAGAATGACTCTCATCGACCCGGTAGGGGGTTTCCAGGGTGGCCAGCTCGGCCATAAAAGCCTCGATGAGCACCTGATTGGAGATCACCTTATAGGTGCGCCGCACAATGGAGATCACCTCGTTGGTATCGGCACGCACGATGGCCTTGTAGGCCCCGGCGGGCAGTTCGGTTAAGGGACCCTGACTCACCCCGGCCTCCACCCCCACCGGGCGTTCTTCAACCGGAAAGATAAACTGGGAAAGTTCCATGGCTTTTCCTCCTTGGTTTGGAATTGAAAACAGCCATTGCCGAACCGGGCAACGGCTGCGATTATGGTTCTTTCACGATTCTTATAACAGATTTTGGGGAGGTTTTGGAGGGGGCGGTCCCATCCTTGGGAAAAAACCATTGCCAAATTGGATACGAGAACAGCCTGTGGGGGCGCGGCGCAGCGCGCCGCGCCCCCACAGCGGTCTGCCGATCTTCTTGTTGCTTGGAAAAGCCTGGCGATTTATTTTGAGACAACTACAGGCTCACCAAAATTTCTGCTTACGGCGTTGGAGGATTGTTATGCAAACAGATGTTTTTCCGGATCCCGATAGTTATCTGGGCAAACTGGCCATAAGCCTGGCGGTAAAGCTGGGGGAAAAGATGATTAGCCGGGCAGCCGGTGAAGTACGGGATAAGTTCGAAGGTGACAAAACCCTGAACGCCTTTAACAAATGTCTGAGAATCGCCCTGGGGAAGGCTTTACAACGGTATGAGCAACTTACTCAGGAAGACAAAGATCATCTGGACACCCAGTTGCATAGGCTGGTTTCGCTCAAAAGTGTTCAGGACAAATTGTTGCCCATTTTAGAGGGGAAAAATCCAGATGTCCCAGCAATTCTCAGCATTTATAACAAGGAGCTTGGTGATCCCACCCAATTGCCCGGTTTGGATGATTTTTTGTCCGACTTCTGCGACTTTTTTTGGACGGAAGTCAGCAAGGATTCTATTCTTCAACCCATCATAGAGGTTCGGATTTCAAAAACGACTCTGACTGTGGTCGAAAAGATGTTTGAACTAATGAATAAGCCTCACCAGAGTGCCAAAGAACGGTATCTCTTTCACCTTTTTCAGAAGTGTGAAGATCTACAATTAAGCAGTTTGGGTGATACCGAAAAAAACAAAAAAACGGTGTCCCTGGATGCGGTATTTATTCCCCTGGATACAACAGCAGATAAAGAGCATTTTAGCCGCAAAAAATCCGACCAACCACCATCCGATAGCGTTGAACGAGGGAACAAAGAAAAACGGCTTCCGGCGCTTGAAGCCCTCCTCCACTCGCGGCAAATGGTGCTTCTGGGAGATCCGGGTTCAGGAAAAAGCACCTTTGTGAAACACCTCTGCGCTGCCCAGGCACCCGCGCTCCTAAAGGTTGGGGACCCTATTCTGGACTTGCCCCGGGACACCCTGCCCATCCTGATCACCCTTCGGGAAATTGCCCCGGCTTTTGCCAAATTAGCAGCTCAAAATCTGGGGAATGATCTCTACAAGGACGCTATTCTCGGCATAACCGAAACCTATTTTTCCAGCCAGAACTGGTCCAAGGATTTCGCGGAGATCTTGCAACGCGAATACCTGGAAACCGGAAAATGCCTGCTGGTTTTCGACGGACTGGACGAGGTGCCCTTTGCCCAGCGGGCCGCGGTTCGGGAAGGGGTTGAGGCATGCATCAAGCAATATAAGCCCGAGATGTTGGTGGTAACCTGCCGCATTAATGCCTACGGAGATGGGCAAGATTTAGAGGGGCTGAAGGACTTTACCCTCGCCCCTTTGAACAGGAAACAAATTGACGGATTTATCGAACGTTGGTACAAAGCCAGGGTTGCCCTGAAACGGGAGACCCCCGAAGCAGCGGAGGTGGGAATCATTGACCTCAAAAAGGCGGTCAGGGGGGAAGGAATTAGCGACATGGCCGAAAATCCCATGCTGCTGACCACCTTAACCTTGCTTTATCAGGGCAAAACCCGTTTGCCGGACCAACGGGTGGCTGTTTATGACCGGGCCATCAAAATCCTGATCGAAGACTGGCAGCAGGCTAAGGGACATATCCCGGCCCCCCTCAGGGACTTGCTTAGCGGTGAAATACTGCTGCGGGAAATTCTGGAGGAATTGGCCTATCAGGCGCACCAGAACAAAAACAAGGATGGCGAATACGACCTGTCCCGCATGCTGGCGTTGGCGGTTTTGAAGGAGAAATTGGACAGTGAGGAACTGGCTGGTCATTTTCTGGATTATGTAGACCAGAAAGCGGGCATTTTTATCGGCAAGGGCGGGGTTTCCAACCAGGTAGTGGCCTATGGCTTTGCCCACCGCACCTTTCAGGAATACCTGGCCGGATGCCGGTTGACCGCCGACAACCGAAGCTATTACCGGGACCTGGTGGAAAATTACTTATCCAATCCGGATGAATGGGCCCTGGCCATTCAACTGGGTTTGGAAGAGCTCTATTATAATCGCAAAAACAGTTTATTCCTGAGGGACCAGGCCTATCAATTGTTCAGGGGAGATGTGCCTGAAACGCTGGAAAGCCGTCGTGGTGTTCTCATTGCCGCAGAGATCGCCCGATTGGTCAACCCGGAAAACATCAGGAAAGATCAGCACTGTCCGAAAAAATGGATGGAACACCTGGCAACCACTTTAACCACTCTCCTGCGGCTCCCGGACTTCCCGGCCCGGGATCGCTGCCAGGCCGGGGTAAAGCTGGGGCATCTGGGGGATACCCGCCCGGCAGTGCTGGTGGTAGACCAAATGGAAGTAGCCCTGATCCCCCCCGGCCCCTTTTGGATGGGCAGCCCGGACAGCGATGATATGCGTTCCCAAGACGAAAAGCTACACCGCAATGAAGCCTTGAATTATCCCTATTGGCTGTCGCGCTTTCCGGTCAGCAACGCCCAGTTTCAGACTTTTGTTGAGGATCAGGGTTATGCCGACCAGCGCTGGTGGGCCGAAGCGCAGGAGGCCGGTTACTGGAATCCCAAAGGCATTAAAGTCTATGGCGATGAAACAGAACGTATGGCCCCGGTAGATTTCGGTCACCCTTTTTCCCTGCCCAACCACCCGGTGGTGGGGATCAGTTGGTATGAGATGCTGGCTTTCTGCCGTTGGTTAACCACCCGGTGGCAGAGCAAGGGCTGGCTACGGGGAAACTGGGAGGTCTTCCTGCCTTCCGAGGCGGAGTGGGAAAAGGGGTCCCGGGGCGGCCTGCAGCTACCCGAAGAGCCGATCATCCGCGGCATTGATCAGGGCATTACTTTCCAAAGGTTGGATTTGCCAAAGGACAATCCCCAGCCGCAGCGGCGCTATCCCTGGGGAGAGGAACCCGACCCGAAGCACATGAATACTTTCGAAACCCGTATTAAAGGCACCAGTGCCCTGGGGGCCTTCCCGGGCGGCGCAAGTCCTTACGGCCTGGAGGAAATCAGCGGAAACGTTTGGGAATGGACCCGCAGCCTTTGGAGCGACCTCCCCTATGATCCAAAGGATGGCCGCGAAAAGCTGAACCTCGATAAAGGTCGCGTTGTGCGCGGCGGCGCGTTCCACCTCAATCAACGGGGCGCCTGTGGTTCTTGCCGCGGCGACGTCAATCCGGACGGCCGTTTCAGCGGCGGCGGTTTTCGGATTGTGTTGGTCCCCATTGAGCGTACCGCTGAACGATGAAACTTTGGACGATGAATCTCTGAAAGGTTGTTCTCTGGTCGCGTTTTTGGCGGTCTCTCTCCGCGCGAAGGCTCTTTTCCCGCTTTTGCTTGATCAAAAGCGGGGCCAAAAATCAAGGCGAAATAATGTAAGGGCGGGTTTTAAGCCCGCCCCTTGGCCATCCAGGTCGCTCAAACATAAATTTCGCCGCAAAAGACCACCCAGAAAGGTCTTTTATGCCAGGGAAGGCAGGCAAAATATGTCCGAGCCTGGAAGGCGAGTTTATTTTGCCAAAGGCGTTTTTGGTTCTTTTGGGGCCTTGGCCAAAAGAACAATTAAGACCTTTTCACAAAAATGGGCATTTCAGGTCGGTTCACCTTCCCTCCAAAGGTTTTGATGTGGCGGCCGCGCTTCGCGCGGACGTAAGCCGCCAACTACGCGGCCAACGTTTCAGAGATCCAGAGTTCAGAGTTTCATCGTTCATCGGTACGCTCAATGGGGACCAACACAATCCGAAAACCGATGTTGTAGGTACGGTCGTACGGACTGTAGTTGTAGCGGAAAGAACAACGGGCGTTTCGCTGAAAGTAGTAGAACGCGCCGCCGCGCACAACGCGTCGCTTATCAATATCCAGCTTTTCCCGGCCATCCTCAGATCTGTAGGGGTAATCCTCTAGCAGACTACGCGTCCACTCCCATACGTTGCCACTCGTTTCCTCAGGCCCGTAGGGGCTTGCCCCGAGCCCAAAGGCTCCTACCGAATTGCTTTCCCCCAAGCGGGTTTCATCAAAATTCATG
Source organism: Calditrichota bacterium (assembly GCA_020434205.1). Taxonomy (GTDB): domain Bacteria; phylum Calditrichota; class Calditrichia; order RBG-13-44-9; family J075; genus JAGRBF01. The sequence continues at coordinate 3,493 of JAGRBF010000333.1, read as the reverse complement.
TGCTCGGTTAGATTCCCCTCCCCATTCCAGGGGTATTGGCGGTTAGGGGCAGGATTGTCCTGCAGTGGGGTATCCTGGCCCGGGGCTGCGGGAAACTGCCCAAGGCTTACAATTTGCGGGGAAAGGGGTATTTGCAGCCCACCGCGGGCGGCCTTCTCCCACTCGATTTCCGAGGGCAGCAAAAATTCATAGTTATCAGGGAGCCAACCCTTTTCCCGAGCCACCACGCTCAGCCAGCGGCAAAAGGCCAGGGCTTCATACCAGCTTACCCCCACCACCGGGTGGTTGGGCAACCCAAAGGGTTCGCGGAAAGGTTTTGGTCCTTGCCGGGGTTGGTCATCAATGCGTCCCTTAAAGCCCTTTTCGTTCCAGTAACGGTGTTCCCGGGCCTCTTGCCACCATTGGGGATCGCTGTACCCATTTGCCTTCACAAAAGCTTTAAACTGGGCGTTGGTAATGGGAAAACGGGAGATGAAATAATCATAGACGAGGTTCTCATCCAGTTCTCCCTTGTCGTCGCCCAAATAGAAGGGCCCGGCGGGAACATGGCAAAGCTGCAGGTGCTCAATGTCAGTCACTTCCCGGCGGGGGTCCCCCAACTTAGCCAAGTGCACCCCGGCGGCGCAGCGTTCCAGGGCGGCAAACTGCCCGGGATCGGCGCGCAGGATCTGCACCAGACCGCCGGCAATGCGTTCCTTCACATCCCGGTTGGCCTGGTGAACGGTCTCCAGATTGGCGCTTTCCACCAAGGCCTGGGCAGCCAGAAAGGTACCCCACAGCTCTTCCCGGTTACAGGGGGAATCGCCCTGGCAACTACTCAGGTAGCGGGCCAGCTGCCAGATACTGTCCATGGACCCTTCCGCGGCTTTGGCGCCGCAGAGCAGCACCACCTCCCGCCAACGGTCCGGATCTTTACGGCCCAGGTCGGCAATTTCGGCCGGGGGGTAATGGGCGTTCAGGTGGCAGGCGGCCAGGTATTCCTGAAAGGTGCGGTGGGGAAAGGTATACACCGCCACCCCGCGCTCCACCAGGATCCCGGCCCGGTGCTCCAGGTAGCGGGCCAGGTGGACAGGATGAGCGCTGGTCCCGGCAATCTTAATCAGCCCGGACATCAGTTTATCTTCAGGGATATCGGCGGTGCCCCCCAGAGAACGCTCCGGATCCTGCTTTTCATGGGCCTCAAAAGCAAGTTGGTTGAGTAGACCACGCATTTTGTCCCGATCGGTTTTCAGGAACTCAATCAGGCTGGGCTGCAGCTCCGCTTTTTTCTCTCCGGCATCGAGGGGCTTGCGATCCCGCTCCCATTTGTAGAGCAGCAAATCCACCGCCTCCTCATACAACTGCACCCGCTTTTCCGGGAGATTGCCCTTCAGCCAGGCATTGAGGCTGGCCATCAGGGTGAGCAACAGAGGGCGTCCGGCCAGCTCGCGCAGGCTCTCGCGTTGCTGCACCTTGTGAATAAGGGTCTGGGCGTAGCTGTCCGCAGTGGTTTTGTTGAGCATCTCCAGGTCGCGGTAATTGGCATACCATCGCTCAATAAAAGCGGCGATTTGCTGATCGTCGAAGGGGGCCAGTTGGGCATCGGCAAAGTCGTTGAGCTTAAATCCCTGGCGGGTATAGGCATAGGTGCGGCTGGTCACCACCACCCGGCAATTGGGGAAGGTGCCGGCAAATTCCTCGATGGTGGTTTTCATCTTTTCGCGCAGTTTATTGGCCTCGGGGACCTCATCCAGACCGTCCAGGAGCACCAGAGCCCCGGGTTTGTCCAATTCCGTCTTCAGGGCTTCGACGAAATGTTCATTTTTGCCATCACCCAGCTGCCTTTCCAGGTATTTGAGGATCCCGCTCTTGTCCCCGGCCAGACCGGCGGCGGCCAGGTTGCGCAGCTCCAGATAAACCGGCAGGCAGTTGGCAAAGGGAAAGGCGGCGGTTTTTTCCAGGCGATCTTCCTCGCTCTCACCCTCTTCCTTGGGGGGCAGCAGGGCGGTGAGGTTAATATCCGGATCGTTTAGCGCCTGGCCGCTCAGGCACAGCCCTACAAAGCGCAGGAAAGTGGATTTGCCGCTGCCGGGATCCCCCAGGAGCACCAGATGGCGGCAGTCGATCAGCTTTTGCAGGGCGGGAACGGGATCGGCCTTTTCGGGGGCGGTCTGCCGGGGCGCTTTCCCCTCCAGAAAGTCCTCCCGGGCCACCTCGGTGGTATTGAGGGCGGTGTAAACCTTGTCCAGGTAAAAATCCTGGTTGTTGCTTTTGCGGTCGGTGGTCGAATCCACCAGCTGCCGCTCGATTCCTTCCAGGTCCATGCGCCGGCACAGGCGCAGCATGGCATTCAGGTATTGGTTGCGATCCGGGTCGTTGGACTTTGCAGGGCCGCGGCTTTCCATCTTCCATTTTTCCAGGAGCTTGCTGATCCGGCGAAGCTCTTCCAGGATTTGCCGGTTGGAGGTGCTGGTGATAACCCCTTGCAGCTTGTCCTCCAGGGCGGCACTGGTGAGGATTCCCTCATACCAGTCCTCCACAAAAACCCGGAGGTCGAAATTCGGGAGGCCGGAAGAGTCAAACCCGATCTCTGCCATTTCGTCGGCGATGGTGTCAAAATCCGGTTGGCGGGAGAGCAGCACCTTGACCAGTTCCGCTTCTACCGTGGAACGCCCCACCAATTCCTCCAGAAGGTCGACAATGGCGGTGTATGTCTCCTGTTTGGACTTGGGCACCTGATTAAGGGCATACACCAGACCGCCCAGATAGGCGCGGCCCATGGCTTTCTTCTGTTCCGAGGTGGTAAATTTGGCTTCGATGGTCTTCTTGCCGGCGTCAAAGAATTTGGAAACCAATGGATTGGCAATCTTTGAGGCCAGAAAGACCAGTACTTCTTCCGGGGTGGTTGGCAACGTCATGAGCTCCCTCGCTCTCTTCTCGGTGGTGATGATTGGGGTAATTGTTTAAAATAAGGATCTGGGGCAAGGGGTGCAACAGAGAAGGGTTGATGTCCCACGCGTGGGACCAGTTGGGCCGCATAACTCGGCGGCCCTATTGGTCCTCGCGGTAATTTCATGCAACCTTCAGGCTTGTTGCATTGGTTTTCGTGGCCAAGATTGCCCGGGATCGATTTTATTGCCCTTTCACAATTGGGTCTTAATGTTCTTTTTTCCCGGGCGAAAAAAGAACCAAAAAAGCCATTCGCCGCCCTAAACTCGCCTTCCCGGCTCGGACATAGGGCGGCCCCCTTCCTTGGGGTCTCACCACTTTGCCCTCCTGAATGACGGAACCCTGTAGTTCCTTGCTCAAACGCCGGTTCCTGTCTCGGGTCCCTTGCCATCGGCCCATGAGGGCCTGAGGACGTCAGGTGGCTGAATCTGGACCCTGACTCCTATCTATCTCCCTTGCTATAGGCCCATGAAGACCTGAGGGCTTTAGAAACCCCACACGCGGCCAAATCTATTGAGCAAGATTGTCCTAATCCCATGGATGGGGGGCAAAATATGTCCGAGCC
>JAGRBF010000332.1 GCA_020434205.1 Calditrichota bacterium | reverse complement strand
CTGTTGATGCCTTCCCGGTAAAATCCGGGCTGGAGAATCCCGTTTTCCAGGATCAGCCAATAAGCCCTCGGGAAGGGGGTAAATAGAATTTCCATGCGGCCATCCAGATCGAGATCCACCAGACTCAGGCCATTCTGGATACCGGGTTGAATGGTAATACCGGCAATATTCTGATGGGCATAAGCCAGATAGCCTCCGCTGGCGTCGGCTTTCCAAACCGTTAATGTCCAGAACTTGGAATCCACATTGGATTCCAGATCCACATCCGGTTCGCGTCTGGCCGCGGTTACCAGCTCCGGTAACCCGTCTCCATCCAGATCCCCTACCCGGAACAGGCCGCTACCACCCTCTCCGGGAAGGTTAAGCAGGCTTGTAAGTGCATAATCATCCGAGCCGGGCAGACGCTCGAAGGCATAGAAATCTCCGTCCAGATCTTCGTAAAAAACTTCCGTTAACCCGTCCCCGTCCAGATCGCCCCGTTCCGACCAGGGCACTCCGAATTGATTGTTGCCCTGAGAAGTATCCGGAAACTGGAATTGTCTGACCGGGCGTCCGGCGCTGTCAAATTCGTAAAGGCCCCATCGGCCGAAGCTCAGGGCCATCATTTCCGTTTGCGAATCGGAGTCGTAATTGCCCAGGCGACTCACCCAGAAATCGGTGGTATCCGCCCAGGACACCTGATTGGGGAAGTTGCCCGCCGTATTGCCGCCCAGGAGAAGAGAATTGCTCCCGAATCCGCAGGCCAGATGAATGCCGCCCCCGGGGCTAAGTGCGGAGGCATCCCGGGGAATGGCGGGAAAAGAGGTCTCCAGGCGCAGTTGGAAGCCCTGCGGGGTTATTTCGCGGACCTGAACCGGCCCAAACTGCTCGTTGTTGATCATCGCGGAAAAGGCGATTTCCGGAAATCCATTGCCGTCCATGTCGGTGCTGAACGGCATCAGAAAGCCGAATTCCGGGTATTGCTCTACCTCGTTCAGGACGGACTGCAGCACCACCGGGTTTTGAAAATCCAGCAGAAAGTTAAGATCCGGGTATTCGTCCACAGAAAGGATCAACCCCGCCGCGTTTTCCAGGGTCAGCCGGAAGCGGATTTGTCCGGAATAGCGCTCCTGAGAGAGGCGGAAAAAATGTTCGGTCTGGAAATACCGGGAAGTGAGCTCTTCGAGGGGATTCCCCTGCGGGTCGCTCAACAGAAGTCGGGCGCGGGTGGGATCGTCGGTCGCCATTTCAATCTGAAATCCCCGGAAGGGGCCGACCAGCAAATCGATAATGTCCAGGTTCTCTAACGCGGGCGCACTGCGATCGACGCGAACCAACTGGTTGCGCACCAGTTCCCGCCCCCCGCTGAGATTCAGTTTAAGCTGAAGGGTATAAAGAGAATCGGGGAGGTTGTCCAGATTCCAGAATCCCAGGGTGTCGTTGAGAACCTGGGTGCCGGCAACATCGGCCAGGGTTTCCCAGATCAGCCCGTTTTCGCCGGCGCAGAAGCGCAATTGATAGCCGAGCAAATCCGGCCCGAAGACCGAACCGATCACCGCAATGCTCCCACCGTTGAAACCGCTACCGCCCGAAGGAAAGCTGATCTCCCCATAACCGCTGCTCCCGATTTCCAGGCTGCGCCGGAAATCCGGGATCCCGTGTCCGAAAAAAGTGTCCCACCCCGGGAAGCCGAGATCCCGGCAACCCGCGTAAAGGGCACCGGTAATCTGCCGCGCGGTCAGCTGGGGGTAATGGGAGCGCAGTCCGGCCAGCAGTGCGGAAACGATTGGGGCGGAAAAGGAGGTGCCGTTATTGTCGCCATAAGTGCCGCCGCGCTGGGTGGAATAGATCTCCCGCCCCGGTGCGACCAGATTGAGGGTGTTGCCGTAATTGGAAAACCCGGCCAGTTCGTTGGTGCGGGTGGTAGCCCCCACCGAAATGGTCTGGTCGAAGCCGGCCGGGTAGTTGATTCGCTGGCTCCCGTTGTTGCCGGCCGCGGCGACAAAAATGACCCCCTGGCGGGTTCCGTACTCAATGACGTCCCTGAGCAGGTAAGAAACCGCCACATCCCCAAAACTCATATTGATAACGCTGCATCCGTTGGCGATCCCGTATAAAACCGCTTCGGCAACGTCGTCCTCCTCCAGAAATCCCGAAGCCGTTCCGGCCCTGAGGGCCATTACCCGGGCATTGGGGACGATGCCGGAGATCCCCAG
>JAGRBF010000331.1:2603-4502 GCA_020434205.1 Calditrichota bacterium | reverse complement strand
GGCCATAAAAAAGGCAGCTTTACCGGGGCGGATAAGGACCGGGTGGGCAAATTTCAGGCGGCCCACGGGGGCACCCTCTTTCTCGATGAAATCGGCGATATGGAACTTTCCCTGCAGGCCAAGCTGCTGCGCGCCATCGAAAACGGGGAGGTCGAGGTGGTGGGGGAAAACGCCCCCCGCAAGGTGGACGTGCGCCTGATCGCCGCCACCAATCACGATTTGCTGGAGATGGTGGAAGCGGGGACGTTCCGGCGCGACCTCTACCATCGCCTCAATGTGCTGCAGCTATCCGTGCCGCCGCTGCGGGAACGGCGCGAGGATATCGAGTCTCTGGCCTATCATTTCCTGATGCAGCTCTGCGAGGAGCACGGCCGGCGCTTCGACAAGATCACCCAGCAGGCTCTGGGCCTGCTGCGCAATTATCACTGGCCCGGCAATATTCGCGAACTGCGCAACGTCATGGAAAAAGCGGTGATTTTCGCCGAGGGCAGCGACATCACCCACGCCGATATCCGCGACGCCCTCAACCTGAAGGCCGCCTTTCAGGAAGCCAGCGCCGACCCCACCCTGCCGCAATCCCTGCGGGAAGCGCGGGAAGCCTTCGAACGCAGCTATATCCTGGAGGTCCTGGAACGCTGCGAAGGCCGCATCGGGGACACCGCAGATGCCCTGGGCATCGACCGCACCAACCTGTTCCGCAAAATGCAGAAATACGGAATCGAGAAAAATTCGTAGACATTTGCGCCTGCGGCGCGTGGCTTTGCGTCTGCGACGCGTGGCCAGCACCTGCGGTGCGTGGGTGGGTGTCGGGGTATCGAAGTGTCGAAGTATGGCCGTTGGCCGGAAAACCATCAACCATCAACTATCAACAATTAACAATCAACAATTAACCATCAACCATCAAAAATCATCCGTCCGAAAAGGGCCGGCCGGCAACCCTTCCTTGTTACACAAATTGGCACCCACCGGATTGTCCGCCCAGCCGTAGCGCACCGCCACCGGATTTTCAATGTCCGGATGCCAGACGATCACCCGATTTCCCTCAATCCGGGCCCTGGCCCACCGGAAATGGCGATCCGCCCCGCAGATGGCAAAATAGCCCGGCCCTTCTCCATCCGCAGTGCTCAAACCGCTGCCGACATGTTCAAAGGAAAGCACCATTTCCCGGCCCCTCGCCGCCATCCCGCGATAAAGCGGTCCGCTGTACGCCAGGTTTTTTTCGCCGTAGGCAAGGTGACGCGCGCCCAAAGCCAGTCGCTCCCCCACCGCCCTTTTGTTGAGGGGATGAATATCGTTCCACTCCCCGATATCGACCGTCACCGCCATAGCGGTGTTGGGTTCGGCCAGGGCCATCTGCTGCGCCTCGCGCAAGGCGGCCCAATTGCTTTCCACCGGGGTCCGGGTTTGTTGCATGAAGTTGGCTAACTGCACAAAGAGAAAGGGAAAATCGCCCTTACCCCATTTTTGCCGCCAATCGCGGATTACCGCCGGGAAACTGCGCCGGTATTCGCCGGGATTACCGGTATTGGACTCACCCTGATACCAAATCACCCCTTTTATCCCGGTTTTCAGCAGTGGGGCAATCATGCCGTTGTATAGCCCCATCGGTTTCCAGCGAATAAAGGTCGGCCCCGCCAGCGGCGGCATCTCCCCACCCAACCGGAATTTCCAGGGGCCGCGCAAATCAAAAACGTCCTTGGCAACGGAAAGGCGATAGGGTTTGTCCCGCACGAAACCGCCCCTGCCGCTGCTGTTGACCACCCGCACCGCAATCACATTGCGCCCGGCCTTCAGCACTCCTTCCGGGATGTGGTAACGCCGGGGCGGATATTGGTAGGTGACATTTCCCACGAAAACCCCGTTCACAAAGGTGGAATCGGCATCGACGATGCGCCCCAG
>JAGRBF010000331.1:0-2427 GCA_020434205.1 Calditrichota bacterium | reverse complement strand
ACGCCCCCGGTCCAGAGCATCCAGATTGGCATACCAGGCCTCGCGGCGCTGATTGTCCTTCTTTTCGATGTTGGCAATCAGAGAATCGTCGCGAAAGCGCATGGCTTCCTCAAGATAATGGGGAAAAGCCTGCAGGGCCTCCTCGCTCAGCCAGGCCTCGGAAGGAGATCCCCCCAGGGAGGCGTTAATTAAGCCGATGGGCACCCCGGTTTTCCGGTGAAGCTCCCGCCCAAAATAAAAGGCCACCGCGCTAAAGGCCGGAACCGTTTCCGGGGTCGCCTTCACCCAATCCCCGCTTGCCACGTCTGCCTGAGGGACCTTGAAGTTGTAATGGCGGGGGACGTAAAACTGGCGAATGGCGGGGAAATCCGCTCCGGCAATATCCTCGGGGTAGGCGGGGGCCACCCGGGACATGGACAGTTCCATATTGGACTGCCCGGAGCACACCCAGACATCGCCGATCAAGATATCTTCCAGGACGATGCGATTATCCCCGGAAATGGTCATTTGATAGGGACCACCGGCCCCGGGAACGGCTATCCCGACCTGCCAGAGGCTGTCCGCGCCAGTGGAGGCCGAGGCGCTGGAGCCCATAAAGGTAACTGTTACGCGTTCTCCGGGATTGGCCCAACCCCAGACCCGGGCAGTCATGTCCCGCTGCAGCACCATGCCGTTGGAGATCAGGCGCGGCAGACGCACCTCCGCCTGCAGGGAAAGGGAAGCCAAAAGGACCAAAAGGAATGATAGCCATAGATTTTTCATGGTTGATAAACCTCGTCATTTCCACGGTATTCGAACCAGCTAAAGCGGGCAGCGTTTTGGGAGGGTTTCCCCGAAGAAGTGGCGTACATGCCCAGCATCACCCCGGTGAAATCCCGGGGAATGTTTCCCCGAATATAAGCGGCATCCACCGAATCGGCCAGAATTTGCCAGTCCTGGCCCTCCATCCCGTAGGAAAAGCGGTAGTGGGCATTCTTGAATTCGATTTTCAGAAGCAGAGCTTCTCCCTGCCAATCCGGCGGCAACACCTGCGATGCCAGGACCTCTTCGGATTTCCGGGAATCGGGAGAATCCACGGAGCGCAGCAATTGGACGACCGGCTTGCCCTCCTGCAGCCCACGGCAAAAAACGTAATAACGGCCCTCGTTCTGGAAGGCGAGTAGCCCGGCCTTTTCATTGTCAGCGGCGGGTTGAAATTGCATACTGGTGCTCACCGCCCCCACCAGATGCTGCTGGCGGCGGGCCACCAGAGCGGGATTCCCACTGCCGGCACAACTTTCCGGACGCAGGGAAATCCTGAGAACCCCGGCTTCAAGGGCATACCACTTTTGCAAGGGGGTGCGCAGGAATTGCCAGTTGGGCCCTAACTCGGCGCCCTCAAATTCGTCCCGGTAGGTAAAATTGCCGCTGTAGGGAATGGGTCCGGGCGGGTCGGCGGGCATCACCGGCATGGGATAGCGGTATTGCACTTCCTCAAAATCGGGATTAATCACCGGCCAGCCGTCTCCGGTCCAGCGCACCGGGGCCAGAAAGGTTTCCCGCCCGGTATTGTAGCGGTGCTGCTCTTCCGGCGGATAGGGCCGTATCCCCAAAAAAACCGCCCACCAGTCCCCGTTAGGGGTTTGCACCAGATCGGCATGCCCGGTAGAGGTAATTGCGTGGGGGCGTTGGGGGGGCAGATGGCGCTGGGTCAGGATAGGGTTTCCCGCCCAGGGCAGATAGGGTCCCGCCACGGATTTGCTGCGGAAGATGACCTCGCGATGGTCCTCGGCGGTCCCCCCTTCAGCGGCCATCAGGTAATAAAAATCGTTGATCCGGTAAAGATGGGGACCCTCAATCCAAACCGGGTTCTGCGTTATGTCCACCCCGCCGTTCACCAGGAGCTTTTCCTCCCCCACCACCCGCAAGTTCCTGTAATCGAATTCGAACATGCGCACGCTGCGATGCCCGGGATAAAGGGGCTTATTATCCGGGGCATCGCTATTGTAGACGATATAGGCCTGGCCGTTTTCATCAAAAAACAGAGAAGGGTCGATCCCGTTGACTTCCGGCAGCCAATGGGGATCCGACCAGGGACCGGCGGGATTTTCAGCGGTTACCACAAAGTTTCCGCCCCCATCCACCAGGGTGCAGGTCAGGTAAAACAATCCCTCATGATGGCTGATGGCCGGAGCAAACAAGCCGCGGGAGACCCCCATGCCGTTGGTATTGAGCTGTTCGGGACGGTCCATCACATGCCCTAACAAATTCCAGTTGACCAGATCGCGGCTGTGAAAAACCGGAATCCCCGGAAACCAGGCAAAGGTCGAATTGACCAGATAAAAATCCTCCCCCACCCGGCAGATGCTGGGATCGGGATAAAAACCGGCCAGAATGGGATTGGTGAAGGTTCTCTGAACGGTAGCGGTAGGATCACGGCGCGCCGTG
>JAGRBF010000330.1 GCA_020434205.1 Calditrichota bacterium | reverse complement strand
TACTGATCAACGGTTTTTCGCTCAGTTCGATGGCCAGCATGTCCTGCACCTTGTCCGTGGCGCCGCCGGGCAGCATAATGCCCAATTCTACCGAGCCGCTGCTGGCGTTCACCTTATTGACCTTCACCTTGTAACCGGTGCCGGGAATATCGACAAACTTGGAGGACATCTGACCGTTGTCCGCAAGAAGAACCGGGGCGATATCATGGGTTTCCTCACCATATTGCCCCTTAACGGTTGCGGTCATCCGCACCGTAATTTCCTGGGTTCCCCCGCCCATTTTCACATCGAATTTGTTGAAGGTAACCCGGGTATCGTCGTCGATGCGGCCGGTTTGCTGTTTCACCAACTGCATGACCTTCTGGTTGCGCGATCCGCCCGGGGTAAAAGAGATCGGCGAAATGTAAACATCACCGGTAAAGCGGGCTTTTACATCTGGATTAACCATGTAAGCCTTGTTGTATTCGCTGTAATAAAAACGCGGGTAGGCATCGTAGATGCCGTTGGCGGTTTTCACCTCCAACTTCACCTTGTCTCGACCGTCGGGTTCTTCCATAAAATCAATGAAGCGAATTTCGTAGCCCAAATCGGTTTTGGCAAACTCCCCTTTGGGCAGCATCACCTTTTCGCTCTGGTCGTACACTGAGGAAGTAATAATCCCGATCAGCATGAAGCCCAATCCCACGTGGGCGATATAACCACCGGCTTTCTGGAAATTATTCTGGATGAAGGTGGTCACCAGTTTTCCGTTCACCATGATCACAAAAACGCTCAGGAAAAACAGGAAATACGGTGAAAAGCGCAGGAAATAATTGAACTTCAGTCCCAACAGTCCCTCGGCATTGGCAATTCCTTCCCCCTGAGGTCCGAAGAGCGCCGTTCCCCCACCGATACTGGTGAGGGGCCCCAGGCCGATGAAGGAGGCGATGACAGTGGCCACCAGGGCCACGGCAAAGCTGATCCACAGGGTGTTTTTGTCCCGCAGGCCGCTGTTTTTCCAGGCTGCCAAGGGGGCAATCGCCAGCGCGGCAAACATAAACAGGGCCACGGGAATACCCATGGCGTTGTAGAAGTCGGGGGAAAGGCTGGTGGGATTCCCCGTCCAACTGGTGATCAGCGGAGCGGAGGTTCCGAACAGCACAAACAGGGCGATAAACAGCACTGCCATCATACCGGTAAAGATCAGCACTTCCCGGTTAAACAGGCCTTTGCCGAACTCGACCGGGTTTTCGCCGCTGCGGTTGTAATGGAACAGAAAATTCCCGTAAAGCACCAGGAAAAGTCCGGTGAAGGCCACTTGGAAAACCAGCATATACAGGCTGAGTCCCGAAGGCGCAAAAGAGTGAACCGAAAAGTCGGTGAGCACTCCGGAGCGGGTCAGATAGGATCCCCACAGCATGCTCAGGAAAACCAGACCACCCCAGAGCAGATTGGTGCGCACCAGGGCCTTGCGTTTGGCCTGGATCAGAATGCCGTGCAGGAGGATCACGCTGAACAGCCAGGGAACGATCGAGGCGTTTTCCACGGGATCCCAGGCCCAATAGCCGCCCCATCCTAGGGTTACATAAGCCCAGTAGCCGCCCATCATGATGCCGGTGCCCAGGATCATCACGGTAAACAACACCCAGGGCCGGATTTCCTTGAGCCAACCGGTAAAATCCCGGGTAACGAAAGCGGAAACCGCGAAGGCAAAAGGCACCACGCAGGCGCTGTAGCCCAGGAAAAGGGTCGGGGGATGGATGACCATCCAGGGGTTCTGAAGCAGGGGATTTAATCCCGCTCCGTCGGCGGGCATAAATCCGATCGGCACTTCCTCGTGCACGTGCCAGAGCATCATAAAGGGATTTTTCTTGAGCAGGATCAGCAGCAGGAAAGCCTGAACGGCCAGCACCGTGGCCAAAACCAGAGGCCGCTGACGGCCGATCTGGCGAATCAGGATAAAGCCGAAAACCGAGGTAAAAAACAGCCACAGCAGGAAAGTTCCTTCCTGACCGGCCCAGAGGGTGGACAGCAGGTAATACTTGTTGAGGATTCGCGAGGAATAGCTGTAGGCGTAGTTGAGATCAAACTGGTGGGTGAGAATGGCAAAGACCACCAGACCGAAGGAAAGGACCACCCCTGCGGTCATCAGATAAAAAGCGCGGTTGGCCAGCTGGAACAACTGTTCGTTGTCGCGATCCCGGTAATACAGGATATAGGCCGTGGTCGAAACCACCGCCGAGATAAAGGCGATGGCGATGATAAAATATCCGTAGCTCATGAAGAGACTCCCATCGGGCCTTCGGCCTCGTATTTGGAGGGGCATTTCACCAGCAGGTCGTCGGCCATAAACTTGCCGTTGAGGTAACGACCGCGGGCCACCACTTCCTTGGCCATTTCAAAATTGGACGGTTTAACCCCCGCGTAAACCACATTAAACACCGTGCCGTTCTCATCCGCGATCTGGAATTTGAACAGTTTTTCTTCCATGTCATAGGTATCGGAGTCCGGAACCCGGGTTCCTTTTACCTGAACGACCTTCCCGGTGTTTGCCGCTTCCTGAAAGGAAACGTAGGACACCATGGAGTCTTCGAAACTCATCATAGCGTAAGCCGTGAAGGCGATGATAATCAATCCACCGATTAGATATTTGGGTTTCATTGCAATCCCCGTTGATTAAATTGAACGCTTTTATTTCAACATAAAGCCGGGTTTCCGGCCCCGGCCAATTTATCTGTGCCGGTTACTCTGCGAGTCGGTCGTTCAGTTTCCTGAGCTTCATATCAACATAAAACAGATATCCCAGGATACCAAACCAAATCAGCAGTGTAACAGCCATTACCACAAAAATGTTCTCTCCCACCACCTTTTCCGGCTGTGCCATTTGCGCCACCGCGGAATCCGCCTGGGCAACGGCGTCCAGAACTTTTGCCAGGTTGATCATCTTGCTTCACCTTCCTGAATCAGTTTTTTCATGAGCATAAATTCCCCGCGCAGCAGCGCTATTTTTTGGCGAAGCATCCAAAAATACAGCACCGTAAAACCAAACATGGACGACAGAAACACCTGAAGCATTTTGCCGTTCATTTTAACCTTGCCGCTTTCGTTAATCAGCGGATCGGGATGCAGGGATTCGTAAATACGGGGGACGATAAACATAAAGAAGGGCATGGCCACCCCGGCGATAATGGCGTAAACCGCGGCCAGACGAGCCTGTTTGGCGGGGTCCTCAATGCCCGAGCGCAGGGCGAAATAAGCCGCGTAAATGAGCATCAGAAAAAAGATTGAGGTTTGGCGGGGGTCCCAGTTCCAGGGATCGCCCCAGATTTCGTTGGCCCACACCGCCCCGGTTACGCTGGCCAGCACGGTAAAGAGGAGTCCCAGGTGCGAGGAGGCGTAAGCCACCCAGTCGTATTGGGGGCGGGCATTGCGCAGGTACAGAATACTGGCAATCGCCGCCACAATAAACGAGAGGGTTGCCACCCAGGCGCAGGGAACATGAAAGAAAAGCACCCGGGTTGTTTCGCCCAGGGCCTTGGCGCGCGGGGCATAATAAAAGGCCGCCCAGATTACCACACTCATCCACACGGCAAGAAACGATTTCCACCACATGCCGTTTCGCATGTTCATTTTCTCCAGATGGTTTCGAATAATAAAAATCCGACGGTCATAATCACGATGGTAAAGGAAAATAAAACCTTCAGATCATTTCCGCAATCGGCAAGTTGCCCGCCTTCCAATGCCACCCGAGTTCCGTGAATGGCGGTCATCAGTACCGGCAGGGCCACCGGAAAGGTCATAACTGCAAATAACGCGCCACGAGACCCGCTCAGGGCAATAATTGCCGCGATTACCGTAGAAACGGTGGCCATGGCAAACACCCCGGAGGCCGTCATAGCAAGCATTGCCGGCCAATTGCCCACTTCCGCCCCCAGCATAATCACAAAAAGGGGAATGATCAGCAGGCATAAACCTCCGAGCAACACAATGTTAAAAAGCCACTTTCCGACCAGGACCGCGTTGGGGGGGAAAACCAGCCTCAGCATGTCCCCGGTGTCCTGTTCCTCCTCCCGGATAAAGACGTGAGCCAGGCCGGACATGGCGGAGAAAAAGATCACCACCCAGAACAGAGCCGCCAGAATATTGGGCTCCAGGCGCACCGGGCCCAGGGAAAAGCTCACCGCCGTAATGGTGGTAACCGCAAAAAGTCCGATGGCGTTGAGGGCATACAGGCTGCGGAATTCCAGTCTGAGGTCCTTGCGAAAAACCACCAGCCCCTTGCTAAGCAAGGACAACATGCTGTTCCCCCCAGGTGCGTTCTTCCGCCTCATTGGTGGCGACAACCAGGCTGCCCTTTTTGCGTTGCTCGTTCACTACCGCAAGCACCATTTCCTTGCCGGCCTCATCGAGGTTGGCGGTAGGTTCATCCAGAATCAACAGGTCCGGATTGTGCAAAATTGCCGCAGCGTATTTGGCCCTTTGCAGCATTCCTGACGAATACGTTTTGAGCGGATCCTTTCCTCGCCCTTTAAGCCCCACTTTTTCCAGAAGTTCCCGGATTTTTTGGGCATCCGGTTTCTCTCCCCTTCCCCGGGCCAGAAAGGCCAGGTTCTCGATAGCGCTGAGATCCCGGTACAGCTGAAGATAGGGGCCGACCAGCCCGATCCGGCCGCGCAGGTCCTCCCCTTCCAGCGCCCCTTTTCCGTTGCGATAGCTGATGGTGCCGGCAGTGGGAGTCAACAGATTGCAAAGGAGGCGGACCAGGGTGGTTTTCCCGGAGCCGTTATCCCCGGTAATCACCAGGGATTGCCCCGCCGGTAGCACGAATGAGGTTTCCTTAATAACGGTCCTGAAGCCGAATCGTTGGGTAAGATTTTCTACGTGGAGATCCACCAATTGCCTCAATGAAGAAATAACTTCCGGTGTAAAATTTTGGGTAAAATATAGGTTAACAAGTGGTTATTGCCAATATCCGATTAAAAGAATATTCGGATATGCGGTACCAGTATTGCGAAAAGGGGGTAAAAAAATCCCTTGATTCTCTGGGTAACCCATTGATATTTTTTCGTAACATCAACCAGAAACGCATTTTGCCTATCGACCGCATCGTTACCAACCAGATTTTTTCCGGATTCTAATCCGGATCCTATTTCAAAAAACAGCCAGATTTACGCATTTATTCTCCATGGAGGCGCCAGGGACTTTTTTGTTACTGTCTTGAGCCACTCTGTTTGCCATTCGGATTTTATTGCCGAATGAGGGATTGTTATTTCCGTTGAACCAGATCCGCCTTCGGAAAAAAGCAGACACGGGGCTTTCGAACGAAACAATTACTTTTTCCCAAAGGGCGAG
>JAGRBF010000329.1 GCA_020434205.1 Calditrichota bacterium | reverse complement strand
CCGGTAAGGGCAGGTCGCGACCTGCCCTTACTTTTCAGGAAATTTCCCGCTCGTTTCGGTGGCCCGGATTTTTTTTTATATTCCCCTTTTAACGGGAAACCAATCCAGGGGAAAGGTCAGGCCATGATCCGCGTTTTGTTCGAAGATGAGCACTTTGTAAACCTGTTGCCGCTGGTGTATTTTCGGCCGGTGTGGGAACTGCGCTGTGGGATAACCACCCTCGCCGAAAAGCTGAAGGGAGATCCCCAGGCGGAATGGCGGCAACTGCCGCGAACCTATCTGGATCGCGACGGCAGGGACCATGCCTGGCTGAAGGCATTGCCGGAAAACCTAGAGTTGCTGCTGGTTAATGGGCGCTGGCTGGCCGATGCTGAAACTGCGAGGGCCATTGAGGCACTGAGTACCGCCGCGGATTACCGTGTCCTCACCAACGGCAAAACCTTGCTGGCCCTGCGCTGCAGCGCTGCCGAGGTGCGTGGCCATCTGGATAAGGGGGTGCTGAACAGCCGCTCCCTGCTAAAGAAGTTTCCCGCCCGCACCATCGATGCCACCGTCATCAATTACATCTGGGAGGCGGTTTCCAGGAATGGGGAGCAGATTGTGCGCGACTGGGAAAGCCTGGGCAGGCCCGCCGAAAAGTCCGGAAAAATTTACGATGGGGTCCACCTGGTGGAACCGCAGAAAATCCATATCGCCGCCGGGGCGGTCCTCAAACCCGGGGTGGTGGTGGATGCGGAAGCGGGGCCGGTGTGGATCGACCGGGATGTTACAGTAATGGCCAACGCGGTGCTGGAAGGTCCCCTTTATATTGGTCCGGGCAGCACCATCAAAATCGCCGCCAAAATCTATGAAAATACCACCATTGGCCCGGTTTGCAAGGTGGGCGGGGAGGTGGAAGGCTGCATCATCCACGGCTACAGCAACAAGCAGCACGACGGCTTTTTGGGGCATGCTTATCTGGGAGAGTGGGTGAACCTGGGCGCCGATACCAATAACTCCGATCTCAAGAACAATTACGGCAATGTGACCGTGCAGCTCAACGGCCATTCCATCGACACCCGGGAGCGTTTTGTCGGTTTGATGATGGGCGACCACTCCAAAACCGGCATCAATTGTATGCTAAACACCGGGACGATTGTCGGGGTGAGCTGCAATATCTACGGGGCCGGACTCCCACCCAAATTTGTGCCGTCCTTTTCCTGGGGCAGCGCGGAAGGGCTGAGTCGCTACAATTTTGAAAAGGCCAAGGCCCTGGCCGCCACGGTTATGGGGCGTCGCAAAGTGGACTTCGATGCCTACCAGGAACAGCTTTTCGAGGGGGCCCGGGAGTTAGCGCGGGAAGTGGAGCAGGGGACCCTGCTGGGAGGCTGAGTCCAGGCGAAAAGACGAAGGGCGTGTCGGGGTGTCGGTAGGTGATACCACGGGCGCCTGACCGACCCAATCAACAATCAACAATGAGCAATCAACAATCAAGGACCTCCCATGTATCAAGCCCTTCATCCCGGCGACGCCATTCACTTCGTATCCGCAGCTTCACCGGTTACCCGCGAGGCGGTTGAGGACGGCCTGGGCTTGATGAAGGATCTCGGCTACCTGTGCCGCTTCGGGGAATTCACCTTTGGCGACAACGGGCTCACCGCCGCCACCCCTGCCGAGCGCATTGCCGATCTTTACGCTGCCGGTGCGGATCCGCAGGTGCGCCTTACCTGGGGGCTGCGCGGCGGTTACGGGACCATCCAGATGCTGGCGGAAATCGATTATCGCCGCCTGGCGCAAAATTACCGGCCCCTGGTTGGCTTCAGCGATCTCACCGCCCTTCAGTGGGGCATTTTCGCCGCCGCCGGCCTGCCCTCTCTCTCCGGCCTCACGCTGACCACTCAGGTGAGTCATGCCAACCCCTACCTGGGTGTCGGTCTGGAGATTCTCTCCGGGCGCCGCAATTACTACCGGGAAAGCGATTTCCGCCCTGCTGCGCTGCAGGTGCGCCGCCCCGGTGAAGCGGAAGGCATTTTGCTGGGCGGCAACCTGGCCATGATCGGCGCGTTGGCCGGCACTCCCTTTTTCGTGGATCGCGACGACCTGATTCTGTTTATCGAGGACGTCGATGAGCCGCTCTATCGCCTGGATCGCCTTTTCTACCAACTGGCCCTGATGGGCGTTTGGGCGCGGGTGCGCGGGGTGATTTTGGGGCGTTTTACCTATAAAGATGGGGAGCTGGATCCCTGGCCGAACCTGGCGCCGCTGATTCCCGAGGGGGTTCCGGTGGTTTCCGGAGTGCCCTACGGACACACCCCGGATTGTGCGCCCATGCCCATTGGAGTGGCGGCGCGCCTCCAAACCGCACCTTTTCGCCTCGAATGGGATGCTTTTCTTGCATAAAATCAAAAATTTCCCTTTCTTTTTGCGATTGATTCAACTGTCTTGTTTTTCTATATTTGTAGCTTAACTGACAGGATAGGCTTTTGAAGAGAATCGCGGTATTCGCCTCAGGGACGGGCAGCAATTTTCGCACAATCGTGCAGCATATACAAAATGGCCATCTCCGGGCCGAACCCGCACTTTTGGTTGTCGACAACAGCAAAGCCAAAGCTGCGGATTTTGCCCGCGCCCATCACATTCCGGTCAGTTTGTTGCCGCCGCGGGATTTCGCCGATGAAAACGCCTTTGGCCGGGCCGTTATTGAGGCTCTTGAGGCCCGGCAAACCGACTTCATCGTGCTGGCAGGCTACCTCAAAAAAATTCCCGACAACGTGATCGGGGCCTATCCCAACCGCATTCTCAATATCCATCCCGCCCTGCTGCCCGCCTTTGGTGGGAAGGGTATGTATGGCCGCCATGTTCACGAGGCCGTTTTTCGCTCCGGCGCCCAGATAACCGGGGTTACGGTTCACCTGATCAACAATGAATACGACGCCGGTCCGATCGTTCTGCAGGCGGCCGTTAATGTGCGGGATTGTCAAAATCCGGCGGAAATTGCCGAAAAGGTTTTAAAAGAAGAACACCGCATTTTTCCGGAAGCCATTAAGCTGCTCCTGGAAAATCCCTATCGGATCGAGGGGAACCGGGTAATCGTCGAGAGAGAAAATAATGATCAAAATTAGTCGCGCCCTGATCAGCTGCTGGGATAAAACAGATCTGATCCCCTTTGCACAGGCCCTCAGCGATCGCGGGGTGGAGATAATTTCCAGCGGGGGCACCGCCGCTCACTTGGCCGAAGCCGGTATCCCGGTGGTTAAGGTTGAGGATGTTACCGGCTATCCGGAGGTGCTGGGAGGACGGGTAAAAACCCTGCATCCCATGATCCACGCCCCCATTCTGGCCGCCAGAAGCCCCGAACACCAGGCCGATCTGGACAAGCTGGGCGCCAGCCCCATTGAGCTGGTGGTGGTTAACCTTTACCCCTTTGTGGAAGAGGCGATCCGCCAACAGCTGCCCCTGGACAAAGCCATTGAATACATCGACATCGGGGGACCCACCCTGCTGCGGGGCGCTGCCAAAAATTATCAGCACACCGTGGCCCTGCACAACCCCGATCAATATGAAGCCCTGCTGGGGGTGCTGGCCGAAAACGACGGTCAGGTGCCGGAAAGTTTCAGTCAGGATTGCGCCCGCCGCCTGTTCTTCTACACCAGTTGGTACGATGCTCAGATCCAGGCTTACTTCGGCAAGGACGACCAGGATGCCGCTCCCTACCGCACCCTGCACTTCGAGAAACTTCAGGATTTGCGCTACGGTGAAAATCCCCACCAAAAGGCTGCCGCTTACCGACCGGCCTTCGAAAAACCGGGCGGTTTGGCCTCGGCCATCCAGCTGTGGGGCAAGGAACTTTCCTTCAACAATTTTGTGGATGTTCAGGCTGCCAACGAGCTGGTGCTGGAATTCCAGGAAACCGCGGTGGCGATCATCAAACACACCAATCCCTGCGGTCTGGCGGTGCGGGCGGAAAGCCTGAGCGAAGCCTTTGAAGCGGCTTTGCGCGGAGATTCGGTTTCCGCTTTTGGCGGCATCGTGGCCTGCAACCGCATTGTGGACCTGGCCACCGCCGAAAAAATGAAGCCCATTTTCTTCGAATGTATTATCGCCCCCGGATTTGAGGCGGAAGCCCTGGAATTGCTGAAAAGCAAAAAGAACCTGCGCCTTCTGGCCGCCGATTCGGGCAGCTTTCCCGGCCGGGGTACCGAGCTGAAATCCCTCACCGGGGGCATGTTGTTCCAGGATGTCGATCCCCGGATCGGCGATGTGAGAGACTCCTGGGAGGTGGTCAGCCAGCGCAAACCCTCTCCCGCGGAACTGCGGGAACTGGCCTTTGCCTGGGTGGCCGCCAAACACGTCAAATCCAACGCAATTGTTTTCAGCAATGATATGGAACTTTACGGCGCGGGAGCCGGCCAAATGTCCCGCGTTGATGCCGTTCGCCTGGCCCGCATGAAAGCGGAGCAGGGCAAACGTACCCTCAAGGGATTGGCAATGGCATCGGACGCCTTTTTCCCCTTTCGGGATGGGGTGGATGTTGCCCACGAGGCCGGGGTTACCGCCATCGTCCAACCGGGTGGTTCGGTTCGGGACGACGAGGTGATTGCCGCGGCCGACGAACATGGAATGTGTATGGTAATGACTGGTAAACGGCATTTTAAACACTAATGGAGTGGATCTTATATGGCCTTTTTTGACTTTTTCTCAAACGATATCGGCATCGATCTGGGCACCGCCAACACCCTCATTTACGTGAAGGGCAAGGGCATTGTGGTCAACGAACCTTCGATTGTGGCTTTTGAAGAATACGGCAATAAAATTGTGGCAGTCGGACAGGCGGCCCGGGAAATGATGGGCCGTACCCATCAGGATATCGTGACCATCCGTCCCCTGAAGGACGGGGTGATTGCCGACTTCGAGGCGACCGAAGCGATGATCCGCGAATTCATCAAAAAGGCCAGGGTAAACCGCATCAGCCTGGGACGCATTGTGGTTTGCGTGCCCTCCGGAGTCACCGAAGTGGAGAAACGGGCGGTGCGGGACAGTGCCGAACGCGCCGGCGCCAAGGAAGTGGACCTGGTCGCCGAAGCCATGGCCGCGGCCATCGGGATCGGGCTGGAAATCGACAAGCCGGTGGGCAATATGATCGTCGATATCGGCGGCGGCACCTCGGAAATTGCCGTTATCTCCCTGAGCGGTATTGTGCTGCATACCTCCATCCGCATCGGCGGGGACGAAATGAACGAGGCCATCGTGCAGTATTTCAAGAAAAACTACAACCTGTTGATCGGGGAAAAAACCGCCGAGAACCTCAAATGCGAGGTGGGCTCCGCCCTGCCCCTGGACGAGGAGATTACCACCTCCGTTAAGGGCCGCGACCTGGTGGACGGGATTCCCAAGACCGTGGAAGTGAACTCGGTGGAAATCCGCGAAGCCCTCAACGAGCCTATTCACACCATCGTGGATACCATCAAGATCACCCTGGAGCACACCCCTCCCGAACTGGCGTCGGATATTCTGGACCGCGGCATTATTCTCTCCGGCGGGGGCGCTCTGCTGCGCCGTCTGGACGACCGCATTATCCAGGAAACCCGCCTGCCGGTGAACGTCGCCGAGGATCCACTCAGCTGCGTGGTGCGGGGATGCGGGAAGATCCTGGAAGAATACCCGCGCTTTCAAAAAGTGCTGCTGAAAGGCAACCGCCGTATGTAAAGTCATGCATCCCGCAGGTGAGGCGGGATGCTCGTTTTTTGAAGCTGCAATCGCCCCGATTGCGCAAAAAAGGGTCCATGGATGAAAATCCAAACCTACCTGTCGTTACTCAAGCGACCCGTGGCATTACTCCTGCTTTATATTCTGCTGTCGGTTTTACTGATGCAGACCGGGGACAATTCCGCCCTGCGCGGAATTCGCTGGACCATGCTGCAGGTGGTGGAATGGATCGATGACGTCCAGGCCGGCTTTTACCTCACCGAAACGGTGATGAAGGAGAACGAAACCCTCAAGGCGGAGAATTTTGACCTCCGCATGACCCGCCAGCAAATGCGCGAGCTGTATCACGAAAATCAGCGCCTCAAGGAAATGCTGGATTTTTCGGAGCGCGCCTCTCTGAAATACCTGCTGGCCAGGGTGGTGGGCAGCGGTCCGGAAACCGGTATCCGCACCTTTATCCTCAACGTCGGCTCGGACGATGGGGTGGGGGAGAACATGGCGGTGGTTAATCCGGACGGACTGGTGGGCAAGATCAAAGCGGTTACCCCCGGGCAAAGCCAGGTGCAGACCCTGCTGGATCCCAACTTTTTCGTCAGCGCCCGCCTGGAAGCCTCGCGGGTGGTGGGAGATGTGGGCGGCGGCGGCGATTTCGAGCTGGCCCTCAATCATATTCCCACCAACATTCCCGTGGAACCCGGGGAACTGGTGTTGACCTCCGGGATGAGCCGCATCTACCATCCCGGCCTTAAAATCGGGGTGGTTACCGAAATCAAGGAAGATACCCGCGATTTGTTTCAGGAAATCCTGATTCGCCCTTCCGTTAATTTCCGCTCCGTGGAGGAAGTTTTTGTGGTGCTGACCCCCTTGCCGGAGGTAGCCGGAAAATGAACAAGGAATACGGCTGGTTTGTCGTGATTTTTATTGCGGTGCTGTTTATCCAGTCCACCGTGGTGGATTTTCTGATCTCCGCCTGGAAACCCGACCTGGTTTTGATTACCCTGGTGATCTTTGCCGCCCGCTACGGGCGCGGTCCCGGGGCCACTGCCGGATTCCTGGTGGGCATTATCAGCGACGTGATGTCCGGTCCCGGCACCCTGATCGGCCTCGGGGCGCTCGCCAAAACCATTACCGGCTATTTCGCCGGTTCCTGGGCCCGTATTGCCCAGGAACCCAGCCAGTTTATTTTTATTCTTTTTTTCAGCGGCCTGGTGCACGACGTGCTGTATTTTTCCATTTCCACCCTGGGGATCGAAATCGAATGGTGGGTGCTGCTGCAGTGGCACATGTTCGGGAGCCTCCTGTTTACCACCATTGTCGGATTGTTGGTCTATCTTCTGGTCGGAAGAAGGGTGGTGGAAAAAGAATGAAACTCTATCGCTATACCCTCAACAGCTCCCGGCGGGTGGTTTTTTACGTGGTCATCGGGCTGACCACCCTCTTTCTGGTGGCGGGCTTTTACAATGTTCAGGTGCTGCAGGAAAATGTCTACCGCCAAAAATCCCTGCAGAACAGCGTCAAGGTGATCACCCAAACCCCGCTGCGCGGCCTGATCTTCGATCGCGAAGGGGAGTTGATCGTCGACAACCGCCCCTCCTTTTCGGTTTACCTGGTGCCTGCCCAATCCACCGACTCCTCGATTGCCCGGGTGGCCCGCATTCTCAATATTTCCGAAAAGGAGATTCGCAAAAAATTCCGCCGCTCACGGCGCTTCCAGCCGGTAAAAATCGCCCGTTACGTGGATCAAAAGGACCTGGTGGCTCTCCAGGAAAACAAGCTGTTATTACCAGGTGTGGAATGGCGGGTGGATCCCAAGCGCAATTACAACGTCGATGAAGCTTTTGCCCACGTGCTGGGTACCCTGGGCGAAATCGGTGAAAACGAACTCAACAAGGATTCCCGTTTCGAACCGGGTGATATGGTGGGGAAAAAGGGCGTCGAAAAGACCATGGACGAAGCGCTGCGCGGCTCCAAAGGTTATAAGTATATGAAGGTCAACGCCCTGGGACAGTCGGTCGAGGAAATCGAAAACGACCAGACCGCCGATCCCTATCCCGGTAAGGACCTTTATCTGACCATAGACCGGCGCCTTCAGCAATATGCCGATTCCCTGATTGGGGATCACCGCGGCACCCTGGTGGCCATCGACACCCGCAACGGGGAAGTGCTGGCCCTGGCCACCCGCCCCAATTACCAGCTGAGCTGGTTTGCCGAGGCGGTCGACCCGGAGATCTGGCACAATCTGACCACCGATCCCGAAAAGCCCCTTTTTAACCGCAGTATTCAGGCCACTTATCCTCCCGGCTCCACCTATAAAATGGTGGCGGCCATCGCCGCGCTGAACGAAGGCATCGTCTCGCCCTACTGGTCGGTTTTTTGCCCGGGTTATTACCGGATCGGGCGACGGATCATCCGCTGCTGGAAGGGTGGCGGCCACGGGGAAGTCAATCTGACCTCGGCCATTCGAGGGTCCTGCAACGTTTATTTTTACCAGTTGGGAACCCGGATCGGGATCGAAAACTGGAACAAATACAGCCTGCTCTTCCGTTTTGGAGAACCAACCCACATCGAACTCGACAGCGAAAAAGGCGGGCTGGTGCCCAGCAAAGCATATTACGACCGGGTTTACGGCAAGGATCGCTGGACCGCCGGCATGCTGGCCAATATTGCGATCGGGCAGGGAGAACTGCTGGTAACCCCGGTGCAGATGGCCCAATTCGCCATGATGCTGGCGAACGCCGGCCGTTATTATCAGCCCCATCTCACTCTGCAACTGGTGGACCGCATCACCGGAAAAACCGAAAAACCGACTTTTCCCGCCGAGAATATTCCGGTGATCCGGCCGGAGGTTTTTTCTGCGATCCGGGAAGGCATGCGCCAGGTGGTGGCCGGGGGAACCGGCTGGCGGGCCGGGGTGTATGGCCTCACCGGTGGCGGCAAAACCGGCACCGCCCAGAATTCTCATGGCAATTCCCACGCCTGGTATATCGGTTTCGCCCCCTTCGAGGAACCGGAAATCGCCGTGGCCCTGGTCCTGGAAAACGGTGGCTCCGGCGGTGGGATAGCAGCCCCCCTGGTGGGACAATTCCTGCGCCGCTACTTTTACTTTCAGGGAAAATTTGATTACGCGGCCGAGCGGGTCTACCTGCAGAAGCTGTGGAAACAAAAACGCGAAGAGGCCCGCATGGACAGCCTGCGAGCCGCCGGGGTGGTTTCCCCGGAAGATTCAACCGTTATCGAGCTGGAAAACTAGATGATCCTGGATCGCATCAAAAGCCTGGACTGGCTGCTGATTTTACCGCTGTTGGGTTTGCTGGGTATGGGGCTGGTGGCCCTGTATTCCACCTCGCAGGGGGCCAGCGCCATCGGCAATCACTTTCAGACCCAACTGTGGTGGATGGCCATGGGATTGGGAACCATGGCCATTGTTTCCCTGTTGTTTCCCCACCGCTTTATTTATGATCTGACCTATCTGGTTTACGGATTATCCGTTGTGCTGCTGATTCTGGTGTTCTTCTTCGGATTGAAGGAATACGGAGCCACCCGCTGGCTAAGCATCGGAGGTAAAACCTTCCAGCCCTCGGAACTGGCCAAGTTCGCCACATTGCTGGCCCTGGCCCGCTTTCTCTCCGACGAGCGCAAGGACATGAACGATCCCAAAAACATCGCCATCGCTCTGGCAATCATCTTCCTGCCGGCCGGACTGGTGTTCCGGCAGCCGGACCTGGGCACCGCCCTCGTTTTCGGGGTAATCGCCCTGCCGATCTTCTTCTGGGTGGGCCTGCATACCCGTTACCTGATTCTGGTGATGTGGCCGGTGCTGACCATCTTTGCCTCCTTCAACACCTTTACCTTTGTAGGCATCATCATCGCCATCACGGTGTACGTGTTCTTTTGGTTAAAATTATCATCTATCACAAGAATATTGTATTTATTGGTTAATATTGGGGTTGGATTTGCTGCACCCATGGCCTGGGACCAACTGCAGGATTATCAAAAACAGCGTCTTTTGACCTTCTGGAACCCGGAAGCAGACCCTCTGGGCGCCGGTTATCAGATTATCCAGAGCAAGGTGGCAATTGGCTCCGGCGGTTTCCTGGGCAAGGGGTTTTGCGAGGGTTCGCAAACCCAACTGCGCTTTTTGCCGGAGCAGCATACCGACTTTATTTTTGCGGTCATCGGTGAGGAATGGGGCTTTCTGGGGGTTTTGCTGGGGCTGTTGCTTTTTGCCCTTTTTCTGAGCCGCCTGGTTTACCTGGCCAGCATCTTTAAGAGCCGGTTCAGCAGCATTATCGCGGTCGGTTTTGCCGTCATCATCGCCTTTCACATGTTTGTGAACATCGGGATGACGATTGGTCTTTGCCCGGTTACCGGTTTACCACTGCCCTTTGTGAGTTACGGGGGAACGGCGCTGCTGACCAACATGGCTATGGTGGGATTGATTCTCAACTTTTATCGCCATCGTTTTGAGTATTAAAGCGTTTTAAATGAATCTTGACTGATCAATAAACCCAAACTATTTTTGATGTGGTACTGACAGGGGAATTACCATGAAACGGATTACTTTTCGCTTTGCCCTGATTGCCGCAGTTCTGGCTATGGTAGCCTGCGCGGGATCCAAACCTTCCGAGGAAGAAACGCCGGAGTCTTTCCAGCCCAACAATGCGGCGGATGAGATCGAAAAACTGCTCGGGCTAACCCCCGCCGATAACCCACCCAGCCGGGAAAATACCGACAACCGCAGCAACAACAATTCCCAGGAACCGGACGACGAATTGCTGGAACTGCTGGGGTTGGATGAAGGGGGCACTCCGCCTGCCGAAAAACCGAGCGACCAGAAGCCGGCCCGCGATATCAAGACCTCCGGGAATGAAGGCGGTTTGCTGGACCTCTCCAACATCGGCAAACCGGCGGTAAAGGAAAATCCGGCCCCCAAAAAAGCCGCTGAAGAAGAAATGTCCGCCAAGGAGAAAAAGCAGCTGGCCCAGGACCTCTTTGGAAATGATCCGGTGGTAGAAGAAAAAGCGGAACCCCCGGCGCGCAACCGCCCAGCCAATAATCCCATTGTGGTAACCCCGCCCTCCGGTATCGGCACCTCGGATTACGACTATGACTACCAGCAGGCTTTCAGCCTGTGGCAAAGCCGTCAATACCGCGATGCCATGGCATCCTTCGAAGCGTTGCTGGCCACCAATTCCAATAACAAGCTGTCCGATAACGCCCAGTACTGGATCGGTGAATGCCTCTTTGCGCTGGGGGATTACCGCGCTGCGATCGTGGCGTTTGAGAAGGTTTTTACCTTTGCCAATTCCAACAAAAATGAAGACGCCCAGTATAAGCTTGGCCTCTGCTACTTCCAGCTGAAGGACAACAAGCGGGCGCGGGAAGAGCTGCAAAGCTATCTCGATAATGATGATTACAAGAACAGCAACCTGCGCTCGCGCGCGGAAACGATGTTGTCCAAGCTTCGTTGATCCGACTTTGACATCACGTTGAACCTTTAACACTATCCGAGAGGTAGTAAAGGTGATTCTCAGACTTCTTTGCCAGCGCCGCTACGGCGTTTGGGTAAACAGTTTTCCAATACAACCGGTAGCCTTTGGGATTATCCCAGAGGCTATTTTTTTTTGAAAGGAGATCCGTTTGAAACGCGACACGATTGCGGTTATTCTCAACGAAAATGATATGGGCCGGATCATTACCCGCCTGGCTCATGAAATTCTGGAAAAAAACCGTGGCACGGAAAATCTGGTGCTGGTCGGTTTGCGCACCCGGGGAGCTTTCCTGGCCGATCGCATTTCCAAAAAAATCAAGGAAATCGAAGGGGAGGAAGTGATGACCGGTTTTCTGGATGTCACCCTTTACCGGGACGATTTCCGCACCCGCCTCAAACAACCTTCGGTGGAGGTGACCAACATTCCCTTCGGCATCGATGAGAAAAACCTGGTGCTGATCGACGACGTGCTCTACACCGGCCGCACCATTCGCTCCGCTCTGGATGCCCTGATGGATTTTGGCCGCCCGGCCCGCATTTACCTGGCTATTCTGGTGGATCGCGGCCATCGCGAACTGCCCATCCGCGCCGATTTCGTGGGCAAAAACATCCCCACTTCCATCGGTGAAGAAGTGCGGGTGAGCATGACCGAGGTGGATAAGGAAGATGCAGTCCATCTGGTGAAAACGCCGGAATAGGGCGAAGGCGAGAGAACGGTCCGTAGATTCGAAGACCAAAGGACCAAAAGACCAAAGGACCAAAAGACCAAAGGACCAAAAGACCAAAAGACCAAAGGACCAAAAGGCCAAAAGGCCAAAAGATCAAAAGACCAATAGACCGAAAGACCGAAAGACCAAAAGACCAAAAGATGGAAAGACTATTGGAAAAGCGGAAAAAAGGCAATCGCTGATCGCTGGTCGCTGGTCGCTATTCGCTGGTCGCCCATCGCCGCAGGCGATAACCATGTAACCATGTAAAATAATCAACAATCAATTATCACTCAAAGAACACCCAGGACAATCAAATGCTGAGTTCAAGACATTTGTTGGGATTGGACGGAATGCCCGCAGCGGAAATTACCCTGCTGTTGGATACCGCCCGCTCCTTCCGCGAGATTCTGGACCGGCCCATCAAGCGGGTGCCGACCCTGCAGGGCAAGACTGTGGTCAATCTGTTTTATGAGCCGTCCACCCGGACGCGGATTTCTTTCGAATTGGCCGAAAAACGTATGTCGGCCGATATCGTTAATTTTTCTGCCAGCACCAGTTCGGTGAAAAAAGGGGAAACCCTGATCGATACCGTCAAAAATATTGAAGCCATGAAGATCGACATGGTGGTGGTGCGCCATTCTTCTCCCGGCGCGGCACACCTGCTGTCCCGGGTGCTGGACGCCAATATCATCAACGCCGGAGATGGCGGCCACGAGCATCCTACCCAGGCGTTGCTGGATATGTTTACCATCCGTCAGAAACTGGGAGAGCTGGAGGGGAAAACCATTTGCCTGGTCGGCGATATCGCCCATTCCCGGGTGGCCCTCTCCAATATCTTCGGGCTGAAAGCCCTGGGCGCCCGGGTTCTGGTTTGCGGACCGTCCACCCTGATACCCCGGGAAATCGAAAAACTGGGGGTGGAAGTGTATCACAATATCGATGAGGTGATTCCCCAGACGGATGTCCTCAATATCCTGCGCATCCAACTGGAGCGCCAGGAGTCCGGGCTTTTCCCCTCTCTTCGCGAATATCACAACTACTTCGGGATTACCCGGGAACGGCTGGAACGGGCCGACAAGGAAGTGGTGATTATGCACCCCGGGCCCATGAACCGCGGCCTGGAAATTTCCAGCGACGTTGCGGACAGCGGCCATTCGGTAATTCTGGAACAAGTGACCAACGGCATCGCCATCCGCATGGCGGTTCTGTTCTTATTGGCAGGAGGTAAAAGTGAAATTCAGTAGACCGACAACCAGCAAAAAGGCCTTTCAGGTTTTGCCGGAACGCCTGTTACTCCGGGGAGGTCGATTGATTGACCCCGGTCAGAATCTGGATAAAAAGGGCGACCTGCTTATCGAAAACGGCACCATCAGCGCGGTTGGCGCCGTGGATCCCGCCGGGTTCGACGGGGAAGTCCTCGATCTGAAGGGCAAGGTGGTGTCCCCCGGGTGGATCGACATGCACGTCCATCTTCGCGAACCGGGCCGGGAAGATCAGGAGACCATCGAGAGCGGTTCCCTGGCCGCCGCCAACGGCGGTTTTACCGCGGTTTGCTGTATGCCCAACACCAATCCCGCCATCGACTCCCAGGAGATTATTCAGTACATCGTGGATCGCTCCCGCAGCAGCCTGGTGGCGGTGCATCCTATCGGAGCGCTCACCAAAAGACGGGAAGGCAAGGAGCTGACCGAAATGCTGGATCTGGTTGAGCAGGGGGCCGTGGCGGTTTCCGACGACCATACCCCGGTGCACAGCGCGGAGGTGATGCGCCACGCCCTGGAATATGCCCGGATGGTCAACATCCCGGTCATTGCCTTCGAAGAAGACACCAGCATGACCCGCAATGCCTATATGAACGAAGGTTTTGTGTCCACCTGTCTGGGGCTGCGTGGAATTCCCCGGGTGGCCGAGGAAACCATGATTGCCCGGGATATCGCCCTGGCCGAATACACCGGCGGGCACCTTCACGTGGCCCATATCTCCACCCGCAAGGCGGTGGAACTGGTGCGGGCCGCCAAAGCCCAGGGGGTAATGGTTACCGCCGAAGTGGCGCCTCACCACTTCACCCTCACCGACGATGCGGTGCGTTCCTTCGACACCAATACCAAGGTAAAGCCCCCTTTGCGTACCGAGGACGATCGTCTGGCCCTTCTGGAAGGATTAAAAGACGGCACCATTGATGTGATTGCCAGCGATCATTCCCCCTTTGCCTGGGAAGAGAAGTCCACCGAGTTTATTTATGCCCCGTTTGGCATTATCGGGCTGGAGAGCTCTTTGGGACTGGCCCTGAGCGCCCTGCGGGATACCATGCCCCTGGCGGACATCATCGCCAAATTCACCATTAATCCCTACCGGATTCTCCGGCTGGAGGCGCCCCAAATCGCCGAAGGGCAGGCCGCCAACCTGACCGTTTTTGATCCGGAGGCCCGCTGGCAACCCGAAGCGGATAAGCTGCTTTCCAAGTGCAGCAACACCCCTTTCCTGGGAAGGACCCTGTCCGGCAAGCCGGAGCTGGTTATTCACCGCGGCAAAATGTTCAAGTCCGTATTGTAAGGGCGTGGGGTCAGGGTGTCATACTGTCATATTGTAGTCACCCTGACAACCTGTCAGTGAGAAATGAAAACAGGTTAGGTTTTGTATCTTGTTGTTTATACTTGGTTTGAGGTGGTAGTGCCTTTTTTGGCATCAAACTTGTAACGATTCTATATCGCCGGGGATTCCGGCCTGCTTCGCAAATTGGCAGTTCTGAAGGCGAAGCCGGTGTTTGCCCGGGTAGTACCGCCCCGGTGGCGGTTTGAACCTTGATTAACCAAATATGACAACAATTGTGTGACCTTTTTAAGGAGGACTGTTCAAATGAGTAATAAAATTATCGGAATCGACCTGGGAACCACGAACTCCGTGGTAGCCGTTATGGAAGGTGGAGAACCGGTTGTAATTCCCAACACCGAAGGTGCCCGCACCACTCCGTCCATCGTCGGTTTCACCAAATCCGGTGAAATTCTGGTGGGCGCTCCTGCCAAACGTCAGATGATCACCAATCCCTCGAACACCGTTTACTCCATCAAACGTTTTATGGGACGTCGCCGTACCGAGGTACCCGAAGAAACGTCCATGATCCCTTATAACGTCAAGGACGGTGTTAACGATCTGGCGGTTGTGGAAGCCGGCGGCAAAGATTATACGCCGCAGGAAATTTCCGCCATGATCCTGCAGAAAATGAAGCAGACCGCCGAAGAATACCTGGGTTCCAAGGTTACCGACGCGGTTATTACTGTTCCGGCCTACTTCAACGACAGCCAGCGCAAAGCCACCAAAGAAGCCGGGGAAATTGCCGGCCTCAACGTTTTGCGGATCATCAACGAGCCGACCGCAGCGGCACTGGCTTACGGGCTGGATAAAAAAACCAATCAGAAAATTGCGGTTTACGACCTGGGCGGCGGGACCTTTGATATCTCCATCCTGGAAATCGGCGATGGGGTATTCGAAGTGAAGGCCACCAACGGGGATACCCATCTCGGCGGAGACAACTTCGACCAGCGGGTGGTTAACCACGTGGCCAGCGAATTCCAGAAAGAGCACGGCATCGATCTGCGCAAGGACCCCATGGCCCTGCAGCGTTTGCGCGAGGCCGCCGAAAAAGCCAAGATTGAGCTGAGCAGCACCCTGCAAACCGATATCAATCTGCCCTTTATCACCGCGGATGCCAACGGCCCCAAACACCTGCAGTTGACCCTCACCCGCTCCAAATTCGAGCAGTTGATTGAGGATCTGGTTCAGCAAACTCTGACCCCCTGCGAGAAGGCCCTCAGCGATGCCGGGTTGAAAACCAATGAAATCGACGAGGTGATTCTGGTCGGTGGTTCCACCCGCATCCCCCGTATTCAGCAATTGGTGAAGGAAGCCTTCGGCCGGGAGCCGCACAAGGGCATCAATCCCGATGAGGTGGTTGCCGTCGGCGCCGCCATTCAGGGCGGGGTGTTGGCCGGAGAGGTGAAGGATGTGCTGCTGCTGGACGTTACCCCGCTGTCCCTGGGTATCGAAACCATGGGTGGCGTTTTTACCCGCCTGATCGAACGCAATACCACCATTCCCACCCGCAAGAGCGAAGTGTTTACCACTGCCGCGGACAATCAACCTTCGGTAGAAGTGCACGTTCTTCAGGGTGAGCGCGAGTTTGCCCGGGACAACCGCACCCTGGGTCGTTTTATTCTGGACGGTATTCCCCCGGCGCCGCGCGGTATTC
>JAGRBF010000328.1 GCA_020434205.1 Calditrichota bacterium | reverse complement strand
AGCCGATGGGATGGTTTTAGTTTGACATTTCATATCGATTCCTTTTCACCCGGTGAGGGTGTGTTGACAACCATCTAAACCTGTGAATTTTCTAATTATCAACGGACCTTACGGGTCAAGCCATTTTTCGATCATAAACCGCGAAATCGCGAAAACACGAAAGTCTTTTCAGTTTGGTCCGTGCCAGCGACAGACCTTTCCCGGAACCCGGCCAGAAAGGGTAGGTTGTCGCCGGGTACAAGGCCAACTTTGTTTAGCAAAGGAAAAACACATAACTGTTTCGCGATTTCGTGCTTTCGCGGTTAAAGAACAGAAACGGAATTCGTTGTGTTACATCGGTAATCAACTCGCCCTACCGGATAACGGCAAATTTCCCGACGTATTCCTGCCCGTCGGGGGTGGACACCACGTAGACGTACACCCCGAATGCCAGACCCTGATTTTCGAAATTGACCAGGTTGAACAGCTCATCACCGGTAAAATTATCGTGCTCGATGCTGTTCACCCGCTCCCCGTTAATGGTGTAGATGTTGATGGTGCACACCGGCGGCAGGAACATAAAACGCACCTGGTGCACGTTCTGAATTTCTTCCCATTCCGCGCCCACGATGTAGGGATTGGGCACTACCCGCACTTCGTTGAGGTCCACCGCATTGGCGTCGAAGGCGCTCCGGGTAAATCCGAAGCTGAAGACGTCCCCGGCGCTGACGCTGCGGTAGGATTCCAGCCGCACCAGATCCCCCGGCTGCGGAGGGGTGCGATTCACATCCCCCGGTGCATTGGAGATATTGACCTGATAGGGAAAGTCCGCCGGAAAGGCGGCCAGGAGGGGATCCCCGGGCTGGGGATTGGGATAGTCCACGGTCAGGATAAAGATCAGCTCCCCTTCGTCCCACTGACCGTTGCCGTTGGCATCCTGCACCTCGAAGGCCAGGCGCCGTTCGCTGCCGCCGGTAACCTCGTACACCTCAAAATTAACCGGGATGGCGGCGGTGGAAACGCTGGGAGGGCCCCAACTGAAGGCCAGAGAACCGCTGCCGCCGAAGCGGATTTCGAAGTCCTTGCTGCGGTTGAGCAGGTCGGAGGTTTCGTACGGGGAAACGTTGACAAACCAGGAGCCGCTGCTGTCTATATTGGAACCGCCCAGCACGTTTTTGCCGAAGCCGTCGCTTACGCTTTTCACCCCGCCCAGGCGGCCTTCCGAAGCCACCGAAACCTGGAACCCGTCGATCACCGGATTGTCGTCGAAGTTGAGAGGCAGGTTGTAGGCCAGGGTGTCCCCGCTGGTGCTGTTGACCAGCCGGAAACCGGTGGCCGGGCTGCCGTTAAAGTGCAGTTCGTAGCGATCCGCAGGCAGGTTGTCTTCATCAATAATATTAATGGCCACTTCCCCGTTGCCGTTCCCGGCGGATTGGGCAAGCCCCTCCACCTCGGCGGGAATTTTGCCGAGATACTCCGGGCGCGGGGTAACGGTCACGAAGTTGCGGTCCGCAACGCTGGTGCCGCGGGCCGTTTCCAGGGAATAAATGATGCTGTCGCCCCGGTCGTAGGCCACAATGGTGTAGGAGTAGCGGATCCCGTTTTTGACGTTGCTGTCCACGAAGGTATGGCGCACCCCGGTGTCGTCTCCCAGGTAGGTGAAGGGATTTTGGGGGTCGAAGCCGCTGATGCCGTTGTCGAGGTCGAACTGGGCCACCGGCACATAGGTGATCAGGTTGCCCTGCACATCGCTGACCTCTTTTCCCCAGGTTTGGCCGTTGTCCTGGCTGCGATAAAGGCGATAGCCTTCAAAATCGATTTCCCCGGTAAAGGCATCCGGCACCCGCTCGGAGATATCCTCCCAGTAGAGGGTCACCTGCCCGTCCCCGGGAATGGCGGTCAGGGCCGGCGCCGGGGGGGCGGTGGGGCCGATAAACCTGAAGTTGTACATGTCCTGGGCCTGATTGATCTGCTTGAGCAGGTCGGCATCGGTTTCCCCCACCGCCACCACGATGGTGTATTTGACCACCTCGTCCGGCTGGAAGGAAAAGGGGCCGGTGGCCAGGATGTAAACCCAGTCGACCTTGCCGTAGGAGGCCGCCAGGGAGATATCGTCGATATTGGGATCGGCGCCGTGGAAGTAGTTGGCGGCAAAGCTGCTGACGTCCGGATCGCGGGGATTGCCGGCGATAATCGGCCACAGGATGCGGTCGTCGGTGGGGCCGGCGTCTTCGTAATAGTGGAAGGTGGTTACCCCCAGGTTTTGCGGGGTTTCCAGAACGGCGGTGCCGAAGGAATAATCCTCGGTAACCCCCACCGCGTTGGGCCGGGTGGCCCCGCCGATATCCCCGTCGAAGTCGCGCTGAATCACCAGATCGGCAATATTGGGATCGCTGAAGGTGGGGTCGGGGGCCAGCAGAATTTCTTCCCCGTGGTCGCTGCAATCCGGATCCAGATAGATGCCCACATAACAACTGTCCAACTGCTGCCCGCTTTTGTTGTGAATAAAAAACTCGTAGAACTGGAACTTGTCGGCGTAGGGGCGGCCATAGCTGTAGGCCATCATCTCCACCTCAATGCCGATGGGATTGCCCATCTGGTTGTTCCCGTCCGTAAAAACGGCGTAGACATCGCGGTCCGAGGCGAACTCACCCTCAATTTCTTCCCCGGTAGTGGGATCCCGCCGGAAGTAGCCGGGCCAGAAACGCTCCCCGGCCGCGTCGATGGGCCAGGTTCCGGGCAGGTCGCTGTGGGCCAGGTACGGGGTGGTGGGGTTATCCGGGGGATAAAGCAGGGGCGCCTCCGGACTGGGATCGGTATTGGGGTTGTAATGGGTGCGCCCGTAGGAACCGTCCTTGGCCACCCAGTCCTCATTGTCGTTATCGGTCCACCCGTCGATCACGTTGCCGTCGTTGCCGTTTTTGGTGTTGGTGGGCTGGGCGAAAAACAGGGCGAAATCGTCGGCGAGCCCGGTAAAGTTTTTGCGCGGGTAGCGGAAGTTATAGAAAAACTGGGTGGGGGCGTTGCCGACGTCCTCATAGCGGGTGTCGGTGATCTGCCCGTAGTTCATGGTCAGGTTTTGCAATTGCCCCTTGTCCAGCACCCCGACCGCTTCATCGGCGAAGCCGAGAACCTTGCGCAGGGGAGCCGCCTCGCGCCGGGAGCGGATGTCGTCATTTTCTTTGGCCTGCTGGGCGAGGGCGATCCCCCCGACGGTCAGGGTGGCGATGATGATGTAGGTAAGGCGTTTCATCTAAGGTATCCTTTTATCGATCAAATTTTTCCCGGTCGGGGCGCATCAGAAGCGGAAGATAATCCCGGTGCGGATGGTGCGCCGGATGTCCACGTTTTCGGGATTGGCCTGACGGTCCTTGCTCTGGATGGAGGTTGGTCCGGCATCCCAGGGATCGCCGGTCTGGGTCCATACCCGCAGCACGTTGAGGTGGTCGAACAGGTTTTCCACCCGCCAATACCAGTTTAGCTGGGCCCCGGCCAGGGCGAAGCGTTTGTTGAGGCGCAGGTCCACCTGATTGGTCCAGGGCTTGCGGGCCGAGTTGCGTTCCGGCACGATGCTGGCATCCGGGTCCCGGGAAGACGGGGTATAGGGCAAACCGCTGCCGGCCCGCAGCAGCACGTTGGCGCTGAGGTTCCCCAGGGGGTGAAAGCCCCCCAAAGCCGGGCCGAAGTCTCCGGGTAGGCCCATATCCAGATTAAGGCTGAGGCTGTGGCGCTGGTCGAAATCCAGGGGAAAGTCCCGGTTGGGACGCAGAAAAGCGTCGTCCTCGCGATAGAGGGTGTAGCCCTCCAGGGGGTCGGATTCGTTCCCCTGGGCGATCATAAAGGTGTAGTTGAGGGCCCCGGCGAAAAAGTTGCTGTAGCGTTTGTCCAGGGTAACGTCGATGCCCTGAACCCGCCCGTAATCGGCGTTCACGAAAACGGTGTAATCGCGGCCGGAGAAGTAGTAGAAGCTGGAGATCAGGTTGTCGATATCCTTGTAATAAGCGGTGATCTCAATGGCGTAATCCTCACCCAACTGCTGCTTGATGCCCGCTTCGAAGGCGGTGGTCTCCTCGGGTTCCAGACCGGGATTGCCGATCAGCGGATCGTTCACCAGAATATCTTCCAGCTCGTTGTTGCGGTAGAGGTCGTAATAACGCGGGATCTGGAAGAACTGCCCGTAGGCGAAGTGAAAAACGGTGGTGGCGGAAATGGGATGGGCCAGCCCGATGCGGGGGCTGAATTTGTAGCGCACCGGCACCGCTTCCTGATCCACGGTGATGATGCTGGTTTCCCCGTTGCTGGTAACCGTCTGCAGAATGCGGCCGGGATCGTCGAAATAGGTGTCCTTGGGGTCGAACATATCGAAGCGCAGGCCCAGATTGAGAATCAGGAAGGACATCTCGATTTTATCCTGAAGGTAGGCGGCGAATTCCAGGGGTTTGCGTTCGAAGAATTCCAGGCGTTCCCGGGGCGGCATCCCGATGCGGTGGCGGAAGATGGTGTGCTGGCGCAGCTCGACACCGGCCTTGACCTGGTTATAGCGGTTCATCTGGGAAACGATGTCCCCGTCGAAATCCAGGGTGGTGGATTCGGTGCGGCGCCAGTAGCGCACGTCCCCGGTCTGGAAGCTGCCGTCCAGCCCCTGGTAAAAGCCGCGGGTCAGGTAGTCGCTGGTGATCAGCTCCCCGGTGGTGGCATCGCTGACCACCGAACGTCCCGGCACATAGTTGCGCTCGGCATTGTAGATCCGCGACAGGCTCAGGTTATAAAAAGTGGCGTTGGAAAGGGTGTGGGTGATCTTCCCGGTAAAGCGCGTTTTCAGATCCCGGGTAATGGGAAAGCTCCCGATTTCCGGATCGCTGGCGGCAAAATACTGCCAGTATTTGTACTGATGGTCGTAGTCCTGAGACCACAGGTTGGACCAGTCCGCGTTCAGCTGAAATTTGAGGGTCGGCATCACGTTGAAGGTCAGTTTGGAGGAGAGTACCCGGTCCAGCTCGAAGCCGTAGGGCATGGGGCTTTCCTCGTTGCGGAAGGTTCCGGCGATAAAAAAGTGGGCTTTGTTGCGTAGGAAAGGCAGCGGCCCGCTCAGGCTGGCGTTGAGCTTTCCGGGCATAGCGGCCCCGGTGAGGTTTTGGGTAAAGGGATGGTCAAACAGCTGGAAATCGCGGTAGGCGGACTGCCCGTTGACGTCCCGAACCAGATCGCGGAATTCGTCCTGCTGTTCGGCGGTCAGGGACTGCACCGAAGCGCGCTGCAACTGCCAGTCCGTCTGATGGTAGGGCGAGCTGTTCAGCTGGGCGGATTCGTACTGAAGCTTGGCCTCGTAGTTGGGGCTGCCTTCCTTGGTGACGATGTTCACCACCCCGGAAAGGGCGTTGCCGTATTCGGCGTTGAAGGTTCCGGAGATCACTTCCATTTCCTGGATGGCATCCACGTCCACATTCCCGCCCAGACTGTTGTCGAAGGGATTGCGCACATAAGTGCCGTCCACCAAATAGGTTACCTCACCCAGGCGTCCCCCGCGGATGTGAATTCCGCCGTCCTCATCGCGATTAATGCCGGACTGCATGGCCAGCACCTCGTTGAGGTTGGAGACCGGCAGTTTTTCGGCGATCTGAGAGCCGTCGATCACCGATCTTTTGGAGGTGATGTCCTTCTGGACCAGGGGGCGTTCGGCAATCACGGTAACCGCATTCTCCACCTCCAGAGCGGTTTCCTGAAGGGCAATGCGCACCTCGGTGGTCTGGTCCACCGACACGGTGACGTTCTGATAATCGACGGTTTGATAGCCGATATAGCTGACCTGCAGGGTATAGCGTCCCGGCGGCACGTTGGTGATAAAAAAGTAGCCGTCGCCGTCGGTAGCCGCGCCCATTCCCAATTCCACAACGGCCACGTTAACGCCCACCAGCGCCTCGCCGTCCTTGGCCTGGATAATGGTGCCGGCGATTTTGCCGGTGGTTCCGGCCAGCATCACGCCGTGCAGGAACAGGATCAGCGCAACCAGGGTTCGTTTGTAAAACACCATAGCCTCCGAAGTATAGTATGCCCACGGCGCGCCGTGGACATAATATGCGCCGTGGACAAACCTGAGAAATTTTCTTATTTCATCAATATCATTTTGCGGGTGAGGGTTTGTTTGGCGCTGCTCAGACGGTAGAAATAAACCCCGCTGGTCACCTGGCTGCCGGCATCGTTGCGGCCGTCCCATGCCGAGGTGTATTCGCCGGTTGCGTAGTGGCGATGGGTCAGGGTGCGCACCT
The DNA here is from genome assembly GCA_020434205.1 of Calditrichota bacterium. GTDB lineage: Bacteria > Calditrichota > Calditrichia > RBG-13-44-9 > J075 > JAGRBF01. Next base: position 4,212 of record JAGRBF010000328.1, on the reverse strand, counting down.
TCTCCCCGAGAATGTTGTAGATGGCCAGCTCGTAATCCCCGGCGGAAAGAACGCTGAAGCGCACATTGGTGCTGGGGTTGAAGGGGTTGGGGTAGTTCTGGGACAGGGCGAATTCCCCGGCCACCACGCTGGGTTCTTCGATGCCGGTGGTGAAATCGATGGCGGCATACACAATCGCGGTGGTGTCGTCGTCATCCACCCCGGGCAGATAGGATTCCCGCCAGATCGCGTCCACCACCGAGCCGGTGACGTGTCCCACGAAAGTCAGGTAGCCGGCGTCGTAGCCGTCGCGGCTCAACGCCACCGGTTCGCTCCAGGTGCTGCCTCCGTCCTGGGAGGTTACATAAGCGACTTCCTCGGTCCCGGAGCCATCGCCCTTGGGACGGCGGAAACCGGCGTAAAGATTGCCATTGGGATCGATGGTCAGGGCGTTGGTCAGGAAGTCCCCGTTGGTGTCGGTGTAGAGGGTGGTCCAGGCCGGCTGCCAGGAAGCGTCCCAGGCTTTGGAGGTCATCAGCAGTTGGCGGGGATCGGAACCCTGGCGGTCGTTGGCAAACAGCACATAGATATTGTCGCTGGCATCCATACAGACATTGGTATACCAGTGCCGGGTAATGGTGGTATCGGTGGTATCGGAAACCACCACTTCACCCTGCCAGGCGGAACCGTCGTATTGGTTGACGTAGATTTCCCGCTCGCGGCCGGGAAAGTCTTCGTGCCAGATGGTGGCCAGACGGCCGTTGCTGCCCGCCCAGATGCCCACCCGGGCGCTGGTGGTGCTGCTGCCGTTGATGATCCCGTCCGGGGAGCTGAGGGTGTCCGGGGAAGACCAGCTGACCCCGGTATCGTCGCTGTGGCTGGCCAAAATCCATTCGGCCCCGTCGGGCTCGTTATCGGTGTTCCAGACCACCCAGATGCGGCCGTTGCTGTCCACCTCAATGGAACATTCTTCGGCGTCCAGAGAGTCGCTATCCACCCGGACCGGGGCGGACCAGGTGCCGGAGAGGTAGTTGGCATACCAGATCTGCCAGTTGCCGGCCGGTTCCCGCTGCTGCCAGGCGGCGTGTAATCCACCGCCGTTATCGGCGATAATGCCGGCTTTGGACGCCTCGTCCCCGGCGAAGGAAACCTGCACCGGCAGCAGCCAGTCCTGGAAGGCTTCGTCATAGGTTGCGGTCACAATTTGTCCGGTGCCGTCCTGCCAGATGGCCACCAGGGTTCCGGTGGTGGTGCGGGCCACGTTGCGGGAATTGCCGTAGTAGACCGGCCCGTTGTTGGCCACTTCGTCCGCCACGATACTGCGGGTAAACTGGCCGAATGCGGAACCGGACAGCAGGCCGGTCAGCAACAGTAAAACCAGGAGCCTCAACGAGGGTAAAATGGTAACGTTTCGCATAATGCGCCTCCTCAATGATGGGTTTGAGTAGAGATGAGTGGGTTTAAAAACTGCTCGATCTTTTTCAGGATGTCGGGAAAGGGCAAATCCTTGGAGATGATCTCCAGGGGAATATTGCCCAGTTGGCGTTGGTCGATCAGCCCCCGGGCTTCCTCGGCATGCGAGGTCAGCACGATGGTCGGGCTCAGCCTCTCCTGCTCATTGAGGCGATTGATAAAGGCATAGCCGGGCAGGTGCGGGAGCATCAGATCGACGACCATCAGGTCGAAGCGCTGTTCCGCGGCCCGATCCAGGGCTTTGAGCGGATCGGCAAACTCCTGAACCGCATGCCCGGCTTTTTCCAGCGCAAAACGCAGGGCTTTGCGGATGGTGAGTTCATCTTCCAGAATCAGAATGTTCATTAAAGGTCCCCGTGGCGATACCGGGTATCAGACAAATGCGGTGCCAGAGTGGGGCTGATCAGCGATATTTTTGGCGGATGATGGTTTTTTTCCACCGGGGAGCCCGGAGAGTGCGGTTTGGGCCGGCAAAGTCTGAGATTTTTTTTTGGGCGGGAATTTTTGAGGAGGACAGGGTGCCGGGGCGGGACATCGCAAATCGTGAAATCGGGTTCACGATTTGCCGTGAATTGTGAATCGGTTTTCACGGCTCTCGTTTGATCCCGAAGTTGATCTGGCGTTAAGCGCCAAAAGCGATTTCCCGCCCATGTGCCGCGAAATCACGAAATCGCGAAACCTGGAACCGGACGGATTTGCCCCTGCACCGGCAAATCTGCTCGCCGTGCTGTTATCAGCGGACCAACATGGATAGCTGGTTCACGCCCGCTCCCCCAAGCAGATGTGGGCATGGAGATTCTGTGTCTGGCAAGAACCAAACACATTAGTTCTTCGCGATTTCGCGGCTTCGCGGTTAAACAGCAAAAATGGGTTTGGTTGCGTAACATGAGGTTTAACTTCGGGACCAGGCGACTAAACTTCAAGACCAGGCGTTTTCGGTGTTACTTCGCCAGCACCAGGCGTTTCACCTGCCGGTGCCCCTCCCCCTGCAGAAAGGCAAAATACACCCCGCCGCTCAGCCCCTCTCCCTCAAAAACAAAACGATGTTCGCCTGGCCCGAAAATGCCGCGCGCCAATACCGTTACTTCCCGCCCCAAAGCGTCAAAAACGGTCAGGCGAATCGCTTCCCGAGAGGACAGGCGCAACGCCAGGGTTACGGCCGGATTAAAGGGATTGGGAAAGGCCTCCAGCATAACAAAATCCCGCGACACCGGGGCGTCCGCGATCCCGGTTACCGGCTGGATATGTTCGTTGAGGGCCCCGATCAACCGGGAATACAAGTCGTAGCTGTCCCGAATACGGCGGGCCTGCTCGATATGCATGAAGTAGCCGTTGGGACTCCCCGCCGCCTGAGCGCACGGATCGGACGAGCCGTTGGTGTAACGTCCCTGAACGTTTGTCCCCCCGGTGAGGGTGCAGGTGGAGGTCCCGTCCCCCGCCACCGCCGCGCTTACCCCGCCGGAGGCCAGCAGGGACGCTTTGATGTCCAGCAAAATCCGGCTGGGGGTGCTTCCCACCCCGCTGCTCATAAAAAAGTCCTGGCAGTCGCTGTTGGCGTGGCCGTGCAGATTGACCGCATACAGAGTCGGATTGCGGATGGTGAGCACCTCGTGGAAAAGCTGAAAAAGGGCCTTTTCGTAATGGGCCATGTCGGACACCCGGTAGGGCGAGCCGCTGCTCCCGCAGGCGCCGGTGGTGCCGTCGCAGATCGACTCGGCGCTGTTGGCGCAGCGGTGGGTTCCGCTCATCAGAAAAAAGCGGGCTCCCGTTTCCCGAAATACATCGCTGCCCTCACGATGGGTATTGGTGTCGTAGCGGGCATGAGGCACCTCGATGGCCATGGCCCGCCGGAAATTGGGGTTCACCGCATAGGTCCCCCACCCCTTCTGCACCGGGGCGTTTTCCCGCAGCAGGTAATAAACCGCATCACCATAGCCGGTATCGGTAAATTCTACAATCTGGTAGCTGGGAAAATCGGCGCGCACCAGGCTGTCCGCGCGTTGGAATTCGCCGTCGCAGAGGGCCAGAAGAATGGGGGTCCATTGTTGCAGGGTGGCAAATGAGGGTGGGGTAAATCCTTCGCTGCCCGAGCCGGGCATGGCGCTGACGATGGCCACCACCTCCGCCTTAAAATCCCCGGATTCGCGCGCAATCTGAGCCCGGAGGGCGACACTGAGGATGGCCAGCAGCAAAAACAGCTTTCGGTTAACCGCTATCATGATCTTTTAGCCCGTATCGTTTGATTTTTTTACTCAGCCCTTCCCGGGACTCCCCGATAACCTCCGCGACCTTGCTGATGTTGCCGCCGTAACGTTCCAGATAGGCGGCCAGGTAGCGCTTTTCGAATTCCGCCACCAGGCGTTGCCGGGCCTCCTTGATGGGCAGGTCCAGCAGATCCTCCTCCGCTGCGGTGCTTTGGGGGCGGGCGCCGAGGCTGTAAAAAATCAGGTCGGATTCCTGCACCTCATTGCCGGGGCACGTGATGAACAGCCGCTCCATCACGTTTTTGAGTTGGCGGACATTCCCGGGCCAGTCGTAGGCGGACAGCCGCTCCAGAATGGCCGCCCCGAAGTGCAGCTCCCGCCCTTTCTGCTGCACAAACTTGCGGCGGAAGTAATCCACCAGGGCCCGGATATCCTCACGCCGCTCCCGCAGAGGCGGCAGGTGAATGCGCACCACATTCAGACGGTAGTACAGGTCCTCCCGGAATTTGCCCTCCCCAACCATTTCCTCCAGGTTCTTGTTGGTGGCGGCGATGAT
>JAGRBF010000032.1 GCA_020434205.1 Calditrichota bacterium | reverse complement strand
GGCGAATCAAAAAAAAGATACAGTTCTTTTTTGCCTTTGGTGGTAAGGGCCACCTGGGTGTCCACCAGGTAGTAATAGGGATTGTAACCGCCCCGGGCATAATTGTAATAGGAAAGGCGCACCCCGTAGCCGAAACCTTCGTCCGAATTGTATTTCAGGACCGGGATGCCGGCGATATTGCCGCCTTTGTAGCCGGCGGCATTGTCGTTTTGGGATAGTAGGGGCGAGGCCAGGAGCAGACACAGAATCTGAAGATAGATGCGGTTTTTCAAGAGGAACCTCCTATAGGAGCAATATAACTCAAAACCACCTGTCCCCGAAGTTAAACTTCGGGGACAGGTGGTTAAACTTCAGGGACAGGGGGCCGATATTATTTCTGTTACCTACAATATTCCGCTTTGTATTGATTTTGACCAAATAATAATATAGATTGTGTTAACTCTATAAAGAGTTACGAATGTTAGCCGCTGAATTTCCTTGCTTTTGGGCGAATCCGGAAATTCTTGTAAAGACATTGACCGGCTGCTTTTTGCTGCCGTCGGTCCGGGATCGGGACAAAGAGATGAGTATGTGGGCAATCATTTTCTCCCTATTTTTGCTCTTTTCAGGGATCGCCACGACTTTTTCCCTTTTTGGGGGAAGGGTCGCCCTGCACCGTTCTGCCCGCGCCGTTTTTTTGAGCTTCCGCCTGATTTTGCTATCGAACCTTCTTCGCCCCCATTATTTCATTTCCATTTTGAGCGACTTTTCCCGCACCAAAAAACACGATCGATTTCTGCAGGTGCCCTCATGTTGAGCGCCCTTGCCAAATACCACCGCCGGGTTGGGACCTCGCTGAGGTTTGCACTTTTTTTCGGTGCGGCGTTTTTATGGTTTGCCTGCTCGGGAGAAGATGCGGATGGCAAGGTGCTGGCGACCGTCGGAGAGCGCCAGATTCGCGAAAATGTTTTTGTCGATGAATATCAACAGTTCCTGATGCGCACCGGGGCCACCGACAACGGCCTGGCCCGCCGCAGCCTGCTCAAAAATTTTGTTTCCAATGCCCTGCTGATCAACGAAGCCTACCACCGCGGTTACGATTCGGACGAAACCGGCCGCCGGGAAATTGACCGCATCCGGGTTCAGGAATTGCTGGATGCCTACTACCGCAAATATGTGGTAGCGCCCGCCAAGATCGAGGAAGCGGACCTGCAGCGCCTCTACATCTGGGCCAATACCCGCCTCAAGGTTCGCCATTTGTACGCCGCCGACCAGGCCGGGGCAGAATCTCTTTATGCGCGACTGCAGAAAGGGGAGTCCTTCGAGACCCTGGCTCGCGGTGTTTTTGAAGATCCCTCCCTGCGGGACAGCGGGGGTTTATTGGGATATTTTTCCCTGGACGAGCTGGACCCTGCCTTCGAGGAAGCCGCTTACGGGCTTCAGGTCGGGGAGGTCTCTCATCCGGTGCGCACCGCGGACGGCTACAGTATCATCCGGGTGGACGATCGCATCGTGAAACCCCTGCTCACCGAAACCGAATACGCCCAGAGCCGCCCCCGGCTGGAGCGCTTCTGGCGTCGCCGCCTCACCAAATTGGGGGGCAGACACCTGGTCGATTCCCTGGCGCAGCAACTGGAGATTCGCTTTGAGGACCAAACCCTTGCCGACCTGTACCGGGCTTTCCGGGAACTTCCCGGCCATGGGGAAGAAGAGGGCCTGGCGAGCGCCATTCCGGTGGGACCGGAAGATCGCCCGCTGTTGCACAGCACCGCCGGAACCTGGACCGTGGCGACCTTCCGGGACAAGGTGCGCTTTACCTCGCCTCAGCAACATCGCTGGATTCGCAGCGAGGGACGTTTTAAAGATTTCATTTCCGGTTTGGTGGTTCGTGAGCATATTTTGAGCAATGCCCGCCGGGAAGGCATGGATCGCACCGCGGATTATGAGGCGCAGGTTGAGGAAGCGGTCGACAAGTGGCTGCTGGAACGCATAGAAGACACCTTATACCGGGAGTTTGAAATTCCGGAAGATTCCCTGATGGCCTTTTATGAAGCCAACCGGGAAAGTATGGTAAGCCCGCCCCAAATGCGGCTGCAGGAAATCGTGGTAGAAAACAACCAAAAAGCGGATCAGATTGCCGCACGCCTGCGCCGGGGAGAAGCCTTCGGGTCCCTGGCCCGCGAATTTTCGGTTCGGGCGTTCAGCGCGGAGCGGGACGGCGAATTGGGCTGGGTTACCCGTGCGGAAATGGGCAGCCAGGCCGATGCGGTTTTTGCCCTGTCCCGGGGGAAGTGGATCGGCCCCATTGCCGAAAACGAACGTTATTTTTTCTTTAAGTGCCTGGACATCCTGCCGTCCCGGCTGCTCAGTTTTCAGGAGGCCCGTCCCGGCATCGAAGCCAACCTGCGGGCCTTGACCTGGAAAAACCGGATGCGGACGGAAAAAGTGGACCAAATTCGCCAGCGGGTTCCGGTGGCATCCTGGCCCCGGAAATTGCGGGACGTAAAACTCAATTAATGTTAAAACTATAACCATAGCTGCTTTGGGGGAAAGAAAATCCGTTTCTCCCGAAAAAAGGCCGTCTTTCGACACGCATTGTAAGGACGATGTTATGATGAAAAAATCTACAATTCTGTTGGCGGTTATCGCACTGGGATTTGCCGGTGGCTTGTTGGCCCAGACCGGGAAAATTGCCGGTTTGGTAACCGATAAACGCAGCGGTGAACCGTTGATCGGGGCCAATGTCGTGGTGGATGGCACCATGCTGGGCGCCACTTCCGACCTCGACGGCTCCTTTATTATCCTGCGGGTTCCCCCGGGCACCTACGACCTCACCATCTCTTACCTGGGGTATCAGAACACCCGCTTGCAGGGGCTGGAAGTGCTGACCGACCTCACCAGCAAGGTGAACATCATCCTGCAGGAAGAAGCCATCGAAGGACAGGAAGTGGTGGTGGTGGCCGAGAAACCCCTGGTTCGCAAGGACCTCACCTCGGTAGAAGCCCGGGTTCAGGGTGAGGAAATTGCCCGACTGCCCGTCCAGGAACTGGGCGATGTGTTGAACCTGCAGGCCGGGGTTACCCGGGATGCCGGCGGGGGAATCCACATCCGCGGCGGCCGTTCCACCGAAGTATCCTACCTGGTGAACGGGATCAGCATTACCGACGACTTTACCCGCACCCAGTCCTTTCAGGTGGAGAACGAATCCATCCAGGAATTGCAGGTGGTTAGCGGGACCTTCAACGCCGAATACGGCAACGCCATGAGCGGGGTGATCAACGTGGTCACCAAAACCGGGACCGACAAGTTTACCGGAAGCGTGGAAGCCTGGAGCGGGGATTACCTCAGTAGCCGGGACGAATTGTTCTACGGTATCGACGAGGTAAGCCCGGGCGACATCTACAACTTCCAGGCCTCCTTGAGCGGGCCCATCCTCAAGGACAAAATTTCCTTCTTCGCCACCGGCCGCCGCTACTATAACGACGGTTGGCTGTACGGGGCGGACTATTTTCAGCCGGAAGGCGGCGCGGCCCGCGGGGACAGCAGCGCAGTGCCCATGAATTTCCGCGATCGCTTCAGCGGGCAGGGTTCCATTGAATGGCAAATCGCCCAACCGCTCAAATTCCGCCTCGACGGGCTGGGAAGCTGGGAAAAACGCCGCAATTACGATCACTACTTCAAACTTAATCCCAACGGGGATCGCGGGGACGAGGAATTCGGCGGCAGCGTGATTGCCAATCTGACCCATTTGCTGGGCACCACCACCTTCCACGAAGCGACCCTGGCCTTCAAATACAACGAGCTGACCTCCAATCTCTATGAGGATCCGTTTGATTCGCGCTACCAGCATCCGGACTCCCTGAACAGCGGGGGCATTTATCAGTTTGCCCACGCCGGAACCGATCTGGCCCGCTTCGAACGCTACACCAACAGCGCCATCCTCAAATACGATCTGAGCAGCCAGGTCAGCAAACGCCACTTTGTAAAAACCGGCCTGGAGTTTCAGAAAGACGAAGTTTATTACTACGACGTGACCCTGCAGCCCGCCGAAGACGCCACCGGGCAGCAGATCACCCCTTTCCAGCCGACCATCCGCGGCATCGAAACCACCTCCCACAACGAATTTACCCGGGAGCCTCAGAAGTTCGCCGCCTACATTCAGGATAAAATCGAATACGAAACCCTGATCATCAACGTGGGGCTGCGCTTCGACCTCTTCGACGCCCAGGGACAAATTGCCGCGGATCCTTCCGATCCCAACATCTACAACCCCATCCGCCTGCGCAATATTTACCGGGATAGCAACGGGGACGGGGTGATCAGCGTGGACGAGCAAACCTCCGGCAACCGCCTGACCCTCGCCGACCGGGAAGCCTACTGGTGGAAGGAAACCAGCGTTAAAACCCAGCTGAGCCCGCGCCTCGGGGTGGCTTATCCCATCACCGAAAAAGGGGTGATCCACTTTTCCTACGGTATTTTCCAGCAGATCCCCGATTACGGTCAGCTGTATGTCGGCGATCAGCGTAAAATTTCCACCGGCTCTTCCGGCATTCAGGGGCCTTTCGGGAATCCCGATCTCAATCCCCAGCGCACCACCATGTATGAGTTGGGTCTTAAGCAGGAACTGGCCGAGGACCTGGCCATCGACGTCACCGGTTTTTACCGGGATATCCGCGACTGGATTTCCACCACCTCGGCCATTCCCACGGTCCGTTCCGACATTGCCTATGTAACCACCACCAACCGCGACTTCGCCAACGTGCGCGGAATTACCCTGGCGGTCACCAAACGTTTCTCCAACCGTTATTCCTTCGACGTGGACTATACCTTCCAGATCGCCGAGGGAACCAACTCCGACCCCAATCAGGAGTTTTTTGCCCAACAAGGCGGGGCAGAACCGACCCGTTCCCTTTCGGCCCTGAACTGGGACCAGACCCACACCCTGAACGCCAATTTCTATTTGGGCGGCAACGACTGGGGCATGAGCCTGATTTCCCGTTTCAACAGCGGGCAGCCGTACACCCCGGAGTTTATTTCCGGAACCCGCACCGGGCAGAGCATCTCCTCCGGTTTAACGGACAACAGCCGCAACAAACCTTACATTTTGGCGCTGGACTTCAACGCCAGCAAAACCTTAAAGCTTAGCGGCACCAACGTGCAGCTTTTTTTCAAGGTCTTCAACCTGCTGGATCGGGATAATCCGGTCAACGTTTTCGGGGATACCGGATTGGCAGATTTTACCCTGCGCGAAGCCCGCAATCCCGGGGCTGCCGCGACCTGGTTTACCCAACCGGGCTTGTATTCCGAACCGCGCCGCGTTCAGGTTGGGGCGCGAATCAGCATTAACTGATTATAAAGACGTCAACTATCAATTTTTAGCTACCGATGAGAAACCATGAAGCGAATTAATCTGATACTCCTGCTGCTGGGCCTGTGTTGGTCCGGCATTGGTTTTGCTCAGACCACGCATGTCCCTTCGAACGATCGCGGCGACGACAATCTGCGGCGCGACTCCAATCTGGACGGAAACAACCTGCGGGCCACCGTATTCAATTTCGGCTTCAGCGGTCGCACCTCCGACCGGCCGGACTTCTACCCCTATGAGTGGCCCAAAAACACCGGGCGGGATTACGTGGCGCTGGTGGCCATTCTGCTGGGCGGTGAGGTAACCGCTCAGGACGGCCAGACCATCAAAATTGTGGATACCCCGACCTACCGTCAGGACCCCAACGGAAATTCCTGGAATATGGAGCCGGTTCCCGGTTTCCAGAACCCGGAGTCGGATGAGATCGCCCGCAGCGACGTGCCCGATTCCTGGCCGGGAACCACCGAAGGCGGCTGGCGCGACAAACAGGACGACCTCACCGATCCCGGCTGGATCGGATCCTGGAACGGCTTTTTCGGGAAAAACATCATCAACGCCGACCAGGAAATGTTCTACCGCACCTCGGACGATAAATACACCCGTCCCAACTACATTCCGGACCGCACCGACCCCACCCGCGGCGGGATGGGCCTGGTGATGGACGTGCGGGCTTTCGCCTGGTCGCAAATCCTGATCAGCGACGTGGTCTTTTACATCCACGACATTCTCAACGACGGCACCAAACGCATTCCCAAAACCGACTTTCTGATCTGGCTGGCGGACATCGTGGGCGGGGATGCCGATGACGATGAGCCGTTCGTGGATTTGCAGACCAATATCGCCTTTTTGACCGACGCCGACCGTATCGGGGATGAAAATTTCGGCACCGATCCGGTGGGCCTGGCTTCCATCAAATTTCTGGAAACCCCCGGCAACCAGATCGACGGTATCGACAACGACGGGGATGCCGACCTCTCCGAAAACAGCTTTCTGCTGAGCCTGATCAACGGCGATCCGGATACCCTGGTCCCTATCTTTGAGGAAGAAGATTTTGATCCGCGCACCATCGGCCCCGGGGACAAGATCGTTTTGATCGACACCAGCGACTACAGCCGCACCGTAATGGAATACCCGGCCGGTGGGGGAACGGTGGTTAGCATGGGACAGACCTTTAACCTGCCTCCCGGAGGCATCACCCTGTTCGAGGACACCCTTTCGGATCTTTACGACGATGACCTGGACGGGTTGATCGACGAGCGCCTGACCCTGCACCTGGAGCGTTTCGACGAAATTTCCGGGAGCGTGCGCGCGGTTCGCTACATCAACTACCTGGCATTTGAGCCCGGCGATGTTATCAAGCGCGGATTTGTGGTGGCCGGAAGAGACGCCGAGATGTCCTACGAAAACGTGGCTCCCATGATCGACGAATCCCGCGATGATTTTTTTGACAATGACAACGACTGGCTGTCCCTGCAGGACGACCTGGGGTTGGACGGTCTGGAAGGCTCCGGCGATCCCGGGGAGGGGGACGGCGTGCCCACCAGCGGTAGCGGCACCGGATTTCCGGGCGAGCCCAATATCGACAAAACCGACGTCAGCGAAACCGACCTGATCGGGATTACCAGCGTTATCCAGGACCCGGCCGGCAATATCGACTTCAACAGCATTTCCGACGCCACCCTGTGGCGCAACTTTATGATTCCCGGGGATTTCTACATTCCCCGTCCCACCGGGGAATACGATACCTGGGTATCCTCCGGTTACTTCCCGATCGAGCCGGGCGAGCGTCAGCGTATGGCGATCTCGGTGGCCATGGCCGGCGGCGGCAACACCAAACAGGCCGACCTGGAAGCCGCCATTCAGAAACAGCGCCAGGCCCGCACCGCCTTCGAATCGGATTACCGCTTTGCCCAGGCGCCCACCCCGCCCACGGTGAAGGCCGTGCCCGGAGACGGCAAGGTGACCCTTTACTGGGATGCCCTGGCCGAAGAATCCGAGGACTTGTTTATCAAACGGCTTAACGGACCTTTCCGCGATTTCGAGGGCTACCGGATTTACCGCGCCACCGATGCCGCCTTCCTGGATGCCAAAACCATCACCGATGGTAAAGGGGTCCTCACCCTGCTGAAACCCATTGCCCAGTTCGACCTGGAAGACGGCATCAGCGGATTCCATCCCGTGGACATCAACGGGGTGTTGTATGATCTGGGCAGCGACAACGGCCTGGTGCATTCCTACGTGGACTCCGGCCTGGTGAATGGCCAGCGTTATTTCTACGCGGTTACCGCTTACGATTTCGGCTTCGAGTTCGGCAACATCGCCCCCTCCGAATCGGTCATCAAAATCGACGTGTCCACGGACGGCAGCATCCGCACCGGCGAGAGCGTGGTGGTGGTTCGTCCCCGGGCCCCGATTGCCGGTTACCTGCCCGCGGAAGTGCAGTCTTTTGAGCACCGGCAGGGCAGCGCTTCCGGGGAAATAAACCTGGAGGTGGTGGACCCCCGGGTTATTCAGGAAGGGCACGATTACCAGCTGACCTTCGAGGACACCCTGATCCAGGGCACGGTAGTGGATATCTTAACCACCAAAAACTTCACCCTTACCGACCTGACCGCCAACGCGGTTCTGCTGGACCGCAGCACCGATTTCGGCACCGGGGTGGAAGTGCCCTTAACCGACGGTTTCCGCCTGAGTTTTGTAAACGAGGACCGGGTGCGCCTGAACCGCATCGAATCCGGCTGGTCGGACGACGGCATTTTCGACTTTCAGTTCGGACAGGTCAGTTTCCTGAGCATTCAGGGGCAGCAGAGCCCTTACGACTACGAGATCGTCTTCGGCGATGTCGGGGTGGGAACCGCCAAGGACACCACCATCGGGTTCCTGCCGCTGCCGGGCAAGGATGTCAACTTTACCATTCGCAACGTTTCGGACAATATTCCGGTGCAGTTTGCCCTGGCGGAAATTGACGGGACCGACGGCCGTTTTACCATCAATCCCAACAACGCCAACCAGACCGATACCATTTATCTGCTGGAAGAAAATGACGAGGGTCGCCTGGTATACACCTGGCAGATCACCCTCAACACCCAGCCGGTGGGGGCGCGCAATCCCGAGAGCGGGGACACCCTCTCCATCATTCTGCGCAAACCTTTCCTGCGGCAGGACGTTTTCGTTTTCTCGCTGAAAAAAGAAAGCGAATCCCGCGAACTGGCTAAAAATCAGCTGGAAGAGATCCGGGTGGTGCCCAATCCTTACATCGCCGCGGAAGTGTGGGAACCCCGCAACACCTATTCCAGCGGTCGCGGTCCCCGGGAGCTGCATTTTATCAATCTTCCCAAAACCTGCACCATTCGCATCTTCAACGTCAATGGGGTGCTGGTGGACCGTCTGGACCACGATTCCACCCTGGATAACGGAACCGAAATCTGGGATATGCTCACCGTGGACAATCTGGAAATCGCCTACGGGATTTACGTTTATCACATTGAGGCGCCGGGGGTCGGTGAAAAAACCGGGACCTTCGCCATCATTAAATAATGTATCGGGGACGAGCTCCTCAGGTGAAAAGCGGCGCTTAGCAGGCGCCCAGAAAAAACAGAGAAATTGTCATGAAACCATTAAATACGTTTGGATCGACGATGATCGTCAGGATGGTTTTTACCGCACTGATCCTGGTTGCCGGGGTGTCGACCACCCGGGCCCAGGAAGTGACCAAGGTCGGCACCGATGCGGCGCCCTTTCTCACCATACCGGTCGGGGCCCGGGGCGCAGCCGTGGGAGGCGCCCTGGTGGCCATGGCAGACGATGCCAGCGCGGCTTACTGGAATCCCGGCGGACTGGCCCGGGTAGAACGCAATGCCCTGATGGTGGACCATTCGCCCTGGTTGCCCGGCCTCAGTTTCAATTTTTTCTCCCTGGCGCTGCCGGTGGGAAATGGAGCGGTGGGGTTGAACATCACCTCCCTGGGAACCGAGGAAATGGACATCACCACCCCGGATCAGCCGATGGGGACCGGGGAAACCTATACCGCGGCCAGCATGGCGGTGGGGTTGTCCTACGCCCAGCGCCTCACCGAGTCCTTCTCGATCGGCGGGACGGTCAAATACATCAACGAACGCATCCTGAATTCCAGCGCGGTCGGGGTGGCTTTCGACATCGGAACCCTCTACGACACGCCTTTTAAAGGGGTGCGGCTGGGGGTCAGCGTTGCCAACTACGGCAGCAAAATGCAGATGCGCGGGGAAGACCTCAACATTCGGGTGGACATCGCCCCGGATCAAAACGGGAATAACCAGAGCGTGGTGGGCCAGTTTAAAACCGATCGTTTTGATTTGCCGCTCACCATGCGGGTGGGCCTCTCCTGGGATGCCCTTCAGCAGGGCGGCAACCGCCTGACCCTGGCGGTGGACGGGGTAAACCCCAGCCACAATGCCCAGAGCGTGAACGTCGGCGGAGAGTATGCCATGTTCAACGAAACCCTGGTGCTGCGCGGGGGTTATACCGATTTGTTTCTGGAAGATTCCGAAAAAGGCCTGACTTTGGGAGCCGGATTCCAGGCCAAAATCCAGGGCAGCATAGGCTTTTCGGTCAATTATGCATATCAGGATTTCGAACACCTGGGCGGCGTGGACCGCATCAGCGTGCTCTTGAGTTTCTAATAACAGCAGGGGCGTCTGGGAATAGCGCCTGCTTCCGTATTTAACCGGTTGGACCCTGATGGGCGAAGTTCGAAAGGAGGTGATTTGTTTCAGGAGCAGGGTAAGCAGTCTTAACGAGCCACTTAATTCTTTAACCAAAGGAGATAGTTATTATGAATAATCCGCTAAGAAGTTTTTGGCGTAGCGGCATTCTGGCGATGTTCCTCGTCGGGATGGGTTTGCCCCTTTTCGGGCAGATCAATGTAACGTTCCGGGCCAATATGGCTACCAACCCGGACACCCTTAATGCAGGCCACTTCATTCAGGTTCGCGGTGCGGTGAATGGCCAAACCGGCGCAATTCTGCCCGGCGGCGTCACCATTTCCTGGGATGCCGCTTCCGATCTGGTGATGAGTAATGACGGCGGCGACTACTGGTCGATCACCTTCCAGATGGACACCGGCGACACCATGCGCTATAAATTCTGGGCCGGCTACGACGATCAGACCGGGAGTTTCTACAACGGCGGCTGGGAAGCAGACGTTGAAGCTACCGACGGGCTGGGGAACGGCAACCGCGCCTTTATAGCCGGTTCTTCCGACACCACCGTGGCGGTTCAGTTCTACAACGCCGGCAATACCCGCCCGCAAATGTGGCGTCCCTATCGGGAAAGCACGGACTCCGTTGCCGTTCACTTCCGGGTGAACATGGCCGGCTGGATTCAGGACAATTCCTTTGATCCGGTCAACGGCGTTCTCAGCGCTCGTGGCGGTGCTCCGCTGGGCGGCTGGGATGCGGCAACCGCTTTGAGCATGCCCGTGGAAAGCAATAGCGTTACCATCGGGGATCTGAGCGGCACCCTTCATCCCACCATGTATTCGGGAACCTTCTACGTGCACCGCGACAGCGTGGCCAGCAATCCCGAGCAGCAGTACAAATTCGTCAGCGTTACCAACGGAAGCGATCAGTGGGAAGATAATGTTGCCAACCGCACCTTTACCTTCTCGCCCAGCGTAATCGCCAACGACACCACCCTCGGTTGGGCCTTCTTTGACAACAAAGAACCCTCTGCCGCAGTTCTGTGTGCCGATGGAACCACCATCACCTTCCGGGTGAGCACCGAAGCGCTGGAAGGCATGGACCTGTTTGATCGCGGCGTGGGTGACAAAATCTACGTGATCGGCGCCAAAGGTTGGGGTCTGCCCGACGACCTGCTGGAAATGACCTTTATTCCGGCCCTGCAGGAATGGACCCTTATCGAGCCCTTCCCGCCGACCTTCCAAAACAGCAACATTCCGTATAAGTACTTCATCGGATGGGATAGCTCCCGCGTGGATTCCACCAGCCCCAACTTTATTCCGGAACTGATTCTGGACAACGGTTGGGAAGAGCCGGCAACCACCGGTGGCGGTAACCGCGGCCACATCTTCCAGTGCGATCCCACCCAGATTCCTCCGGGTGACTTCGGCTTCGACCGCCAGTTCTTTGCCGCGGTTCCGGCCAATGCCTATTTTACCGACCCGATCACCCTGACCTGGAGCATCGACATGCGCCCGGCCACCGATCCTAACACCAACTCCAATGCCGAACTGTTCCGGATGGGTACGGACTCGGCCTGGATTCGTTTCGACGGTTCGCTGTTCGCAGTTTCCCAGGGCTGGCCGGTAGGTAGCGAAAACAACATCCTGCTGGAAGACCCGGATCAGGACGGTATTTATACCGGTTCTTACACCACCACCGCAGCCGGCTGGTATCAGATGGCATTCATCGTAGCTTATTCCACTGATGTCCCCAATTCCTACGTCACCAATGGCGGTGGTTTTGAAGCCGGACGCCGTTACTATCAATTCGTCCGTCCTACCCGTCTGTTCGACAACGGTGGACAGTTCCTGCAAGCCGAATGGCCGACCAGCTACAACTTCCCGACCATCGAGTGGGTGGAAAACAATCTGCCCTTCGA
>JAGRBF010000327.1 GCA_020434205.1 Calditrichota bacterium | reverse complement strand
TTTATGCTGATGTTGTTCTGGACTTCCCTGCATTTTGTGGCCTTTTCCTTCGGCATGGGGGAAACCTCCCCCAACCCCGGGGGACTGCCTCTGCGCTGGTTGCTCAAGGCGGCTATTCCCACCGGGGCAATCCTGGTGATCCTGCAGAGCCTGGCCCTGCTGATCCGCGATGTCCGAATTCTGAAGGGTGAGGGGGAAGGGCAGGTGGACTCTTGAGCGGCGTTTGGGCCCTGGGGCTTTTTCTGATGGTTTTTATCCTGTTGCTCACCGGCTATCCGGTGGCCTTTACCCTGGGCGGAGCTTCGGTTCTGATCGGGGCGGCGGTCTTCGGAACGGACTTTTTTAATCTGCTGCCCCTGCGGGTATGGGGCATCATGGAAAATTATCTCCTGATCGCCGTGCCCTTGTTTGTTTTTATGGGGATGATGCTGGAAAAGTCGGGAATTGCCAGCGAGCTCCTGGAGACCATGGGCCTGTTGTTCGGGCGACTGCGCGGCGGCCTGGCTATTTCCGTGGTGGTGGTAGGCGCCTTGCTGGCTGCTTCCACCGGCATCGTCGGGGCCACCGTGGTAACCATGGGTTTGCTCAGCCTGCCCACCATGCTGCGCCGCGGTTACGATCCCCGCCTGGCCAGCGCCACCATCGCCGCCTCGGGAACTCTGGGACAAATAATCCCGCCCAGTATTGTTCTGGTATTACTGGGCAGCGTGATGAATGTGCCGGTGGGGGATATGTTTATGGGCGCTTTGCTGCCGGGAATCCTGCTGGTGTGGCTCTACCTGATGTGGATTGTCATCATCGCCCTGTTTCGCGGGGATCGCGTTCCGGCCATGCCGGCCGGGGAACTGGCCGCTTTTCGCGCCGGTGGAACCCTGAAACGCATTTTCAGCGCTTTGGTGCTTCCTCTGCTGTTGATTATCGCGGTGCTGGGCAGTATTTTTGCCGGAGTGGCCTCACCCACCGAAGCCGCCGGGATCGGGGCCCTCGGGGCCACCCTGCTAACCGTGCTGCGGGGAAAATTCAATCTGGAGAATCTGGGCGCGGTAACCCGGGAAACCACTTTTCTGACCGCACTGGTGTTTATGATTCTGGTGGGCGCTACTGCTTTTGGGTTGGTTTTTCGGGGAATGGATGGCGATCGCCTGCTCATCGACCTCATCGAAGCCAGCAATCTGAGCCCAATGGGATTCCTGATGCTGGTGATGGGGGTGATTTTTGTGGCCGGCTTTTTTATCGATTTTATTGAGATCACATTTATCATCGTGCCCATTGTGATGCCCATTTTCACCCGGATGGGGGTGGACCCTCTCTGGCTGGGCATTCTGCTGGCCCTGAACCTGCAAACCTCTTTTTTGACCCCGCCCTTTGGCTTCGCCCTTTTTTACCTCAAGGGTGTGGCCCCCCCGGAGATCAAAACCACCCATATCTACCGGGGCATCGTTCCCTTCATCATCATTCAGATCATCACCCTGATCCTGGTGGTGCTTTATCCGGAAATCGCCACCTGGCTGCCGGTGGCGATTCGAAATTGAGGCGCGGTAATTGTTTATCGGACCCCCTGCATGAGACCTGCCTTGCAAGAAAAGAATTTTGAAATTGAGAATATCTGGCTAAAAAGGTATATTTCGACCGACAACGAAATGAGAGTTTTTATGCGAGATGTACTGAAGTTATTCAAAGCCCTCTCCGATGGTCAGCGGTTGCGCATTCTGAAGATGCTGGAGGTTCGGCCGCTTTGCGTCTGTGAAATCACGGAGGTGCTGCAACTGGCGACTTCGACGGTCTCTAAGCACCTCTCCATCTTGCGGGATGCGGACCTGATCCGCGATGAAAAAGATGGCAAGTGGGTTAATTATTCGTTGAATACCTCTCAGAGTGGGGAGTACTCAACTCAGATTTTACCCCTGGTTTCCAGGTGGTTGCCTGCCGAGGATCTGATTTTGCAGGATGCGGAGAAGGTCAGATCGGTTGACCGGAATGTCATTTGCGGGGCGTGAAAAAATTTTAGCCCGAACAAATCGTTGTTTGGCGAAATATCGTTTTAAGAGGAACCCATGAACTGGCGTGAAGAATACAAACCTCTGCTGTGGATCAGCGGCTTTTTTCTCTTCGCTTATTTTATGCCGGTCAGTGACCTTCGCTTTGATCAGGCGTTAAAAGAAGCATTTGCCCTGGCCCATTGGTATGCGCGGGAACACGTTTTACTCTGTTTGGTGCCGGCGTTTTTTATCGCTGGTGTTATCGCGGTTTTTGTTAGCCAGGCAGCGATCGTCAAATACTTTGGGGCCGCCGCCCCCAAATGGATTTCTTATTTGGTTGCCTCGATATCGGGTACCATTCTGGCAGTTTGTTCTTGCACGGTCTTACCGCTTTTTTCCGGGATTCATAAACGCGGCGCCGGATTGGGACCTGCCATCGCCTTTCTGTATTCCGGACCCGCCATTAATATTCTGGCCATTATCCTCACCGCCCGGATTTTGGGCCTGGAATTGGGTGTCGCCCGGGTGGTCGGCGCCGTTTTCTTCAGCATGATTATCGGACTTGCGATGCATCTTATCTATCGCAAGGAAGAAGCTGAAAAGGCTGCTTCCCAACTAGCGGCAGCCCTTCCGGAAGAAACCCGCCCTATCTGGCAGACCACTGCTCACTTTTTTGTTCTGGTGGCCATTCTGGTGTTTGCCACCTGGGGCGCTCCGGATGTCCCCAGCGGTGGGTTTTACGCTGTATATCTTTGGAAATGGTGGCTGGTTGCGTTTTTTTCTATTCTTTTAGCCGTTTCACTGGTCATAATCCTGAAAATAAGGCTTTGGCAAGTAACCCTGGCTGCCTTGCCCGTAGTAGCGGTCTCACTAATTTTCTCCGACCAACCCTTAATTCCTTTTACACTGGGCGTAGTGTCCTTAAGCGTGTTGCTATCGTTTTCCCCGGGTGAGCCGGAGGCCTGGATGCAATCCAGCTGGGATTTTGCCAAACAGATTCTACCGCTCCTCGGTGCCGGGGTGTTGATGGCCGGTTTTCTGCTGGGCTCACCGGAAAGTGGCCAGGGGATCATTCCCACTCACTGGATTGCTGATGCGGTTGGCGGCAATTCAATTGCTGCAAATCTGTTCGCTTCGGTTGCCGGTGCGTTCATGTATTTTGCCACTTTAACAGAAGTGCCCATTCTGCAGGGCTTGATCAACAGCGGAATGGGGAAGGGGCCGGCCCTGGCGTTATTACTTGCCGGTCCAGCACTATCGCTACCCAATATGCTGGTTATTCGCGGGGTAATCGGGACCCAAAAGACCGTGGTTTATGTGGCCCTGGTGGTGGTTATGGCCACGATCAGCGGTATTTTGTACGGCTCCTGGTTCTCGTAAATACTAAGAACAGACACCGATATACATTCGCAATTATTGCACACAGACAGGAGCGTAATGAGCCGGATGATCGCTGAAATTCAAACCTATATCCAGGATCGTATCGCAGAGACAAACACCATCCCTGAGATACGCAAAACAGAACTTAAGCAACTGGCCGGCTTTATCGAACGTCAACTCCAGGATAAAAAAATCCCGCAGCTCATCTTCATTTGCACCCACAACTCAAGACGTAGCCACCTGTCCCAAATTTGGGCGCATGCGGCAGCCTACTTTTATGGCATTCCGGAGGTTACAACTTTCTCCGGTGGCACGGAAGCCACCGCATTCAATTATCGCGCGGTTGCCGCCGTCGGTAATGCCGGCTTTCAAATTGAAAAAACGACGGATGGGGATAATCCGGTTTATCTGGTGAGGTATGCGGCGGATGCCCATCCATTGAAGTGTTTTTCCAAAAAATATAGCGACCCCTTTAATCCGCAAGATAATTTCTGCGCAATTATGACCTGTTCAGATGCGGACGAAGCCTGCCCCATTGTTTTTGGTGCAGCTGAGCGCATTACCATCCGGTATAATGACCCCAAAGCCTTCGATGATACGGAACAAGAGACGGAAAAGTATGATGAGCGCTGCCGCCAAATTGCGCGGGAAATGCTGTTTGCCTTTTCACAAATCACGGTTCCCCAAAACAAAAAGGAGTAAGCAATGAAAGCTATCTCTCTCGGTTTTATTGGCGGCGGCCGGGTGGTTAGGATTTACCTGGCAGCCCTTCAACACAAGGGAATATTTCCCGAAAGGATCGTCATCAGCGATCCCGCTGGCGAGGCGCGGGAAGTGCTAATGAAACACTTTCCGGATCAAAACCTTGTCCTGACCGGAGAGAACAGTGAAGCTGCCCGGCAGGATATTGTCTTCCTGGCCGTTCATCCGCCGGTGATGAAAGATCTTCTGCCGCAAATAGGCTCACACCTTACCGAGGAAACCCTGGTGGTTTCCCTGGTGCCCAAATTTACATTTTCTATGATTTCTGAACTGCTGGGCGGTCATAAAAAACTTGTCAGGATGATCCCCAACGCTCCGAGCTGGAAGAACATTGGTTTTAACCCCACGGCGTTTGCGCCGGATCTTTCGGCATCCGATAGGCAGCAGATTACGGAATTACTGGGCATGCTGGGACGTATGCCGGAGGTTGGGGAGGATAAACTCGAGGCATATGCGATCCTGACCGCAATGGGACCTACTTACTTTTGGTTTCAATTCGATGAGCTACAGCGACTGTCCCAATCCTTTGGTCTAACCGATACGGAATTCAAAACTGGCCTCCGGGAGATGCTTTCCGGCGCAATGGAGACGCTTTTCGATGGCGGGTTGAATTATGAGGAGGTGGTCGATCTTATTCCGGTAAAGCCGATCGGGGATCAGGAAGAACAGATTCGGGAAATATACAGGAGCAGGCTTACCACACTCTACCAAAAATTAAGTGGCTCGAATTAGGGCCCTTATTTGAGCAGCAACATTTTCCCCATCAGCACCCGTTCCTCACTTTGCAGCCGGTAAAAATAGGTGCCGGACGGCAACATGGCCGCCTCCCAGGGCAGGTGATATCGCCCGGGGGCAAGCTGCTGGTCCGCCAAGACGGCCACCTTCTGCCCCAGGCTGTTGAAAATACTCAGGTTGACGTGGGCGGGGGTGGGCAGGTCGAAGCGCAGGGTGGTAACGGGATTAAAGGGGTTGGGATAGTTCTGGTGCAGCAAAAAGGCCCGGGGCAGATTGCCGCTGTTGTCGATCCCGGTCTGGTTATCGATGGTGAGGGTGATGGGCACTACCTGGAAGGGAGCCAGAGGATCGTTGGACGCCAGGCGGATAAGTCCGGAGCGGGTCGCCCCGTTCTGAAGTCCCGCGGGGTTGATTTCGATGGCGACAAATACGCTGCTGCCCGCCTCTACCCGCTGGATGGGCAGGGGATTGACAATGGTTAGCCAGGTGTCGTTGGTCCCGGTGGAATCGGTAACCCCGAATACCAGGGTCGCATTGCCGGAATTGGCCACCCGCAGAAGAACCTGCTGCGGGACATCCGCGGAGTTCATGGTCAGCTCCACCGCAGGCGGGGTGATCTGCATAACCGGGGAAGGGAATCCGTTGACGGTGAGGTGGACCGGCACCACGGCGTTGGGGTTATTGGTGCTGTTGTTGCTGATGATCAGCTCGGCCCCAAAGGAACCGACCGGGTTAACCGCACAAACGATGTTGGAAATCCACAGCGAATCCCCGGCGGGAATGGAAGCTTCGAAGGGGATCTCCGAATAGCCGTAGTAATCGCTCTGGGCAACCCAACTCAACCCCGCTTCCGCACCGACCAGACCGTGCCCAAAATCCGGGCCGAAATCCGGGAAGCTAATGCCATCCAGCCCCAAAGCCACGGAAACCAGGTTCATGTTATCGTCGAGAAATCGGGGGGTGATGGCCTTCAAAAACTGGGCGGAAATATAATCGCTGCCAAAGGTGATCGGGGTGGGCAGGGTTACCGGGACCAGATTGCTGTCTCCTCCTGCGAAAGCATACACCGAGGCCGGCAGGCCGAGGGTGTCTCCGAAGAGGTTGCCCATATCGAAAATGAGGTCGTATTCCGATCCGATGTCAAAATTCCCGGGGCTAAAGCCCATCAGCGGGGGGTAGGCGCCGGTCCCGACGTTCTGGTCCAGGTCCAGCCCCATTACCACCAGCCCGGCGGTTTCGTCCGGTGGCCCGGCAAAATTGATCCGGAAATGGTAAAAAAGGAAGTCCTCGGATACCTCCACCGAAACGATATCCACACCCGGGTTGCCGGTATCTCCCGCTGAATCCCGAATGGCCAGGGTAAAGGTGGGTTCTAACTCGGTTTCCTGCCGAATAATCGGGTCTTTGAGCCGCGGAAAACCGTTGCGATGCAAGGCGTTCCGGACCTGAAGCCTGAGGAGCTCCCCGGCAAAATAATTGGTAAAATGCTGGGACAGGCCCCTTTTGAAAGTCGCACGGTCGGAAATGGAAATTTCCAGGGGGGCATTGCCGTCGTTGTAAATCCACAGAGGTTCGTACCCCGTCGAAAAACGGGTGGTGTCCAGATCTATGCTGCTGCGGGAAAACCTGATCTGGGGACCCTGGGCCAGGACGAGCCCGGTCATTAAAGTGAAGAGCAAAACAAGTGGGCGAAAATGGGACACCGGGGACCTCCGGTCGATGTATACCTGGGAAAAAATGATCACTGCCAATTCTTAGCATGCAGGTCTCAAATAAGCGAAAAAAATAACAAGATGCAAAGGTATTTTGGCGGTTCGGCAACCATTTTGGGCGAAGAGAATCCCCTCAAAGGGGTTGTTAATCGATCGGTTTCGGGGGTTCGTCGAAAAAACCGTGCCGCGGC
>JAGRBF010000326.1 GCA_020434205.1 Calditrichota bacterium | reverse complement strand
TTCCCTCTCAAGGTCGCGTTTCATCAAGAAGTCGAACGACAAAAACCGGCCCCATCAGCCCGGAATCCAGCAGGGGCGGGGTATTGAAGAAAAAGCGGATGTTTTTGCTGCCCGGCGGTAAAACCGGATCGCCACCCTCGGGGGACCGGTCTCCCAGCAAACGGTTGCTCCACTGGTTGGTCACCGAAATTTCGATCCGGTTCTCCCCCGCCTTCACCAGCTCGCTCACATCAATTCGATAGGGCGGTTTCCAGAGCAAACCGGCCTCCCGTCCATTGATGCTCACCCCGGCAATATCCCCGACCGCTCCCAGGTCGAGCAGAATGCGGGCATTTTGTTTGAACCATTCCCCGGGTATTTTGACGGTTTTGCGATATGTCGCCGTTCCGGAAAAAAATTTGATTCCCGGCTCCGGATGGGCGGTCCAGGAGATCAGGGAGTCGAACTGAACGGCAGGCGGGGCCCCAAAGTTCGGGGGAAAAGCAACCTGCCAGGGGCCTTTCACTGCCATACGGGCAATTTCCTTCTGCTGTGGCGCCCCACCCGCCTTCTTCCGGGCCACTTTATCAAAAACGACAAATACCGAACCATGCGACGGCAGGCTGAGGGAAACGGTGGTCAGGCTGTCGGCAATGCGATAAGGAACGGACTGCCGCTCTCCGCTGTCCGGGAACCACAGTTCCGGCTCTTTGCCGCTTACCCGGAAGCGCACCTCAAACTCGCGGGGGCGATCGGCATCATTCACCACAAAATAAAGGTCTCCCTCTGCGGTGCGACGATGGATCCAGTGCACCTTGGCATCCAGGGCCCCCTCAAATTCCACGTCCGGCGGCAAATTCAGGTCGGAAAGCACCCTGGCCAGCGGGAGTCCCCAGACCACCTGTCCCTTGCCCACCTGGCGACGGAAGCGGCTGATGCCGTCCAGGTCCCCCCATAAGGCGGCGGCCAAAGTCCGGATTTCCCGGTCCGCGGCCGGATAGCCGTTCAACCCGGGCGAAGCCACCGGACGCGGGCCAACCACGGTGGCGCCGGCTTCCGCCAGCATTTTGATGTGGCGCAACACCGGCAGGGTCATACGATCCACCGGCGGCAGCACCAGCACCCGGTAGGTCATGCCGTCCGGCAGCTGCAGTTCGCCGTTGGCATTCACGCTCAACCGGTGCAGCAGACCGTCGGCATTGATGTAATCGAAATCGTATCCCGCGGGCGGCTCGGGCTGCAATCCCGCCCCCCAGATCGGCATGGTGGATGGGGCACCCTCGTTCAGCAGATAAAGCAAATCCGCAGCAAACTGGCCCTGCTGGAGCATCAGCGAGGTGCGCGAAAGGTAGTCGATAAAGGGGCGGGCCTGTTCCGCCCAGGTGATGTTGCGGTGCAGGTGGGTTCCCACCATGGTGTTTCCGGGCAGACTGTCGTGAGGTTGATGGGCGGTGGTGTGAAAAACCAGCCGGTTGACGCCCTGGCAGAACCAGTAATCGGCGGTTTTTTTGAGGGTGAAGGGGGCCTCATACCCGCCGCCGGTAAACGCTTCGGCAGCCACGATTTTTTTGCCGTAAAGGTGGGTAGCCGAGGCGGCCCCGCGAACGTCCTGATAGTACATCAATTCCGGATGAAGGGCGCGCACCCAGAATTCGCCCATGGGAATATCGACAAATTTTTTGCTCATCAGGGCGTCTTCCGGAATCTCCAGAGAGACCCCCGACGCTTCGGCGTAGGTGCCCAGTCCCGCTTCCCGCAGGTAGGCGGCAATAACCCCGTAGTGGTTTTCAGCAAACATATCGGCCAGGGTGCGGCGGAAATCCCACAAAAAACGATCGCTGATTTCCGCGCTGCCCACCACCCGGCCGGCCAGGGCCGGCAGATAGGGCCGGGCATCGTAACCGCGCCGGCGGCGGAATTCCACCAGCATGCTATCGGTCCAGTTCTGGGTTCCCGCTTCCCAACTGTCCATCAACACATAGCGCAGGGTCTTGCCATAGAGGGGGCCCAGGGTTTCGGCATAGGGTTTCATGTAATCGCGGATATAGGCAGCGGTATGCCGGGGACTGAGTTTGTCCACCTCCAGACCGTGACCGGTGGGCATGGCCGGGCGGGTTTTGGCCCCGGTAAGGGAATATCCCAGGCGCAAAATGCGCCAGGAGCCGGCGGGCACCCGCCAGTCCAGACGGCCGCTTTCGTCCATCTGGCCGGTCAGATTGATCACCCCGTCAGTTGGAATGGCCTGGTCCGTTTCCGGGGTGGGCACCGATTCGTATTCGAACAGATGGCGAAAGCCCGCCTTTTCCTCCCAGCGGTGGATTCGCGCTTCACCGTGCAGAATAAATTCGGCGAGGGTGTATTCGGTGGGGGACTGAGGTTTTTCCTGCAGCATCGTTTCGGCGGGATTAAGGGGCGCCGCCGTCATTTCCAGGCGAAAATACCGCACCCGGGTTTCCGGCAGCGCAAAGGTGCGCACCCACCCCTGGCGATACAGTTGGGCCCCGGGCAGCTCCACCAGGGGCTGAAAGTCCACCCCGTTCTCGCTGGCAGACAGGCGCCCGAGGGGAATTCCTCTGGCCGCGGCAAGGGTTAAGGCCCGGGCCGTGAAGGGCTTTTCAAAACGGTATTGAATCCAGGCAGGGTCACCGTTTTCCGGGGCGGGAATGCTCAGGGAGGTGTTCAGGTCGTCATCAAACAGGGCGCTGCCGTCGAGCTCGCCGGCATGGCTGGAAACGTTGGGGGAGAAGGCGGGGTTCCGGGTTTCCGTGGTTTGGTAGGCCAGGACCGCCACATCCCCGTAGAAGGTCGGTTCCGGCTCCTGATCGGGCCGGCGCCCCGGTTCGAAATTGCCGATCGGTCCGGTATTCACCGGCGGATGGGGCAGGATAGCGGAAAGGCGGTGGCCGCCCTGGACCAGGGTGTCGCTCCAGACCAGCTTTTTCATGGCCTGTTCCGGGGTAACCCACGGTCCCCCGGTCAGGCTCCAACCGGCCGAGCTGAAAACCGCCATTTCCAGATCGAGACGCTGCGCCTCCCGTGCCGCGTGATCCACCGCGGCCAGCCAATCCGGCGAGCCGAACAGCTTTTTCTCCGCCACACTTTGCCCGCCGCCGAAGCGCACGTCCGCCAGTTGGAAACCGGCAATGCCGGCGCGCTTCATCCACGCCAGGTCCCTGGAGATCCCCTCCAGCGTTACATTGCCGCCGGTCCAGTGCCACCAGGTCCGCGGCCGGGCCGATTCGGGAGGATCCTGGAATTGACTGAAAAGTGAATCCCCGGGGGGATTGGCGTGAAGGCTAATTATGGCAAGCAGCAGGACAATGAAGGATTTTAAGGGCATGGAGGTTCCTTTGATCCTTTGATCCTTTGATCCTTTGATCCTTTGATCCTTTGATCCTTTGATCCTCATGAAGTTTCCCGCTTAGGATCTTAGGATCATTTCCGTCTTAGGATCATTTCCCTCCCGGGTTCAAGTCTTTCCGTCTTAGGATCGTCTTTCCGTCTCACTTCCGGTAATACATCAGGGCGCTGTCGTTCATCTCGAAGGAACCGGACTTCAGCAGGCGGATCACCTCGGCGCCGGCCAGAACCACCGGACCGTAACCGTGGGCGGCGTAGGCGTTGATGGGCCGATAGCAATAAAAGGCGGGATCGAAGCCCATTCCCGTGCCCACGCAGGTTCCCTCCACATGGCCGTGTTCGTTAACCTGGGTGCTGACCGCATTCCAGGCCAGGATGGTCATCGGCGCGTAGGTTACCGGGTCCAGATATCCATTATTGATGCCCCGGGCCAGGCAGTAGGCAAAAATGGCGGTGGCGGAGGTTTCCAGGTAGGAATCGGAGCGATCCAGCAGTTGGTGCCAGAATCCCGATCCGGCCTGATAGCGGGCGATCCCGCGAACATGGGCATGCAGCTGGTCCAGCACCATTTGCCGCTCGGGATGATCCTCGGGCAGCACTTCCAGAAGCTCGATTTTGGTGAGAATGGCCCAGCCGTTGGCCCGTCCCCAGTGGAAGGCGGGATGATCCGGCATTTCCTCCACCCAACCGTGCATGTATAGTCCCTTTTCCCCCACGAACATCCGCCGGGAGAACTGGCGCAATTGCTTCAGGGCGTCCTCGAGGTATTTTTTTTCGCCGCTCATTTTGGTCATCTGAACCAGGGCGGGAACGCTCATAAACAGGTCATCCAGCCACAGGGTGTTGCGGTGGGGACGATTGCGGGCCAGAGTACCGTCCGGCAGGCGAAATTCCCGGTTGTGAATCCAGTCGATAAAATTTTCGATCAGCGGCTGCAGGTTGTCCACATAACCGGCCAGCTGCGTTTTGATCATCGCTGCGCAGATGGCGCCGGCGTGGTCCAGCGCCCCGGGATTGTTGACCGAGCTGAAGCCGATGCGAAAATCGCCGCTTTCCTGATTGATATCGCGGAAGAGCGGGGCAACCTCCCCGATAAAGCGGAGGCGTTCCGCGACATACTCAGCGAACTTTTTCTGGCCGGTGCTTTCCGTCGCCAGCAACATCCCCGCATACAGCACCCCCCACTCATAACTGAGCAGCCGGAAATCGCCTTGTTTCAGGGCGGAGTTCCCGTCGATCTTGCGGTAATCGACAATCTCCTTACCGGTGGTTTTATCGATGATCGCCGCCGGGGTATTGGTGTTCAGAAAAGTGTGGATACGACCCAGGGCATCGACGATGGAATCGATGGTGGGAATGCCATAGGGCACCGGATAATCCGGCTGCAGGGTATGCAGGGGAGCTGTTGCATCGGTTGCTTTGGTCATGTGAGTCACTCTGATTTTTTATGATGAATGTTTGTTTCTTCGTCATATGCTATTCGCCACCCGCGGTGCTAAAAGGTCTGGCGGCAAACCACAGCACGGTTCCCACCAGCATCAGCATTTTGTAGGTTGGGAAGTCCAGACTCCCGGCAAAAACCAGCAGGGACGGCACCAGGGTTAAAACGAGGCCGAGCCAGGAAACGATTTTTAAGGCAAACTGCGGCATAGGATTCCCCTGTCAGGCGGTTTTGGTTTGAACGGGTTTTTGCACCAGGCGGCTGACCGCCAGGTACACCCCGGCGGCGACAAACCATCCCGGCAATCCCAGGAAAAATATTTCTACCCCGAACCAGTGGTTCAGGAAGATGCTGAAGGCCAGGGTGAGCAGCCAGGCCGCGGCGGCGGCGATGTTAAAACTTTTACCGGAAATTTCCGCATAGTTGGATCTGGCCCCGATTTTGGGCAGCACGTAAAAATCCATCAGGATGATGGCGCCCATGGGCATCAGGATCAGGCCGTAGAGGGCCACGAAATCGAGCAGCTTCATCACCAGGGCCGGGAAACAGGCCGCCAGGGTGGTAATAATGCCCACAATCATGGTGACCTTCCAGGTTTTCCACTGGGGGCGGATGGATTGGATGGCCAGTCCGGCGCGGTAGATGGTGGGGTTGGCGGTGGTCCATCCCGCGACGATCACGCAGAGCGCCCCGGCAATGCCGGCGGCCCGAAAAGCCACCGGACCGGGGGCAAATTCGGTGCTGTAGTTGGACTCCATCAGGAAAAGGGCGTAGAGAATACCGGAGGCGATCCAGGCCAGGTAATGCCCCACATACATACCTGCTGCGGAGGTAAAACCGTACTGCCATTTACGGGCATAGCGCAAAATGGACAAATCCGCCATCCCGATATGCATGGCCATGTTGCAGAACCAGGCAAAGAACATCACGTGCCAGAAGGTGAATTTACCCTGTCCCTCCAATGGCACCCCGGTCCAGATTTTGGCGTTGGCCACCCCCCAGAAATCGGAAATCGAGGTAACCCCCAGCTCCGGTAAAACGGACACTGCGGCGGCGAGGAAAACCAGGATCATCCAGGGCGCGGCAATACCGGCAAAGCGGGCCACCTGGGTATATCCCAGCATGGCGATCACCGTGGTTACCGCCCCGATAATCACCACTGCCACAATCCAGCCCAGGCTGTTGGGCAGCCAGTCGTTGAGGGTCGGCATGGTCAGATCAAAGGGAATACCCACCGCGGTGGCGGATACGGCAATCATCGAGCCGGCCAGGAAACAGAACATCAGGGCGTTGACGATGTTGTAAACGGCGGTTAGTTTGGCGCCGCAGATTTTTTCCAGCATGTAATAAAGGGTCATGCGCGCTTTGGCGGCAATCGGGGCGGTCAGAAAAGCCCAGCTGAGCACCGCCAGCAGATTGCCCACCAGCAGGCCAAAGACCAGGTCTCCCGCGGTTACCCCATGCGCCACGAACAACGGTCCGATCACAAATTCGGTGCCGGCGGTGTGTTCCCCGGCGTACATCCCCAGAAAACTGCCGGCGCTTTTAAGATGGCTCTCCGGAACGGGAGTCCGCTCAAATTCTTCTACCGAATCCAGCTGCTGTTGAAATTTGGATTGCGCCACGTTATTGCCTCCCGGACAGGACATCGCTTTCGTATTTGCGGACTTCCGCCAGCCAATCCGTTCCCGCCGGAACGCCCATTTGCAGGCAGTAATAATCCCATACCGCCCCAAAGGGCAGGGTTTTCAGCTCTTCCATCAGCGCCAGGCGGCCGGTAAAATCCCCCGCCGCTTCCAGGCGGCACAATTCCTGATGCGGTTCCAGCAGGGCGTAGAGCAGAGCTTTGATCATACAACGGGTGCCGATAACCCAGGCCGCTACGCGATTGATGCTGGCGTCGAAGAAATCCAGCCCGATGTGCACCCGGCTCAGGAAATCCCCGCGCACCAGTTCCAGGGCGATGTCCCGCAACTCGTCCGAGAGGATAACCACATGGTCGCTGTCCCAGCGAACCCCCCGGCTGACGTGCAGAAGGATTTCATCGAGATAGGTGAGAATGGAGGAAATTTTGTCGGCAATACCTTCGGTGGGGTGGAAATGCCCGGCATCCAGGCACAGCAATTTCTGATTGCGCACCGCGTAGCCCATGTAAAATTCGTGAGAACCCACCACGTAACTTTCCGAACCGATCCCGAAAAGTTTACACTCCACCGCGTCCAGATTATGGTGTTGATCCACCGGTGCGGCAAAAATTTTGTCCAGGCTGTCCCGGAGAATTTCCCGGTGAACCTTGCGGTTGGCGGGTATGTCCTTGTAGCCGTCGGGAATCCAGAAATTGGTGACGCAGGGGGTGCCCAGGGTTTTGCCGAAATGGGCCCCGATCTGCCGGCAGATAATACCGTGATCGATCCAGAACTTGCGGTTGTTTTCATCGAGACTGGAAAGGGTGAATCCGTCGTTGGCTTTGGGATGGGAAAAATAGGTGGGGTTAAAATCCAGGCCGAGGCCGTTTTCCCCGGCCCAATCCAGCCAGTTCTTAAAGTGTTCCGGCCCCAGCTGATCCCGCTCCACCTTTTTGCCGCCCAATTCGGCGTAACTGGCGTGCAGGTTGAGGCGATGGGTGCCGGGGATCAGGCTCATGGCTTTGTCCAGATCCGCCCGCAGTTCCGTCGCGGTTCTGGCTTTGCCCGGATAGTTTCCGGTGGTTTGAATTCCCCCGCCGGTTAAACCGCTTTCATTTTCAAAACCGCCGACATCGTCGCCCTGCCAGCAGTGCATGGACACCGCGACTTTTTTGAGACGGGCCATGGCCGCCTCGGCGTCCACCCCTAAATCCTCATAGCGCTTTTTGGCCAGGGCGTAAGCGCTTTCGATCCCACTTGCCGAAATTTTCATGAACGACCTCTTCTGTTCTATAACTGTGGACAATCCACCCACCGGAAACTCTTCTTTCGCTGATTTACCGTTTCGCCGTTTCGCGATCGCGGAACGTCCCCGGCCAATACCAACTTAACAAAGTTGGCGTTTTTTTCAAATTGGCGGCCCTTTTTATCCTAAAGAGCCATTTTGAAAATAAAAAAAATTCCCTACCTTTTGGGGCATAATTTTCTATGTTGGTGTTAACGATAACGCTTAAATATTTCTAATGGAAGTGATCTTCAAAAATTTGTCGAAAAAACAATCCGTCCCCGTCCACAGGGGTCCGCTGCAACCGCAACAGAGGTCGATCCGATGGCAGAAGAAATTGTTTTAGCGGTCGATCTGGGCGCCGAATCCGGCCGGGTTATGGGGGTCCATTTTGACGGCCGCCATTTGAGGACCGAGGAACACCATCGCTTTCCCAATCAAACCGTTTTTCTCAACAATACCCTGCATTGGAATTTTCTGCGGCTGTGGGAGGACATTCGCGGCGGGATCGAAAAGGCCAAACCGCTGGGCCCCGCCAGTCTGGGCGTAGACACCTGGGGGGTGGATTTCGGCCTGCTGGACCGGCAAGGCACCCTGATCGGCAATCCCGTACATTACCGCGACAAACGCACCGACGGGATGCCGGAAAAAGCCTTCGCCAAAGTCGGGCGCCAGGCCATTTTTGAGAATACCGGCATTCAGTTTATGCAGATCAACACCCTTTATCAGCTGCTGAGCCTGGTGGAAAGCCAATCGCCCCTGCTGTCCATCGCCGAAACTTTTCTGACCGCCCCCGACCTCCTGAATTACTGGCTCACCGGCGCCAAAGTTTGCGAGTTCACCAACGCCACCACCACCCAAATGCTCAACGCCCGCACCGGGAAATGGGCCACCGGGCTGCTGGCGGATCTCGATATTCCCACCCATATTTTCCCGGAAGTGGTTATGCCGGGCACCCGCATCGGGGCCTATGAGGGAATTCCGGTGATCGCCCCGGCCTGCCACGATACCGGCAGCGCGGTGGCGGCGGTGCCGGCCACCTCCCCGGACTTCGCCTACATCAGCAGCGGCACCTGGAGTCTGGTGGGACTGGAGGTGCAGGAGGCCATTGTTTCCGAAGCGGCCCTGGCGGCCAACGTCACCAATGAGGGTGGAATTGCCGGCACCTACCGACTTCTGAAAAACGTGATGGGCCTGTGGATTCTTCAGCAGTGCCGCAAAACCTGGGCGGATGCCGGAAACAGCTATTCCTATGCCGATCTGGTGGAGATGGCCGAGGCGGCTCCGGCCCTTCGGTCCGTTTTCGACGCCAACGACCCGCGTTTCCTGCCGCCGGGAAATCACGTTCAGCACATTCAAAATTACTGCCGGGAGAGCAAGCAGCCGGTTCTGGAGAGTCCGGGAGAAATTACCCGCTGCATTCTGGAAAGCCTGGCGCTGGCCTATCGCGAGGTTTTGTCGGTCCTGACCGGCCTGCAGGGCAAAGTGGTTTCCGCTATCCACATCGTGGGGGGCGGCTCCCAGAATACCCTGCTGAACCAGATGACCGCCGATGCCACCGGACTGCCGGTAATTGCCGGGCCCACCGAGGCAACGGTTATCGGCAACGCCCTGGTCCAGCTGATTTCCCTGGGCGCCATCGGCAACATCGCCGAAGGACGGGCCCTGGTTGCGCAGCTGCCGGAAATCCGCACCTTCCGGCCCGCCGACAAGGGGCGTTGGGATGCGGCTTACGCCAGGGTAAAAGAACTAAGCAGATAATAACATCTTCAAATATTTTCACAAAAAAATCTGGGGACAGACAAAATGGCAAAAAATAAGTATAAACACGTCGACTACCAATGGGATGATGCGGTAGCGGCCAAACTTGATCCGGTGGAAAGGCTGGTTTACCGCTCCAATATTCTGGGCAACGACCAGCGCATCACCAACACCGGCGGGGGCAACACCTCCTCCAAGCTGGACATGAAAGATCCGCTCAGCGGAAAATCGGTGGAGATTCTCTGGGTGAAGGGTTCCGGGGGCGACCTGCGCACCTCCCAAAAAGCCAACTTCGCCTCCCTGTATCAGGATCGCCTGATAGACCTGCAAAAGATCTACAATGGCGCGGAAAAGAAGGGGGTTAAAACGGAAATCGAGGACAAAATGGTCTCGATGTATCCGCACACCACTTACGACCTTAATCCCCGCGCCAGCTCCATAGATACCCCGCTGCACGCTTTTATTCCCTTTAAGCACGTGGACCACATGCACCCCAATTCGGTGATCGCCATTGCCGCCTCCCGCAACTCCCGCGAGCTTACCCAAAAGGTGTTCGGGGAGGAAATCGGCTGGGTAAAATGGCAGCGTCCGGGCTTCGATCTGGGTTTGGTGATGGGCGAAGAGTGCCGGAAGAATCCCGCCCTCAAAGGTCTGGTGATGGGCCAGCACGGGCTGATCAACTGGGCCGATGACGACAAAGCCTGTTACGATCTCACCGTTTCGCTGATCGAAAAGGCCGCGGAATACATCGAATCCCGCATTGATGAGCAGAAAATTTTCGGCGGCGCCAAATTCGCGGCTCTCTCTCAGGCGGATCGGGAAGCGGTGCTGGTGGAAGTGCTGCCGCGCCTGCGCGGCATGGTTTCCCAGCAGAACAAATTTATCGGGACCGTTCAGTACGACGAGACCATTCTCAAGTTCGTCAACAGCCACGATGCCGCGCGCCTGGCCGAGTTGGGCACCTCCTGCCCGGACCACTTTCTGCGCACCAAAATCAAGCCGCTGTATGTGGATTGGAATCCCCAGACCGAGGA
>JAGRBF010000325.1 GCA_020434205.1 Calditrichota bacterium | reverse complement strand
TCCAGGAACGCCTGACCGCCCAGATCGCCGACGCTGTTTTCCAGCAGCTTTCTCCCCGGGCAGTTGTTGTGGTGGCGCGCGCCACCCATCTGTGTATGGCGATGCGGGGAGCCCATAAGCGGGAGGCCCAGGCGGTTACCCGGGCCGTTCGCGGAGAGCATTATTTGGCAAGAATCTCAAACTTCAAATAAGATTTGTAACATAGATCAATTAAGATGAATTATTTTCGAATAATTTTCGCACAAACCCGATAATAAACCGTCGCAACTATATGGGTCATCTTGTAGAATATCTTTCGGGAAATGTCCCGGGCGGTTTTGGGCTCTACCTTTTTCTGGTCATTGTCATTTTTCTGGTGCTGTTTTCTATTTCCCGTCGAAACGAGTTGTTTACGGGGCGGCACTTTAAGATATGGTTTACGGTTATTTGGGCGTTGCTGACCCTCGGTTATGCCGCATTGTGGTTCAAGAGTCCCCCGGCTGCGGCCTTTAGTCGCTACGGTGTGTTCGTGGTTGCTGCACAGCCACAGGACGAATGGCAGGCGTTATACTGGCGGGATGAATTGTCCCGGCAGGTGCAGCCAGCTACTGACGGTACCACCTATCAGTTTTTCCAGCGATGGTTTTCTCACGGCGGTTTGCGGGGGAGTTTGCTGGCGGATACCACCGCCATGCACCTGGCCACCCGATTGCCGGTGGAAAAGCTGGTGTGGGGCGTTGTCGAAAACGGCGCCCTGCGCCTTCAGGCCCTGGAAATGCCCGCCAAAAAACTGAAGAGCGAAAAAATCTTCACCCTTTCCGGCGACAACCCGGAGCAGGATCTGGCCGGAATGACCCGCTGGATGGCCGATTTCCTGCCGGTTCTACCGGTGCGCAGGTCGGTTTCCCTGGCGGATCGGGATCTGGTTTTGGGGCGTCAGCTTTTTTATGAGGGGCGCTACCGGGAGAGCCTGGCCCATTTGGAAGCCGCTGCGGCAATTAATCCGGAAAACAAGGATGTTCAGCGCTGGCAGGCCTTTGCTCAGGTCCGTTTGGCCCGGGAAGCCCGCGCCAAACAGCCGAAACGCAATCCCTTCGATGCGCGCAAAAAACCCTGGCAGCAAACCCTGGATCGGGTGCGCGGGGATTTGGTCAAGGTGGTGCAGAGCGATCTGGCCAACGACGCCGAAGACCCCTTCACCCTGTGCATGGTGGCCGAGGCCTTTATGCTGGAAGAATACTATCAGGATGGGGAAGAATTCCTGAAGCTGGGGTTCTCGGTTAACCCTTTTAGTCTGGAAGTGCTGTGGGGACTGAGTCTCCTGCACGAAACCCGCCTGAAGGACATGCCGGTTACCACTCACGAAGCACTTTACCGGCGGATCCTGGCCCTTTGCCCCTTCGATCGCAAGGCACTGGAGGTGCATTCCCAGAACCTGCTCAGCGAAGTGGCCATCGATAACCTTCCCGGCCAGGAAGCCGCCAGCCTGCTCAATCGGGCCCTGGTGCTCACTCCCGGACAGGGAAGGGTTTGGCACCTGAAAGGAATCTATCAGAATGCCGTTTTTCAGTATCGGGAAGCGGTGGCCTCTCTGGAAAAAGCGGCGGCGCTGGAGCCCGCAGACGCGCTGGTTCAGTTTGATCTGGGCATCAGCCTGTTTAAGCTAAAGGATCCGGACGGGGCCCAAAAAGCCTTTGAAAAAGCCGTGTCGCTGGACAATTACCTCGATGCCCATTTGTATCTGGGGGTGATTTTCCAGGAACGCGGCCAATACGAAAAAGCTTTGGAGCGCTTTCGTTATCGCGTGGCCCATAAAACCGATGAAGATGATTATTATGCTCAGCAAGCCATGAAGGGAATCCGAGAATGTCTGGATGCGCTGAAAATTCCCATTCCCCAATAAAGGATTGCTGAACGAGTCGACCTACCTACACCTGTTGAACTGATTTGTCCCGCCTGATGATGCTCGACGGTCTGACTTTGCAAAATAGCGAATGAAGTTGCGTTTGTTGAAAGGTTTGCACCCCCGGGATTTGGGGGTGGAGCTGTCCCGGGTCGGGCTGGAGCCAACCCCGGATCTGCCCCTGGAACAGTGGGCCCGCTGCTGCGGAGTGAAGGTTCGCAGCGTAACGGAAGCGGCTTTTGAACAATTTTCCGGGGCTTTCGGGGAGCAGGTGGCCTTCCGCCACTGGCAGAGCGATTCCGGCGATGGTCTGGTGATCTGGAAAACCCCTTTTTTTGAAGACCTGCTCCGGGATTACCCCGCGCAAGGGGAGCTGGCCAGGGAACTTCGGGAAAGGATTGCCAACCTTGTCCGGCGGGACTGGCACTATAAAACACCCCGGCAGGATTGGACAATTACGAGCCCGCAAATCATGGGCATTTTGAATGTGACCCCCGATTCCTTCAGTGACGGGGGATTGTATGAGAACACGGCAGCGGCGCTGGCCCGCGCTGAAGAAATGCTGGAAGCCGGCGCCACGATCATTGATATCGGCGGTGAATCGACCCGCCCCGGTGCTCCCCCGGTAAGTGAGGGGGAGGAACTGAAGCGCATTCTCCCCGTGGTGAAGGCCCTGGCGAATGTGCCTGGCTGCCTGATCTCGGTGGACACCACCAAGGCACCGGTGGCCAGAGCTGCTCTGGAAAACGGAGCGGATCTGATCAATGACATCAGCGGACTGGGATTCGATCCGGCCCTGGCGGAAACGGTCGGGGCCTTCAAGGCGCCTCTGGTGATCATGCATATTCAGGGAACCCCGCAATCCATGCAGGCCGCTCCGTCGTATCATCAGGTGACGGCCGAGGTGCTGGGGTTTCTGGAAACGCGCATCGAAACCGCGCGCAAGGCCGGGGTGGAGCAGATTCTGGTCGATCCCGGCATCGGGTTCGGCAAAAGTCTGGAGCATAATCTGGAATTGATGCGCAGGCTAGGCGAATTGCGCCAGTTCGGTTTCCCGGTTCTGCTGGGAACCTCCCGAAAGTCCTTTCTCGGGAAGATCCTGGAAGCTACCGTGGAAAAGCGCCTGATCGGCTCGGTTGCCAGCCAGCTTAGCGGGTTGCTAAATGGCGCCTCAGTGTTCAGGGTGCACGATGTTCGCGAGACCCGGGAAGCCTTTGCGGTATTTCGGGCGGTGGAAATGGAAAAAAGTGTGAAATTCTCTTAAAAAAGTGAATTTTTTGCCGATAACGCAAATTGAAATATGCTGTTAAAAATCGGTTTTCTAAACATTACGGTCGTTGACGTCTTTGACATTTTGCTGATAACGTTCTTGTTTTACAAGATTTATCAGTTTGTGAGAGGTAGTGTTGCCGCCAGGATGGTGGTGGGGCTGCTGCTGATTCTGGTGTTCTCCGGAATTGCCGAATTTTTGAGCATGACCGGAATTTCCTGGATCTTTGCCAGCCTCAAAACCGTTTGGGTAATAGCCTTTGTGATCATCTTTCAGCCGGAATTGCGCCGGTTGTTGTTGTATCTCGGGCAGAATCCCATCATCCAAAAGATTGTCAAGGTGGATTCGGCACCCTTCATCGAGGAAGTCGTTGGGGCATCGGTGGAACTGGCGCGAAAAAACTTTGGCTCCCTGGTGGTGATAACCCGGGAAACCGGGTTGAAAAGCATTGTCGAAACGGGCATTCCCGTTCAGGCCAAGGTGAGCAAACCGCTGCTGATTTCCATCTTCAACCCGAGATCGCCCCTGCACGATGGGGCCGTGGTGTTGGAGGGGGAAACGATTCTGGCCGCCAAATGCCAACTGCCGCTAACCCAGAATCCCAAGCTGGACCCTTCGCTGGGGATGCGTCATCGCGCTGCGCTGGGGCTTTCGGAGCAGACCGACAGCCTGATTCTGGTGGTCAGTGAAGAAACCGGAACCATGAGTATCGCCGAAGACGGGGTTTTAACCCGCGGACTTTCGGAGGAAGGTTTGACCAAACGCCTTAAAGAGGCTTTTATTATGGGCACGGAACAGAAAAGCCTGAAGTGGGGATTCTTTCCGCGGGCAGTTCAGTAGAGAAAGCCGCTCACAAATCTGTCCGATGTGCGCCCGGATATCAAACACAGGCAAATCGGTTTATAAATTAAATGACCTTTTGCCCTGCTTAACTCAGGGCACCCGTCTTTACAACATTGAAAATTCGGATAATAACTTGTTAGATTTGCATCATTTCATTTCCAAGCGGAGGTTAATATGAACCCAATCTTTACCAGGTTCTTATTGTTTAGCTTGCTGATTTTCACCTGGTTGTCCGCCCGGACCTTCGAGGCCCCGGTTTCGGAACCAGTGGTTAACGGCGATAACCTGTCGGTCCGGAATATCGAAGTTCAATCCGGCGACCAGGTTCAATATGTTTTCCTGATCAAATACAACCAGGCCGATTCCCGGGTTGGTGAGTATCGTCTGCTGGACAGCGACGGCTTGACCGTGGCCGGCAACGAACTCTTCGGGGATATCCGGGTTGAAGGTCTGGATGAAAACGACCAGGTTGCCACCGTTTGGGTGGTCATGGAGAGTGGCACGATCCATACCCTGGACAAGTTTTTCAGCGTTTCCGGCGAACTGGCCGAAGATCCCACTCCCCAATTGGAAGCGGGAACCTTCACCATCGCCGACAACTCCCCCGGCGACCTTTTCCAAACCGGTGATATCGCCGATGCGACCGGTTCCGGATTTGCCGCCAACGATCCCATCTTTTTCTCGACCTTCCGCGAACTGGATTCCGGAAGCGCCCAGGTTACCTCCACCACCCCTTCCGCCAGCTCCCTTTCTATCGACGCCAGCGGAAATCTGAGCGGCTCGGCTACCCGCAACGGATCGGCATTTAATGCCAATACGGTGCGCATCGATCTGCAGATCTTTACCCAGAATGGCGGTTTTGTAACCTCTACCAACTCCCTGGTTGCCCAGGAAAACGATCCTCCGGGCCTCTCCAGCGCCAATGTAACGTCCTTCACCAATATCCGTCTGGTTTTCGACGAAGCGGTGAGCGAAGTTGGCGGCGATGCTGCGGATATGTTTGATTTTACCAATACGGACGGTGGTGGAATTACCGCCTCTGCGTTGACCCCGGTTGGCTCCGAGCCGACCACCACCTGGGATCTGACCATCAGCGGCCTGAGCCCCGATCGCGATCCCGATATCGATGTCGCTTACGATCGGACCAATTCCGCACCCGGAACGCTGGAAGATGCCGCTGGTAACGAGGCGGAAAACACCACCCCGGCCGTAACAGCCACCGACGGTGTTGCCCCGGCCACCCCCAGCATTTCCTCTCCGGGGGAACTGACCATCATTACCGGTGATGTAACCCTGACCGGTAGCGCTGCTGACGGTACCACTGACGGCTCCATGGCCAGCGTGCGCTTCGAAGGTTCGGACAACGGCAGCACCTGGACCCAGGTTGGTCAGGATACCGATACCGGAGACGGCACCTATACCGATACCTACACCCCGGGAACCAAATACGCCTTTTATCGCGCGGTTGCCGTGGACGACAATGGAAACGAAACCGCTTCCGGGCTTACCACGGACCTTTCCGATCCTTTTCGGGTCGAGATTACCACCTTCCCGGTTTCCCAGGATGCTGGCGTTCGCGGTCAATTTACCATCACCGTTCAGGATAACTACGCGGACGGTTCTCCCCTGGCCTTTACCTCAACCTACAACCTGAGCTCTGATCAGGGAACCGGGACCTTCTACAGCGCCGCTTCCGGTGGCAGCGTCATTACTCAGGTGAATATTCCATCGGGAACTCCCAGTGCCAATTTCTGGTATGCGGATGATGCCTCTGGCACCACCCCCACCATCACCGTGACCGAGGCCGGTGGTAACCTGGAAGACGATTCCGACCAGCAGCTGATTACCATCAACGCCGCTTCGGTCGCCAACTTTGTGATCACCACGACCAATGGTGAAAACGAAACGGCCGGAACCGCCTTCGATCTGACCATTACCGCGGTTCAGGGCGACGGCAGCACGACCGCTACCGACTATACCGGTAGCAAATCCCTGACCTTCTCGACCACGGCCACGGCATCTCCGGACGGCACCTCGCCGACCCTGCCGGCCAACACCACCTATACCTTTACCGCCGGGGTGGCCACCGCCAGCAGCGCCACGCTTTATAACTCGGCCGAAACGCCTGCCATTACCGTAACCGATGGTACCGTTACGACGCTGGGCACTTCCGGCGCTGGCGCCGGCGTTACGGTTGCCGATGGCGCCACGGCAGAAGTGCGCATCAAAACCGCAGCCGAAGCCGCCGATGGTGATTACAACAATAACGTGTTCGGCACTCTTTCTGTCCAGGGACCCACTCAGGCCGATCCCGACGCCACCACCGATCTCTTTGCGGTGATTTACGACGCTTTCGGTAACCTGGTTACCCCGGCGGAAACCGGGAACTGGGCCCAGACCGGTGGGTTGGTCAGCAATGGTTCTTTTTCCGATGGCGGCGCCGCAACCAGCAATACCTTTACCTTTTCCTCCGGAACCAATGCAGGAACCACTTACACGGGTACCATTACGGTAACCACTACGACCAGCGCGGTCAGTGATGCCACCGGTACCATTACCGTGGACGACGCAGCCCCCGGAACGGTGCTTGGTTTTGGTATTACCACCGATAGTGATAACCAGTTGTTTGTTTTTGCTAACTGGAATATCAACAGTTCTGGTGATGACGGTTTGACAGGTGATCCCACAAATTATGAAATTCGCTGGACCGATGAAGTTAACGGTCCCATTGATACAGACGGCGAATGGGACGCTGCCAGCCCCGTCAATACAACTGGAAAACCGGCATATTCCGCGGGCATCTGGCGAATCAATATGACTGGGGCTACCGTTGGTAACAAATACTTTGCCATGCGCACTACTGATGATGTGGGCAATATTTCGCCATTAGCAGCAGGCGCTTACACCACAACATCGGATTACTCTCTGCCAGTATCCCTGACGTCCTATTCCGCTCAGAGCGGCTATGGAAAAGTCTCCCTGGCCTGGGTAACCGAAAGTGAAATCAACAACGAAGGTTTCTTTATCTATCGCGCCGCAAGCGCCGATGGCCCCTTCACCGATCGCGTAAACCTGAGCATCATCGAAGGTCAGGGCAATTCCAACAATCCGACCGAATACACGTTCGTGGATGAAAGTGTGATTGCCGATCAGACCTATTATTACAAGCTCACCTCCCGCGATTTTGACGGAACGGTTCACGAGAATCTGGGCGTTGTATCCGCTACCCCTCTGGCCCTGCCGGAGACGTATGCGCTGCAGCCCAACTATCCCAACCCCTTTAACCCGAGCACCAATTTCCGCTTCTCCTTGCCGGAAGCCGCTCAGGTTAACCTGGTGATCTACAACGCCCTGGGTCAGGAAGTGAAGTCGATTCTCCGCAACCGCAGCATGGAAGCCGGCGAGTTCAGCACATTCGCCTGGGATGCCACCGACAACAGCGGCAACCGGGTTACCTCCGGTGTTTATTACGCCGTAATGACGGTCGAATCCGCGCGCTTCCAGGAGGTGCGGAAACTGGTCTACCTGCGATAGTATGATACTCTTCCCGGGGAACAGGGTTATGTCCCCGGGTGCTTTGCAAGACAATTTTCAGAAGGGATTCCTGAGAAGTGCTCCGGGAATCCCTTTGTTTTGTATCAGGGGGGGATTTTTCCCTCTTTTACCCCGGTTAGACGGACCTATTTTGGGAAGGCCAGCCATGGTTCAAGGTGCCTGGAACGCTTATAACCGGTTTGAGAATCCCTTGATCCCCGGCACAACCTTTAGCCCGAAATAACCTATACTGTCGCAAATCTTGCCAACGAATTCGAAACGATCATTGCCAATGAAATTTTCCCTTTCCTCCCTGCTTGCCGGTGCTGCCTTGCTTCTGGCCACTGCATCAGCCCAGACGGATTTTTCTGCACAAAACACCTATTACACCATCGAGTCCCAGACCCAGGAAGGAATGACCCTCCTGTTCGAGTTTCCGGAACCGGTTGTTGAGTCTGTTTCCAGCCAGCAGCCTACTCTGAAACGTTTTTCTTTTCCCGGAATGGTTCAGAACAACCTTCCCGGATTACCGCAATTGCCGGTCCTGTCCGTGCCCCTGATGGTCCCCGGAGACAGAACCGATATCCGTATTACCCCGTTGGAAACCCAGGCTTATCCGGGCTTTCAGGTGATTCTGTTTGACGATAAGGTGGCTGGAGAAGTCCCGGAGAACAGTCTTATTGCCAATCGTGCCGTTCTTGTAGAACCGGAGCCGGAAGCCGCCGCCATGACATTTCCCGAAAAGATTTGCCAGGTGGAAGCCCTCGGACAGTTCCGGGATTACATGCTGCATACCCTGATTGTATATCCCTTGCTGAACCGCCCCGACGGCCAGACCTTCTTCAAAAAATTCCGGGTTCAAATAACCTATCCGAACGCCGGTGCGACCCTCAATTCCGTTCCCGCCGAAGAAGCCGATCTGCTGCAAAAACTGGTTATCAACGATCGCCAGATGAACCGGGTTAATCCGCTCCAACCCCAACTAAAGTTCGCCAATCTGGAAAAGAGCAGCGCCTTTCAGGGGACCGCACGGGTACGCCTGATCGTCGACAGTGACGATATTTATCAGGTGCGTGGTGCGGATCTTGAGGAAGCCGGCATCAACTTATCCGATATTGATCCCCGAACCCTTCGCCTGGAAAACCGTGGTCTTGAAGTAGCTTTTTTCCTGATTGGGGATCGCGACGGGGAATTTAACGCCGAGGATTATCTGGAATTCTGGGGAGAACCCAATCAACGCACCTTGATCGACCAATACCCGGATGTCTACAGCGACCCGTTTACCGACGAAAACGTCTACTGGCTCTCCTGGGGGGGAGATCCCGGAGCTCGCATGGTCGAGGAAAGCGGCAGCATTACCACAGATACCCCGGGGGAGTTTAATCCGTCCTTCTTTTTTACCAGCACCCAACATTTCGAGGAAAACCGCCGT
The DNA here is from genome assembly GCA_020434205.1 of Calditrichota bacterium. Taxonomy (GTDB): domain Bacteria; phylum Calditrichota; class Calditrichia; order RBG-13-44-9; family J075; genus JAGRBF01. The sequence continues at coordinate 311 of JAGRBF010000325.1, read as the reverse complement.
TTTGAGCGCCAGGGTGCCTCCTACCAGGAAAAGCTTTCCTACCAGCGCGATCAGTGGTTTTTCGACAGCGGCATCAAAGCGGTTGGTAAGCAACAATACGAATTTGAGCTAATCCACCCCGATGAAAGCTCCTTTAATCCGGTCACGGTTTCGGTGATGATGGCCGGAAAATCCTTCGGAGCCGCCTTCAACGATGTGCCCATTGCCCACGATGTTCAGGTTTGGCTCAACAACGGTTTCGTGGGAAGCGCCCCGGGCAACTGGTTTGACCAGGACACCGCCCGGATCGCCAATGTGGGCAATTCCACCAT
>JAGRBF010000324.1:2214-9235 GCA_020434205.1 Calditrichota bacterium | reverse complement strand
CCCTCCAGGGTCAGCCAGGTGTCCATGCTCCGGCTCAGATTGCGGTCGTCTTCGGCCAACAGAATTTTCTTCATACCATTTTCGGACATTGGTACCTCTCACTTCCGGTTGTGAATTAATGTGCGGTGATCAAGTTCTGCCTTATTGTAGCAAAGATATTGCCAGTTTGCTTCCATCAAATAAACCCCCAATCCATGCGCATCCCATCCCTTCACCCTCCCGTGGTGTTCCGGCCGGCCCTCCCAAAATGTGTAAATGTTTTACATTTCGGTTTCGCTGATCTCATATTCTTCCAGTTTATTGTATAAGCTCCGCCGGCTGATCCCCAGGATAGAAGCTGCACGCAACTTATTGCCCTTTACCGCCTTTAAAGTCTGGATAATCATGGTTTTTTCCACTTCGGAAAGGGGAATTCCAGGTTTGAAGGTAACCCCGCCCTGTCCCAGACCGGGCTTCATAATCATGGGTGGCAGGTGTTTGATATCCACCGTATCGGCGGCGCTCAAAACCGCACGCAAAACGATATTGCGGAGCTCGCGCACGTTGCCCGGCCACTGATAACTTTTCAAGGCTTCCATAGCGCGGGGGGTAATACCGCTAACCGATTTGTTGAGTTCTATATTGAAAGATTCCCGGTAATAATTGACCAGGTAGGGGATGTCCGCGACCCTTTCCCGCAGGGCCGGGAGTTCGATGGTGAAGACATTGAGCCGGTAATACAAATCCTCCCGGAACTGATTATCTTCGATCATTTTTTCCAGATTATCGTTGGTCGCCGCAATAATGCGAACATCCACCGCGATAGACTTGTTGCTGCCCACCCGTTCGATGATCTGGGTTTCCAGAACCCGTAAAAGGCTGATCTGCACTTCCAGGCTCATCGTGCCGATTTCGTCGAGAAACAGGGTGCCGGTATTGGCTTCCTCAAACTTGCCCTTTTTGTCGGCAATAGCCCCGGTAAAGGCCCCTTTCAGGTGTCCAAAGAGTTCCGAAGCGACCAGTTCTTTGGGAATGGCCCCGGTGTTAACCGCCACAAAAGGATTATTCTTGCGGGTGGACATGGCGTGAATGGCCTGAGCCACCATTTCCTTTCCCGTTCCGCTTTCGCCGATAATCAACACCGGGATATCGGTAGGCACAACCTCTTTTATCCGCCGGTAAACCTGCTGCATGGCCTTGCTCTGGCCCACCAGGTTGTTGAAGTGGTAATATTTGCTAAGGCGCTTTTTGCGGGAATCGTTGTCGACCGGTTGCTCGTCGATTTGCAGCACATTCTTGACCAGATCCACCAGTTTTTTGGGTTTTACCGGCTTTTGAAGGTAGTTGATGGCCCCCAGCTTCATCGCCTCCACGGCGTGTTCGATGGTGCCGAACCCGGTAACCATTATGACCTTCATGGACGGGAAATCCTTCTTGGCCTGCTTCAGGAAATTCAGACCGTCCATTTCGTTCATCTTATAATCCGTTATAATCAGGTCAAAAATACCCTTTTCAAGCTTTTCAAGGCCTTCGCGTCCGTTTGCGGCTTCTTCCACTTCGAATCCTTCATCCTCCAGAATGGTCATCATTCCGGAGCGCAGATTCTCTTCATCATCCACAATCAGGATGCGATATGTGTCCATGTAATTCCTCTCTTAGTTTTGAAGCGTCGGCAATTCCATGATAAAGGTGGTGCCAAGGCGGGGCTTCGTCTCAAAATACAAACGCCCCTCGTGTGCTTCCACAATTTTGCGGGATATGGCCAGGCCGATACCACCGCCGCTGGTTTTGGTGGTAAAATACAAATCGAAAATGTTCTTTTGCACATCCACCGGGATACCGGAACCGTTGTCTTTTACGGATACCAGCACTTTCCCTTCCCGGAATTCGGTCTGAAGGGCCACTTCACCACCCTCGCGCTCTCCAATCGCGTCGTAAGCATTTAATACCAGATTGATCAACACCTGCTTGAGCTGGTCCTTGGATATCTTCACCATCGGCAGGCTCGGGGCAAAATGTTTGGTGATGTTGATATTCTTTTCCAAAGCCTGCTGATAGATCAGGTCCACCACCTCATTCATGAGATCGTTAATATGCTCCAGGCTGAGGGTGGCTTCCCGGGTTTTGGCCAGTTTGAAGAACTGGTCGATCAACTTGTTAAGCCGTTCAACCTCGGAGTTGAGAATGCTGATGGATTTTTTGATCTTTGTTAAACGATTCGGATCGGAAATCGACCGTTCGACCATACTGTCGACGATTTCCGTATGAATGGCCAGGGAGCTCAGCGGGTTTCTGATCTCGTGTCCGATGCTGGAGGCGAGTTTGGAAATAACCCCGTATTTCATACTGCGCTGAAGGGAATGCTCCAGTTCCTTGAGAACCTTGGTATCCTTCAGGTAAACCACCACCCCGTACATTTCTCTCCCATTATAAACCGGATGAGCAAAAACGTCAACCGGAATCTTACTTCCGTTAAGCAAATTTACGGTGCTGTTACGCTTGACCTCGTGGGTCATGGGATCCTTGGCGCGCTGAAAGATTTCGGTTAGCTGGGGATTCTTCCGCAATACCTCTTCGACCTTTACCCGGGCATTGGAGGTGGTCCGGAAACGCAGCAGGTCGATCAAAAATTCGTTGAAGGAAATGAGGTTCATATCCAGATCCAGCAGCAGAAAACCCTGGTTGAGGACCCGCATCATGTAGTGGATTTTTTTCTCGGAATCGGAAAAGGTGCGATCCAGATCGTCGGTGTTTTCATAGAGTTTGTTGAGGCTCATAAAAAGGGTGCCAAACTCTTCGTCCACCTTGTCCAGGCGCTCCGGCAGGAGGGAAGGGGCGCTTTCTTCGCCTTCCTCCTGTTTTTCCGGGCTTTCCTCCTCGCGGGCCCGCTCCACCCCCGGCAGGTGAATTTTGCGGGAATTAAACGCCAGATAGAAGAAGATAATTCCCACCACCAGCAAAAAGATGCCGCATCCCAGCAGCATGGAAAACTCGGTCGATTTTGCCGCCCTCAAATCGGATATAACAACATTGAGACGCAGGTTGCCCAGTCGACGGGTGTTGTAATCCACCGGTTTGAAAACGGAAATGGCGACCGTGGAATCGGTGCGGTTGTAAAACAGAAGTTCCTTTTGTTTGGAAAGGTATTTGTCCTGAACGTAGGGCCTTTTTTCGAAACTTTCCTGAAGGCTGGGTTTGCTGGAGAACAAAACCTGATTGTTGGTGCCAATCAGGAAGATCTCTTCGATAACCGAGCCTCCCAGGGTCAGACGGCGTAAAAGCTCCTGAACCTCCTGGCGTTTTTCCTCGCCGAGATTCTCCATCGGGAGGCTTTCGAAATTAGCAGCCCGTTCCACCTGATTGGTCAGCTGAAACGCCTCTTCAATCCACAAATCCTTGAAGTGATTGCGCACTGAGGTTTTGAGGGCAAATAACATCAATCCTGAGGTGACGATGTAAACGAATATCAAAACCAGAATGCTGAAATACTGGCGCACACGTCGGAACTGGAAAGGGGATGCCATGGGTCCTTCTGGATACTTGGTAGAAAGCTGCAACTTAATGTTTGCGCTAAATATATCCCTTGCGAAAATCACAAACGTGAGCAAAGTCCTGAATTGTGCAGTCTGAAAGTAAAAACCCGGTGAAATGTGGGGGTTTATTCAAAGGGGTGAATAAATATGGAGTGGCCGGTCGGAGGATTTTCGTGGCCGGCCACGCAAGGAATGAAGGATCGGGAGACTTATTCGGCGAAATTGACCATCAGGCCGATCCGGTGGGCATTTCCCAGTTCCTGATCGTATCCGGTAAAGGAATAGTCGACGTCGATATGGGGGATGCGAATCCCCACCCCAAAGTTGATTCGCTGAAGTTCGTCGTAACCGCCGCGCAGGGCGAGACGCTCCATGACCACCAACTCTCCGCCGGCCGCACCGCTGAATGCCCCGCCGATGGCTTTATCACTGAGGTTTTGCAGGCTTTGGGTTTGGAGAATAATATCGACATTAGGGATGAAGTAGCCGTTGAGGGCGGGGAGGGGAACCCGATAGGCGCTGCCCAACCGCAGGGAAGGGCTCACCAGCTCTTTGCGGCCGGTGTCCCAGGCGATCAGGGTGGTGGTCAGGTTGCGCACCATGGCCGAGACCTTGAGGCGCTCGTTTACCCGGAACATCAGGCCGCCGTCGAAACCGATTCCGGTAGCGCTGTTACTGCCCAGATCCCGTCGCACCAACTTGGCATTAAACCCGATCAGCATGCGGGTGCTGAACTGCTGACCCATGGAAACGAAAAAAACGTAGTCGGCGGCGTTGAAGTTGTCCACCTGGCTGAAATCTATCCCGCGCAAAATGCCCTGCTCGTCGTAGAGGCCGGCGGCCTGGGGAACGCTCTGGATATCGTCGATGCCCAGCCGGATCAGGCTGGCGCCAAAGGTTTTTCCGCTGGCAAACGGTTTGGCAAAACCGATATAATCGTAATTGACGGAGGAAAGGAACTGCTGGGTGTGGGTGAATCCCACCTGGGTGGCCTGAACCTGGGCCAGTCCGGCGGGATTGTAAAAGGCGGCGAAAACGTCATCGGAAATAGCCCCAAAGGCTCCGCCCATCGCCTGAGCACGGGCCGAGACATCAATGGCCATAAACTCGCCGGCATACTTGCCGAGCTCCGTTTGGCCCGATAGTCCGGTTAAATAAGTGGTTACTGCCAGGAGCGTAAGCACAAAACGTCTGATCATACCTGTCCTTTTTGCTTTGATGACGATCGTCTCTAACTAACCGACGAGCTTCATGAAAGTTTCCCGAATATAAGGCGAATTCGCCCTAAAATAAATGGATTAATCGGCACCCGGTCGACCGGTGCGCGCTTTTGCTTGAAATGCCCGGGGCAATGTCTTACTTTGGGGCTTCATTTTACCCGATCGGATTATGCCAGAGCTGGATCTCCTGACCCCCGAAATTCTCGCCGCGCTGAAGCTGGAGAGCTTCGTTGCCCTGGACGTTGAGACCACCGGTCTCCGGCCGGAAAGCGATGATATTATTGAGCTTGCCGCCGTTCGGTTTCGCAATGGCGCAGTGGAAGACCGCCTGGTAACCCTGCTAAAACCCGCCATCCCGATTCCGGAATTTATCACCCAATTGACCGGGATCAGCAACGAGACCGTTCGCGAGGCTCCAACCTTCGCGGAAAAGCTGGGTGAGGTGCGCGATTTTATCGGCAGCGCCCCGATTGTTGCCCACAGCGCAGGTTTTGACCTCGGCTTTCTGGAATACCACGCCCGCCGCGTCAAATCGGATTTCAGCGGGTGGAGCGGCAAGGAGAAGGAATTCCGCTACTTCCCCAATCCGGTTATCGATACGCTGCTGCTGGGCCGTATTTTTTTCCCGTTCCTGCCCTCTTTCGCCCTGGAAAATCTGGCCGGCAGCTTCGACATCTCCCTGCCGGAAGCCCATCGGGCCGGCCCGGATGCGGAGGTCTGCGGACAGTTGCTCCTGGCTATGCTCCCGACCATTGTGAAAACCCGCCTGGCGGATGCCAAGAAGCTGCATGAAATTGCCGCCCCGGCCGGAGAGCACGTGGCTGGATTCCTGGAAACCCTGACCCTTTTTCTGGCCAGCGGCCAATTCCATATTCCGGAGGGGATCGATCGCACCGCCTTCGACATTAACGCCAATTTTTACAACATCATCGGCGAGGATGTTCTCCACCGGGAAGGGGATGAAAGCGCCTACATAGACCGGCAGGAAATCGAAAACTTTTTTGGGGAAGAAGGCACCCTGGCCCGCAAATTCGGGGTTTTTGAGGTGCGCGGTCCCCAGGTCGATATGGCCGGAACTATTGCCGATGGTTTCAACAGCGACCAGTTGCTGGCGGTTGAGGCCGGAACCGGAACCGGAAAATCCCTGGCTTATCTGGTACCGGCCATCGAATGGGCCACCTCCCGTCCCATGGAGGAGGGCAGGGTGGTTATCAGCACCAACACCAAGAACCTCCAGGAACAGCTTTTTTTCAAAGACCTGCCGGTGCTCAACAGCATTGCCAAACGCCCTTTTAAGGCGGTCCTGCTGAAAGGCAAGGGTAATTACCTGTGTCTGGACAAGTGGGCGACGGTAATGCACGACACCGGCTCCCGCCTCAACGCCGGGGAGCGGGCCCAAATGCTCCCCCTTTATTTCTGGGCCCAGCAGACCGAAACCGGCGATATTTCCGAAAACGGCGGCTTCCGGTCCGAGCGCAATCCCGGCTTGTGGAGCAAGTTCATCGCCGAGAACAACTATTGTCCCGGACGCAACTGCCGGTATTACGATCGCTGCTTCCTGATGCGGGCGCGCAATAATGCCAAAACCGCGCATCTGGTATTGGTGAACCACAGCCTGCTTTTTTCCGACCTGGCCGCCGACAACGCCATCCTCGGGGAATATCGCCATCTGATCGTCGACGAAGCCCACAATATGGAAAAGACCGCCACCGAATACCTCGGGGTGGAAAGCACCATCTGGCAGTTCCGGGATCTGTTCCGAAAAATCTACAGCAAGGAGCGGTTTCCCACCGGTATTCTGGTACAGCTTCGCAAACAGAGCCAGAAGAGCGATATGCCCTCCAATACCGTGGACACCCTGGACCGCTTTGTCGAATCCCTGATCGAATTGCTGGTGCCCGCTGCCGCGGAGAGTCAGGTCTTTTTTCGCGAACTCACCCGTTTTCTGCGGGAAAAAAGCCAGGGGGTTAGCGATCAGCGCAGTTTCCGCAAACGGTATATCGCCGCGCCCGTTTTTTTTGAGTCCCTGATGCCCGACTTCGAGAATTTCCACGGCTTGCTCAAAAAATGCCGTAAGGTGCTTAACGATTTGATCGAATATCTGCGGGAATTGCCAGAAGAAAGCTTCGAATATCAGCGTCAGATTTTCCTGGACCTCACCGCTCAACAGGCTCAGGAAGAGAGTATTACCGCCAATCTGGAATTTCTGCTTACCAGCGAATGGGACAATTTTGTTTACTGGTACGAACTGCCTTCCCGGGAGGACAGCGACGACACCCGCCTTTACGC
>JAGRBF010000324.1:1692-2159 GCA_020434205.1 Calditrichota bacterium | reverse complement strand
TCGGCCGTCTTTACCTCTGCCACCCTGGCCATTCGCAGCGACTTCAACTATTTTTTGAATCGGGTCGGCCTGCACTATGCCCCGTCAGAGCGCCTGGCCACCCGCCTTCTGGATTCACCCTTTAATTATCAGGAACAGGTCATGCTGCTGGTGCCCTCTTTCCTGAACGATCCGGGCCAATTCCGATATGTCGAGCAATTGCGGGATTTGCTGAACCTGCTTTTTGTTGAAAACCCCCGCGGGACCCTCACTCTGTTTACCTCTTATGCCATGCTGCGCCAGGTGTATCAGGAACTGAAGCCGGCTTTCGCAGAGCGCCGCCAAACGCTGCTGGGGCAGGGGATGGACGGAACGCGCCAGAATCTGATCCGCCGTTTTCGCGAGGACGGTCAGGGTTTGTTGCTGGGAACAGACAGCTTCTGGGAGGGGGTCGACGTCCCGGGAAAGGCCCTGGAGCAGGTGCTGAT
>JAGRBF010000324.1:0-1525 GCA_020434205.1 Calditrichota bacterium | reverse complement strand
GACTTCGGGGCGGTATTGATCCTGGACAACCGCGTTATCCGCAAGTTTTACGGCAAGGTCTTTCTCAACGCCCTCCCGGTCGAGCCCATCCTGGCGGCCAGCCCCGCGGAAATCTCCGAACACCTGCGCCGCTGGTTTTCCTGAGCGTTCTTTCCCGAAACCGCAACCTGGCTCCATAACCCGTACGGATTTTCCGGGTGCCGGAGGGGAATTCCCAAACACTGCCTAAAGTCTTTCAGGGGCTAAACTTGCTTGCCCAACTAATGCTTGCATTCCGCCCGGCTTAAAATTAACTTTGCCTCACAGCAAGGAGTCCGCCTACAGTGGCAATATTGAACAAATACAAAAAAACGCAGGACGAATTGGGCATCGTTGGCAGCTCGGAAGAGATCCGGGAGGTCATCGAACTCATCATGACCGTTGCCCCGACCAATATCTCGGTCCTGATCAGCGGGGAAAGCGGCACCGGGAAAGAGGTTTTTGCGCGGGCCATTCACGCTCTCAGTCCGCGCAGCAAAGGCAGCCTGATCACCGTAAACTGCGGGGCCATTCCCGAATCTCTACTGGAAAGCGAACTTTTTGGTCACGAAAGAGGGGCCTTTACCGGGGCTATCGCCACCAAAAAGGGCTATTTTGAACTGGCCGACGGTGGCACCCTCTTGCTGGATGAAATCGGGGAAATGTCGCTTCAGACTCAGGTTAAATTACTGAGAGTCCTGGAAACCGCGGATTTTATGCGGGTAGGCAGTGGCGAGCTGCGCAGCAGCGATGTGCGGGTTATTGCCGCCACCAACCGCGACCTCAAAAGAATGGTGCGCCAGAACGAGTTTCGCAAGGATCTGTATTACCGCCTGAAGGCCGTGGAACTCAAACTCCCGCCCCTTCGGGAGCGCCGCGGGGATATCGTTCTGCTCCTGGAAAAATTCGTCCGCGATATTCAAAACAAAGAAAACATTGTTTTTCAAGGATTTACCTCCCGGGCTTTGGAGGCGATCCGCAACTACGGCTGGCCGGGAAACGTCCGCGAATTGCGCAATTTTGTGGAAACGGTGGTGGTGCTGTCCAAGGGCCAGGAAGTCGATGTGGACATGGTAAAGGAACACCTCCACGTCTATGAGGATCCGGTGCAGGTTAATTCCACGCCCACCCTTCCCATGCCCATGGGCCGGTCCATCGAGGAGGCGGAGCGGGAGTTGGTTTACAAAGCCCTGGTGTCTCTGGGGATGGAGATTAAGGACATGCGGGCCATGCTCCTGAAAATCGCCGAACGCCTTCCCGCCAATGGCTATCGCGAAAATGTTGTTTATTCCACCCTGGAGAACGACGATGCGGATGGCGAGATCAAACCGTTGGAAGATATGGAACGGGATATGATCGAAATGGCCCTCAACAAATACCGCGGTAACCGCCGCAAGGTGGCGCGGGCTCTGAACATCAGCGAAAGAACCCTGTACCGCAAGATCAAGGAATACGGCCTTGCAGAATAGCCCCCACAACCGAAAATCCCGAATTCCCGCCTTGTTGC
>JAGRBF010000323.1 GCA_020434205.1 Calditrichota bacterium | reverse complement strand
TCCCGCATTCTGAAATACCTCGGGGTAAGGCTGGCCCTGATGATCCTCCCCATAATCGCCCTGGGGGGCTACTCGCTGACCGCCCTGTTCCCCGTTCTGGGCATCGTACGCTGGAGTAAAACCGGGGAAAACGCCACCGACTATTCGCTGATGAACACCCTGCGCGGGGTGGTTTTCCTGCCCACCACCCGGGAGGAAAAATACAAGGCCAAGCAGGCCATCGACACCATTTTCGTGCGCCTGGGCGATGTGCTTTCCGCCCTGACGGTCTTCCTGGGCACCACCGTTTTTGTCTTTTCGGTTGCTCAATTCGCCTGGGTGAATCTGGTGCTGGTGGTATTTTGGCTGCTGGTGGCCATCGCCATCGGGCGACGTTATCAGGCCCTGGTAGCCGAGAAGGAACAAATCCCCGCCCAACAAGAGGCCTGAGGTCCTTGGCTATTTGAACGAAATATCATAATTTAGGCTCATTCGTTTCCCACAACCCCACCAGCGGAGAGCCTGTTATGATTCGGTTAAAGACCCCGGTTTTGTTGATCTCGTTGCTGCTGATTCTGGGCGCCGGCCGGGTGCTGGCTTCTCCGCCGGAGGGTGAGGCGCCCTTCAGCGTCAAATTGCCGCAGGTCGCTTTGAGCGGGGTCCCCTTTTCCCTGACCATTCACCCCAGCCTGGCCGCTTTTCTGGGGCAGGACAGCCTCCCCACCTCATACCAGGTCCTCGACGGAGAAGGCAAGGTGCTGGCCAGCGGCCAAAAAAGCTTCTCCCTCAGCGAATCCCCCGATATCGAAATCGATAAACTCACCCTTCACCACGCCGGAAGCAATGCCTTAACCATTACGGTGGGGGCTCACAGCCAGAGCGCCAGCCTGCACACCATTCCCGCTTTTTTGAGCCTGGTGCCGCCCCTGCTGGCCATCCTGATCGCCCTGATCTCCCGGCAGGTTATCGTGGCGCTGTTCTTCGGGGTGTGGATCGGGGTAACCCTGATTTATAATTATAATCTGATCACCGGATTTTTTTACACCTTCGACAAGTATCTGATTTCCACTCTCGCCAATGCCGACCACGTCTACATTCTGGTTTTCAGCCTGGTCCTGGGCGGCATGGTCGGGGTGATCTCCAAAGCCGGGGGCACCCAGGGCATTGTGGAACGTATGTCGGCCTACGCCAAAGGGCCGCGCGGGGGACAGGTCTCCACCTGGCTGATGGGCATTCTGATCTTCTTCGACGACTACGCCAACACCCTGATCGTCGGCAATACCATGCGCCCCCTCACCGACCGCTTGCGCATTTCCCGGGAAAAACTCTCTTATCTGGTGGATTCCACCGCGGCGCCGGTGGCCAATATCGCCCTGGTGTCCACCTGGATCGGCTACGAGATCAGCCTGATCAATGATTCTTTCCAGACCATGGGGGTGGAGCAAAACGCCTATCTGACCTTCATCAAAACCATTCCCCTAAATTTTTACCCGCTTTTCTCCCTGGCATTCGGATTGATGATTGCCTATATGCTGAGGGATTTCGGCCCCATGTGGCATGCCGAAACCCGGGCCCGCCAAACCGGGCACGTGCTACGGGCGGATGCCACCCCTCTGGCCAAACTGGACGACGAGGCCATGATCGCCGATGAAAATACCCCCAAACGCTCCCGCTTCGCCCTGATTCCGGTGGCGGTGGTTATCCTGACCGTATCGCTGGGGCTGCTTTATACCGGCTGGGACCCGGGAATGGAAAAAATCGGCGCCAGCAGCGAACCTCTATCCGCCTTCCGAAAGCTGAGCATCATCATTGGGGAGAGCAATTCCTTTTCCACCCTGATGTGGGCGGCTTTCCTGGGCAGCCTTACCGCCATCGTGATGGCCACCGCCGGACGGGTCCTCAAGCTGACGGTCGCCATGGAGGCCTGGGTGAGCGGTATCCGGGCCATGACCATGGCAGCGGTGATCCTGTCCGCGGCCTGGATGATCGGGGACGTCTGCGGGGAGCTTTTCACCGGGGCCTATGTTCTGCAAATCACCAGTTCCTTTCTGCTGCCGCAACTCATCCCTTTGTTTGTTTTCATCACTGCCGCGGTTATCGCCTTCGCCACCGGCACCTCCTGGGGCACCATGGCCATCCTGATGCCCATTGCCATTCCTCTGGCCCATCAGGCCCCCACCCTGGATCCGGCTATCGGGGAGGCCCACGCCATGCTGATTCTGCTTAGCACTACCGCCGCGGTTCTGGCAGGGGCGACTTTCGGGGACCACTGCTCCCCCA
>JAGRBF010000322.1 GCA_020434205.1 Calditrichota bacterium | reverse complement strand
TCCCGGCCTAAAGATTGCCGGGATGACGAACAGGACTCACCATAATTGACAGTCGACTAGGGCGTTTTGACAATCATTTTCGCGTTTTCGCGGTAATAACGTCAATCGACCTGCCTTCGTGCCCTGGCGGTTCAAAACACACCATAACCATGCCTGGCCAGGCGCGTCGGGGATCCGGAAAACAAATGTAGCGAGAGGTTGAAGCGCGTTGCCTTGTTTGTCCGCGAAAACCCGAAATCGCGAAAGGCGCAGGTTCAGATACTGAAAGAGGTCTTTCGCGGTTTAGCGCTTTGGCGGTTGGCGCGACGAATGCGATCTTCAATGACGGGCCCAAATTATCAAAGAATATTGAGGGAAGCAAACCCTCTTTTGATTGGGGCCCGCTTGCTACCCGAAATTGTGGAAGCTGGAGACCACAAAGCGGATAACCAGGTAATTCAGGGTAATCAGCACAAAGCCGATCAGGGTGCCGTAGGCCAGCAATTTGCCGGAAAGGCGGCGGCTGAGCCGTCCCAGAGCCAGGAGCAGGTAATAGACCCAGATGGCATAGGTGAGCACCACCTTGGGGTCGAAATGGGGATCGTCCGGGAAGGAGGCGTTGCGCCAGTAGATGCCCATCAGGATGCCGCTGCTGAGCAGGATAAATCCGGGGATGATGGCCTTGCCGCACATTTCACCGAGGGTTTCCAGGGGAGGCATGCGCCTGAAAACGATCCCGAAACCGGCGGTTTTAATCTGGTAATGCAGCAGCAGGTAGAGTACCCCGAAAAAGGCCGCCACAAAAAAGGCGGTGTAGCCCAGCAGCACCGAGGTGGTGTGAAACACAAAGAGGGGGTTGGCGAAGAAGTCCGCTACCTCTCCCACGTGGGAGATGCTCAGGGAGGAATAAATCTGCAGGAGCAAGGAGAGCGCTAATAGGAAGGCTCCGGTGGTTTTGACCTTGATCTGCCATTCCAGGTACCAGTAAATCAGGGCCAGGCATAGGGCCAGGGCGGTAGCCGCTTCCGGGGAATTGGCCATGGGAAAACGCTCCAGGAAAAGCACCCGCAGGACCATTTCCAGCAGGTGAAAGGCGATCACCCCGGGCAGGGCCACGGTCAGGCGCCCTTCCATTTCCGGAGAAGGGCTGTAAAAATAGCGGGCATAAGCCACCACCAGTCCCAGGTAGAGCAGGGGCAGCAGGGCATTTATAACCGTGATCAGGGATTCCATGGGCACCAGCGATTCAAATTCTGATGATAATGTAATTCCCTGCGGCTAATTTCTCAAGATGGAATTGTAAAGATACAGGGCCTTGTGCCTCCGGTTAGCACCTCCGGCACGTGTCGAGGTATCGAGGTATCGAGGTAATAAACATTCTACCCCGACACCCCCATACTGTTTCGCCCCTTCGCCCTCTCGCCCTCTCGCCCCTTCGCCCTCTCCTTTTTCTATTGCATCCCCTCCCCCACGGGCCTATATTTGCCCGGCTTGTAACGCCGCTGTAGCTCAGTTGGTAGAGCAGTTCACTCGTAATGATCAGGTCAGCGGTTCGACTCCGCTCAGCGGCTCTCATTTGAAGACAAAAAGACCGAATGACTGTTGGATCCCGAGAAGGATCTCAGTTGTTCGGTCTTTTTTGTTTTTTAGCAAGGCATGAAGGCGATTGCTTAATACTCTCCGGCAAAACGTTCATGGACCCATAAAAATTCGTGACGTTTGTTTTGGACCCGAACCAGCCCCCCAAACCCCGGGTCCTTTTCCCTTAGCAAGGCATGCAGTTCTCGGAGCGCACTTCCGCCTGCCGGGGTAAGATCATCCACTTCTTCTGGCTCGTTTGGCCTGGAGAAATTGTCCCCACGGTCCAACCACTCGTTGAATTTCTCAGCTCCTTTTAAGGACGAATCGATAAATTTCTGGGTGAATTCGAGCTGATTGGAAATGCTTTTGTAGTCCTCATCGGCCATGGAAAGTTTAACGGTCGCAGATGCCACGGGCAGGACCAGGCTCAGGGTGCTGGTCAATACCTTCAAAAATGGCGCTGCTCTCTCAAACCAATCGCGTTTGAGTTCGATCTCAATAATCCCTTGTCGGCTTTTGGGGCCATGCCAGAAGGAAACCGGGAGTTTCGAATGTTCGCACCAAAGCAGCAAATGGAACTTTTCACTGGTCCATTCGCGCGGATTAAACTTGCTGCGGGTAACGGGGAGCAGGCTAAACAAACGCGGTCCGTCCTTGGCGGGATCGGATAGCCAGGCCAATAATTTGGCGTACTGTTCGTCCGCCTGGCTCATCAGCACCTTTAACTGGGTGCTCAATTGGTCGAAGCCTACTTGGTGTGCCTGCAAAATTTCCCGTTGTCCCTCGCGAAGTTCCATCATCGCTTCCTGCCAATCCGGTCGTGGCTTTTGAGAAGTCATTAAACCATCGATGTCGTGAAATTGTCTGCAAACCCCGCAACGGACTTTGGGAATCCCGTTGCTTTTAAAATCCATAATTTCACCCAGCTCCAACAGCCCCTTGCAGCTTTCCCCCGGACAGGGAACATATAAACGGGCGTCCAAACCCTTCCAGAAATGTTCTACCAGCCACTGAACCTCGGCGCACAGGTGGGCCAAAAACCGTTCCGGGTAAGCGGCACGAACATTAACGTAGATATCCCCGTCGATTTCCTCGATAAAAGCCCGCCCGTTATAACCATCGTCCAGGACCATCCCGGTTTTCCAGTGTCGACTCAGGTGGTAATTGTCCCGACCCAGAGAATATCGATGCAAACGAACAATCAGGCGATACATTAATCCTTCCGCTTCAACGGTACGGCCGGTGGTGGCATCCAGAATTCGGCAGACCTGAGTGCGTTCGGCATCCCCTGTGTTTTGTCCCCATGCCTCCTGCCACCCTTCCGGCCGGATACTGGGAACCAGTTGGGCCATTAAACTGGTTGGGGGGGATTCTGCCTGAGGCATACTGACCTGATACGAAAGGTCAAAGCGGTTCATTAGTCGAAGAAAAATGGGGTGCAGGTGGGCCGGGTAGCGCTCCCCCGCGGGACGATCCGGGTTGTTCCAAAGGGTACCAAGGCGGGGATGTTCGATCAACCCATGGGCATTACGGGTCTGGTCGTCTTCCAAAATAAAACTAACCGCCTTGCTCAGGTAATCCGGTTTCAGGATTACGGTGTTTTTGAGGATTTCATCGTCCCGAAAATATATCAGATGCCCCAGTTCATTCATAATAATGGCGTAGGTTTCCGCCAGCGATTTGGAAACGCCTTTTTCCTCGCAGATGCTCTCAAAATCGGAAAAATAGATATAGGGCTCTTTTTCGCTGCGGGCGCGAACGGCTTCCAGAACCTCTTTCCAACTCTGGGGAACGGTGCGCCCCACGCTGGGAATGGCCGCCGCCTCCGCAGCAATAGCGGTCTTGAGGGTTTCCAGGTTATAACAAACCCCGTCCGGGCCCGGCTTGCTGTCCACATGGTAAAACCCGCGAATCAACTCTCCGAACTCATCTTTGAGGGCCTGCTCATCGATGTGGGCCAAACGTTCTTTAGGGCCGCCATGGGTTGCCACCACCAGAATGCGGGGCTTTTCTGCCGGGCGCGTCTCATCATAGGCGCGGTGTTTAATCATTTTGATCCACTCCTGCACCCGGCACTGTTCCGGCCCGCGGCGGGGTTCCCAAACCGCCAGGTAGACCGCCGGAGCAGTAAAAAACAGTTGGTGGGTATGGCGGTAAATGTTTTGTCCCCCAAAATCCCACCCGTTCAGGGAAATCTCGGTATTCGTGCCAGGGTTCGCGACCACCAGCGATTTAACATCCACCTCAACCCCGTGGGTGGTGGCCCGTTTCTCGATAAATTTTTCCCCTCGCAAGGAAGCCAGCAGGCTGGTTTTGCCAACCTCTCCCTCCCCCACCAAAATCAGCTTGGTCTCGTTGAGGGTTATTGGGGCCGCATCCCTGGCCTGCAAATAGGCCAGCAGCACTTTTGTCCCCTGAGAATAGGCCGCGGCAAGTTCCGGGATGAGAGGATTCTCATCGAGACTCAGTGATTGCAGGTTTTTGA
>JAGRBF010000321.1:1892-3220 GCA_020434205.1 Calditrichota bacterium | reverse complement strand
TCTCGAAGAATTTTTCGTAGGTCATTATCCACAGGAACCAGGGGGCGATCAGGTAAGGCAGTTGACCGATAAAATTCTGAACCCCCATCAGGCGGGTGCGTTCGTGGTAGTCCGGGGTTAACTCATAGCCCAGCGCCACCCAGGGCGTGGCAAAAATGGTATAGGCCACGTAAAAAATCAGCGAGCCGATCAAAAAATAGTAGAAATAAAAAGATTCGCTTTCGCCATCGGGAAGCTGCCACAACAGCACGTAGACGATCCCGGAAGCGATGGCGCCCCAGAAAATGTAAGGGCGCCGCCGGCCCCACCTGGAGCGGGTGCGATCGGAGATAAACCCCATCAGCGGATCGGTAAAGGCGTCCAGTAAACGGGGAATCCCGCCCAGCAAACCGACCAGGGCGGGATTCATCCCCAGGCCGAGATTCAGGACGATCATCATGCCGCCGATAGCGGCGCCAAGCAGATTGTTGACGAAGGCACCCACGCCATAGAACAGTTTCTGGGCAACGGGAATGCGGTCTTCCGGAGGCGTTTGATAATGCTGGCTATTGGGTTGCATCAGGCAATTCTCTTCATTGAAGTTTGAGCCGCGGTATCGCAAGACGGCGGTGATGGAAAAGAAGATGCCCCAACGCCGCTTGCGCACAGGGTCATCTTATTGACTTTAAATAGTTTACCAACGAAGGTTTGGGGGTGCGATTCTCAAAATAAACCCCCCAGTGTTTTTCCACTTCATCCGGTCCGGAGCTCTCTCCCCCACCCTTCCAGGGTTCGTCGAAGGCTTCGAACAGAAAGGTCACCACCTGGTTGTCCTTCACCCACTGGTTGTGTTCGCGCAGGTATTGTTCCTGGGCAGGAATGCTGACCTCTCCCTTTATCAGGGTGCCCTGTTCTCCGGGGCCTTTTTTGTCCGGATTATAGGTGGTTGCCCACCCCGTTTCCCCCAGTACCACCTGGTGTTCCGGATAACGTTGCTGAATATCCTTGAAAGTGCTGTCCATCCAGGGAATGGCCATGTCCAGGGTTTTACCGTTCCACAGGGGATAAATATGGGTTACAATAAAGTCCAGTTCCCCGGCCAGCGCCCCGGCTTCAGGTTTGTTCCAAAAATTGTAATCGTCCGCTACGGTTACCGGCACCCGGGTGTTGCTGCGCACCGCGCGGACATAACGAAGCTGCTTTTCCATGTCCATGCGGTGCCAGGACCAAAAAACCTGGGCCTCGTTGCCGACGCTGACCGCAATAACAATTTCCGGATAGCGATTGGCGAGTTTTATCCCCCGCAGCACATTCTCAATGTTTTCGCTTTTCTGTTCCGGGCGCTTCTC
>JAGRBF010000321.1:0-1840 GCA_020434205.1 Calditrichota bacterium | reverse complement strand
GCGATCACCTGCAAAATCCGTTCCGTATCATCGTCGGCATTGTAAACCCGGATCAGGTTCCACTGCCCGGAAAGCAGGTTAAGATCTTCCAGGATTTCGGCCTTGGCGGGACCGACCTGGCCCGGGGCCTGCCCCTTCCGGTAGCAGCCGTAGGAAATGGCGTTGCCGATCCAGCGGCCATCGATATAGGGTTCGAAAGGGCGCTTCTTAAAGGGCGCTTCTGGCGGTACAGTGTGCCCGGTTTGCAATTGTTTTTTCAGTTCTTCCATAGCGATTTGGGACGGTTCATTTTTTAACTGAGCGGTTTCCGACTTGCGGCTGCAACCAATGGCCAGCAATACGGCGACAACCATCAGACATTTGCCAATTATTGCTTTCATAGGGATACCTCAGGCTCCGGTTTCTCCGGCGGTTAATATAAAACGGCGCCCGGCAAAGCGGTTTGCACCGGCACGCCCGGCTATCCATTCCATTGCGGTTACGGAATGTTGACCACCGACAGGTATTCAATTTTGATAAATTGATTGTGAATAGCGGTTTTTCCCTCCCCAAAAATGTAAGACCGGCAATTTTTTCCGGGGGTGCCGCTCTGGTCGAAACGAGCCCCCGCCCACTTCCCACAAAGGGTTATGTTGAAAATCATCTTCATGTTTTGGAAGGAGCAGGTGTTGCTGTCCCGGCAGTTGTTGCACTGCCAATCCTGGTGAGATTCGCTGTCGCAAGGGGTTTCCGTTTCCAGCAAAATCGCGGTGTTTTTGAGGTTTTCACCGCCCCAGAGATCGGGATTGGGAGTGGCGTGCAGCGGACCTCCCGCCTCGCGGACCGCCTCTCCGGGAGCCCAGTAATAAAAGCGGATACGATCCTTTTCCCACAGGCAGGCAAAAGTTCCCTCAACGGCATCGAGGGTATAGGGGATGCCGCTGCATCCGGCGTTGGGATCCCCGTCCCGGGCATTGGCGCAGTTGATCAGCTCTCCCCCGTCGTTCCAGCGCGCATCGCACATTTGCGGGCAGGTATGCAGGGTGTTGTGGACAATGTTTTCCCCGTTGATGGTTTCGATGATGTCCAATTCTCCTGCGGCGGGCCAATCCGTGCCGTTGACGGCGGATGGGGTATCGTAAAAATGGCCCCGGCCGGAGAGGGTGTCCAGATGGGCATCGGTGCTTATGGCCGTTTTATTTTGATAGGTCCATGCCGGTTGAAGGCTGCCGTTGAGCCACCAGGCCGGCCATAACCCCCTGGCGGAGGGCATGTGTCCTTTAAAAACGAACAGCAGCCGGGGATGCGCCTCATCGAGATTGTAATAGGGTTTGGAGGTCATGCGAAACGAGTCAAACACCTTTTCATCCCCGCGCGCCTTGATAAACAGATACAAACCGTCCCCGTTAACCAGCTTCAGCATATCGGAATTAACCCACTTGCGGCGGTCGTAGATCACGTCTCCGGCGGTGGGATCATCGTGGGGAAAGGTGGTGAAGAAAAGGCCCTCCACGTCCCCAACCTGGTAAGTCTGCTCGCGAAAATCCAGGGCAAAGCAGTGGTTTTCGACATTGGCGCGGCCCGGGGCGGTGGAATCCGGCGCCCCGGCCAGGGTGATGGAACAGCACCCCGCCAGCCACAAGGCCGCCAGCAGGGTTTTTAGCGAAAAATGCAATACTGGGAAATTCAATTTGATACCCCGTAAGTTACAATTGCACCCGAACCGTTTGCAGGGCATTGGCGTCTATGGTTATGGCGGCGTACTGGTCGCCGATCTGCAGGTTGTAGACAACGGGGGCTTTGGTGGTGTTGAGCAGTTGGATACTCAGCAGATTGTCCCCGTTGATGGTGGCGCAGCCGT
>JAGRBF010000320.1 GCA_020434205.1 Calditrichota bacterium | reverse complement strand
CTCTGCGAAAATCACAACGGCCAGGATAGCGCCTATCTGCACGAGTTAACCAGGATCACCAAATTATTACGGGATAATATTCGGGTGGCGGACACCGCCGGGGGACGCATTGTCGAACTGGTGAAAAGCCTGCGCAGTTTTGCCAGACTGGATCAGTCGGAATTCCAAAAGGTGGACATTCACAACGGCCTGGAAAGCAGCATCACCATTCTGGGGACGGAAACGCTGCAGAACATCCGCATCAACCGCAAATACGATCCCAAGCTGCCCGCCATTTTCTGCTGGCCCGGGCAGCTTAATCAGGTTTTTTTCAACGTCCTGAAGAACGCTGCGGAAGCCATTTCCGGGAGCGGGGAAATTAACATCACCACCGGAAGTCACGAGAATGGCATTCAGGTGGAGATCAGCGATTCCGGGCAGGGAATTCCCCCGGAACGCCTGAACACCCTGTTTGATTTCGGCTTTTCCACCGGGCAGTCCCGGGTCCGGCTGAGCTCCGGATTGGCAATAGCTTATTCGATAATAGAACGGCACAAGGGGAACATCCGGCTGGAAAGCAAACCTGCAGTGGGAACCACCGTGACCATTGAGCTGCCGCTCTCTCCGGCGCAGGATGGGGTGAGGAAATAGATCCTTTGATCCTTTGATCCTTTGATCCTTTGATCCTTTGATCCTCATGAAGTTTTCCCCTTAGGATCTAAGGGATCAAGTCTTTCAGTCTTAGGATCAATCCTTCCAAGGGATCAATCCTTCCAAGGGATCATTTCTTCTTAGCATCTTCTGCAAAAAAGCGCCCAATCGCCCGGGCGACGTTTTGCCCATCAAGGGCCGCGGAAACAATTCCCCCCGCATAGCCGGCGCCCTCCCCGCAGGGAAAAAGGTTGGCGATTTCCGGATGGTTCAAATGTTCGGCATCCCGGGGAATACGCACCGGGGAGCTGGTTCGGGATTCCACCGCCAGAATCTGGGCTTCCTCGCTGTAAAACCCCTTCATTTTTTTCCCAAATTCCCGAAAGCCCTCCCGGAGCCGGGCGGCAATTCCCGCCGGCAACAGTTGGTGGAGGGGAGCACTGTGAATGCCCGGGATGTAGGAGGTCGGACCCAAGGTGGCGGAAAGGCGTCCCTCCACAAAATCGCTCAGGCGCTGGGCAGGTGCCCGCTGGGTATCATCCCCCCCGGCCAGAAAGGCCATTTTTTCAATTTCCCGCTGAAAAGCCAGTCCCGCCAGGGGCCCGTGCTCCTGATACGGCAGCAGGTCTTCCAGTTCCACCGAAACCACAATCCCGGAATTGGCGAACTCATTGTCCCGCCGGGAAAGGGACATCCCGTTGATCACGAGTTCCCCCGGCGCGGTGGAGGCGGGCACAATCCATCCCCCCGGACACATGCAGAAGGAATAAACCCCGCGTTCGCTCACCTGGCAGGCCAACCGGTAGGCCGCGGCGGGCAGCCCTTTGGGGCGGACCGGGCTGCCGTATTGCAGGCGATCAATCAAAGGCTGGGGATGTTCTACCCGCACCCCAACCGCAAAAGGTTTGGCCTCAATGCGGATCTCGCGCCGCTGCAGGAGCTCGAAGATATCCCGTGCGGAATGTCCTGTTGCCAGCAACACCGCCTCAGCGTGGAGGGTTTCCGCATCATTTACCACCACCCCCGCCAAACGACCTTTTTCGACCAGCAGATCGCTTACCCGGCTTTGGAAACGCACTACAGCGCCGTGAGATTCCAGGGTTTCCCGGATATTCTGCACCACCCGCGGTAATTTGTTAGACCCGATATGAGGGTGGGCGTCCACCAGAATATCCGGATCCGCCCCGTGTTCGACCAGCAATTTGAGAATTTTGGCGATGCTGCCGCGTTTGTGCGAGCGCGTATAGAGCTTGCCGTCCGAATAGGTTCCCGCTCCGCCCTCACCGAAACAGTAATTGGAATCCGCATCCACCACCCCAAATTGCTGAATTTGGCGCAAATCTTTGCGGCGGCTCCGGACATCCTTACCGCGATCCAGGACCAGGGGCACAATGCCCAGTTCCAGAAGCTCCAGGGCGGCAAAATAGCCCGCCGGGCCGGCCCCGACGACAATCACCCGGGGCGCCTCGCTTAAAACCGGCAGTGTGGAGGTCAGGTTTGGGGACGAAACGGGCAGCTGGTCGAGGTATACCGCCAGGCGCAGCAGTACCTGAGGGGGGCGTTTGCGGGCATCAATCGAGCGACGCAGCGGTTCGATGGCTTTGATGCGGGAAACCGGGAGGTGCAATTTTCGGGCGGCGGCGGATTTCCACAGATCGCGGTCCTGCGCCTGCTCCGGTTTTAAGGTGATTTCAATTTCTCGAATGGGCATACAATTATAATCCGGGCAAAGAGTGCCGGTGCTTTTCAAACATTTTAGCCTCTTGGCCGTCACCCCGTTAGGTCTTAGTCCGGGGTGGGTTGAGGAACAAGACCAACCATAATAGACAGACGACCGGGACCGGTTGTTTCCGGTTCCGGCCTCCGGGAACCCGAAAATTCACGATTTGAAAAATACGATTTAAGCGGCTTTCAACAAAGGGAATTAAATGATGCCCCTGCTCCCGGAAAGTCTGGTAATTCTCTTTGATAGTTTGAGGGAAACCGATATATTCGGGAGTTCCGTTTCCTTCGATAAAGGATTGATTTACGGGAAAATACAGCAGAGGACATCGTTTTTTCAAAAGCCCTGCACAAAGCCGCAATTACTTTTGATCGCAAGCCGACCCGAACATCGGCTTTTATCGGTTTGGCGGTTTTTTTGAACCGCATCGTCTCGCATAAAAGAGTGCATTAGTTAACGGATTATTCAACTTCATCAAGGTTAAGGAGGCTTGGATGTTTAAAGAGCATCCCAGAGGACTTCAAACCCTCTTCCTGACGGAAATGTGGGAGCGCTTCGGATACTACGGTATGCGCGCTATCCTGTTTCTGTTCATGACCACCGAAGCTGCCCGGGAAGGTCTCGGGCTGGCAAATCCCGGAATGGGTCTGACCACCGAAACGGCCGGAGCTATTTACGGGCTTTACACCGCCGCTGTTTATCTGCTGACCCTCCCCGGAGGCTGGCTGGCGGACAATATTTTCGGACAGCGCAAAGCCATCTGGTACGGCGGTATTCTGATCATGATCGGCTACGCCCTGCTGGCCGTCCCCGGGCTTCCGGCCGTCTTCTTCCTCGGCCTGGCTTTTGTGGCCAGCGGAACCGGCCTGCTGAAACCGAACATCAGCACCATCGTGGGAGACCTCTATCCCGAAGGCGGCGCCAAGCGGGATGCCGGTTTTTCCATCTTTTACATGGGCATCAACATCGGTTCCTTTTTGGGACAAACCCTGGTTTCCTATTTCGGTGAAAAAGTTGACTGGCATCTGGGCTTCGGTCTGGCCGCCATCGGGATGCTCTTCGGCCTCCTGCAATTCCGCCTGACCCAGGGTACCCTGGGCGAAATCGGTATTATCGCCAAAGCCAAGGAACGCGCACAGGAAGGCCATACCGATTCCGGCAATTCCACGGTTGGACTTATTATCGCCGCCATTACCGTGGTTTTCCTGGCGAGTCTCCAGGTTATGGGCTACATCAATGTGACCGATGCGCGCGGTATCGCCAGCGCGGTCGGGATCATCATCGTAACCGCCACCCACGCCTATTTTGCCTATATCCTTTTTGGCGGAGGGCTCTCCCACGACGAAAAGAAGAAGGTGGTGGTTATTTATTTCCTCTTTATCGGGGCGGCTATTTTCTGGTCCGGTTTCGAACAAGCCGGTTCTTCGCTGAACCTGTTCGCCCGGGATTACACCGACCGCTTTATGTTTGGCTGGGAGCTGCCCGCCGGCTGGCTGCAGAACGTTAACCCTGCCCTCATCGTTATTTTTGCGCCAGTTGTGGGGGCCATGTGGGTGCGGTTGGCCGCCAAGAATCTCAACCCCAACACCCCGGTCAAATTCGGCATCGGCCTGATCCTGATGGCCATGGGCTTTCTGGTGATGTACTACGCCGCTCAGCTGGTAGAAGCCACCACCAAAGTGGGCATGGGTTGGCTGGTCATGACCTACTTCCTGCACTCCATCGGGGAATTGACCCTCAGCCCGGTAGGCCTTAGCGCCACCACCAAACTGGCGCCCAAGCAGTACGCCGGTCAGATGATGGGGATCTGGTTTGTCGGTGCATCCGTAGGTAACCTGATCGCCGGGTTGTTCGCCGGTGAAATCGATCCCAACAACGTCGCCTCCCTGCCCAGCCTGTTCTGGTCCGTGGTTCAGCTCGGCGTTGGCGCGGGCATCGTTTTCCTGGTCATCAGCCCCTGGCTGCACAAGTGGACCGGCGACATCGACAAGTAATTTAGAATATTTCGGTAGGTCGGGTTGCCTTTTTAAGCCCGACCACCGGCTGGACCCCGGATTTGTCATTTATGTTTAAAAAGCACCCCAAAGGTCTGACCCTCCTCTTTTCCACGGAACTGTGGGAGCGTTTCAGCTACTACGGCATGCGCGCCCTGCTGGTCCTGTATATGACCAAGGCGCTGGATTATTCCGATCCCAAAGCCCTGGGCGTCTACGGCGCTTACGGGGCTTTGGTGTACGCCACTCCCCTGCTGGGCGGACTGCTGGCCGATCGCATTCTCGGTCAGCGCAATTCCATCGTGCTGGGGGCCATCCTGATGACCCTCGGCCATTTTATGATGGCCTTCGACACCATTATCACCTTCTACACCGCCCTGGGACTGCTGGTGGTCGGCAACGGTTTTTTCAAACCCAACATGGCACCCCTGCTCGGCAAACTCTACCGGGATGACGATCCTCTCCGGGAAGGCGCCTTTACTATTTTTTACATGGGGGTAAACATCGGGGCTTTTGTCGCCCCGCTGGCCTGCGGAGAACTGGCCAAAATTTTCGGCTGGCACGCCGGATTCTCTCTGGCGGGATTCGGGATGTTGTTCGGATTGGTTATTTTTTACGGGCAACAAAAGATTTTCGGGAAGGACGGACTGCCACCCTCGTCCGGAACACGCCCCCTTTTGGCCGGACTAACCCCGTTGCGGCTGGTGTGGATCGGCGCTTTCCTGAGCATTCCCTTTTTCGCCCTGTTGATGAACCAGAGCGAAATCATGAGCTATTTGCTGTTTGTTCTGGGGGTGGTTGCTCTGGGCTATGTGGCCTACAACGGTTTCCGGGTCAGCAAAATCGAAGGGGCCAGGCTGCTGGTGGCCATGATCCTCATTTTCTTTTCTATCTTGTTCTGGGCCTTCTATTTCCAGGCCGGTGGTTCTCTGACCCTTTTTGCCGACCGCAATATCGACCGGGACCTGGGCTTTTTTACGGTTTCGGCTGCCCAACTGGAAGCGGTAAACGCCCTATGGATCCTGATCCTGGCTTTGCCGCTGGCCCGGGCCTGGGAATGGCTCAGCAAATCCGGGCGGGAGCCCAGCATCCCCGCTAAATTCGCCTACGGCACCATCACCCTGGGGCTCAGTTTCCTGATATTCAGCTACGGGCGTTTTCTGGCCAGCGAGGCCCTTATTCCTCTGACGGTGCTTATTTTCGGCTATATGATTTTTACCCTGGGCGAGCTGCTGGTTTCGCCGGTGGGGCTCTCCATGGTAACCCGCCTCTCCCCCGCCAAAATTGTCAGTTTTATGACCGGGGTCTGGTTTCTTTCCTCCTCTTTCGCCAACTACATTGCCGCGCTGATCGGTAAGATGACCGCCGCGCCACCCACGGCAACCGGCAGCATCGATCCCGCCGAAACCCTGGGCATCTATACAACGATTTATGAGCAATTGGGATTTGTGGCGATTGCGGCAGGTTTGCTGTTGCTGGTCTTTAACAAGCCCCTGACCCGGCTGATGCACCTGGACGACTAGAGACGGACCTCTGGACTGAAAGATCCTTAGACTGAAAGATCCTTAGACTGAAAGATCCTTAGACTGAAAGATCCCTGGACTAAGACGATCCTTAAGGTAATTGTACAATAACTCTTAGGATCTAAATTTCTCAGGATCAAAGGATCAATTAGTCCAAAGGTCCTATTGTCCTTTAGTCCTTAGTCCCCTGGCCCTCAGTCCACCAGCCGCCCTTCCACATTCTGTCCGGCCAGGCGTTCCAGGCGAACCGGCAGCAACTGATTTTTAAGCGCTTGTTCCGAACGAACCTCTACCCGGATGTAAGTATCGGTAAGCCCGCTCCACACCCCTTTTTTGTGCTGTTCGAAAAGCACCAGTTGCTCGGTGCCCAGGAAGGTCTCCTGATAAACCCGCCGTTTGCGGTTGGAGAGTTCCCGAAGCCGCCGGCTGCGTTCTTTGATCACCTCCGGGGCCACCTTTAGCGCTGCCTCGTAGCTGCTGGCTTTGGCGTGGTCGCGATCCGAATAGCTGAACACGTGGAAATAAGCAAAGGGCAGGTCCAGCAAAAGGGCGTAGCTTTCTTCAAAAGCGGCCTCATCCTCTCCCGGAAAGCCCACAATAACATCCGTTCCCAGGCAAACCCCGGGGATGGTTCGGTGGGCCAGCATCAGAAAGTCGCGGAACTCCCCCACCGAATATTTGCGCTGCATGGCACTCAAAATCGCTTCGCTGCCGGCCTGGAGGGGAATATGCAAATGGCGGCAGAGCTTTTCGCTTTGGGCCATATCCTCCAAAACAGCATGAGCAATAGTGGTCGGTTCAATAGAAGAAATGCGGATTCGCCACAAGTCCGGGACCTCTGCCAGAGCGCGGATTACCGCCACCAGATCCCGTTCTTCTTCCCGGTAAGTCCCGATATTAATGCCGGTCAGCACCAGCTCGTGATGCCCGGCCCGGGTGAGGTGCTGCGCCTCGTCGAGAATGTCTGCAAAATCGCGGCTGCGGGCCCGCCCGCGGGCATAGGGAATTTCGCAGAAGGAGCAGAAAAAATCGCAACCGTCCTGGATCTTCAGATTAGCGCGGGTATGGCGGGCATCCACCCCCGGAAAAGGGATGGTGAAAGGTTCTTTTTTGATGGTCGGGGTAATCAGCTGCGGCGGGGTTCCCCAGGGGCTTTCCCGAACAATTCGGGCCATTTCCATCTTGCGGGCGTTGCCGACCACCCAATCGATATTGGGCAGGTCCAGCAACTTTTCCTTCTGGACCTGGGCCTGGCATCCTACCAGTGCGATCCGCACATCAGGGTTGTCCCGGGCAATCCGATTTACCAGACGTCGGGTATCGGCATCGCCGTTTTCGGTAACCGTGCAGGTATTAACCACCAGGAGGTCCGGCCCTTGGCGATAGTCCACCACCTCAAAATCCCCGCCGGCAAAACCTTTTTCGATGATGGCCGTTTCCGCCTGGTTGAGCCGGCAGCCGAAAGTGTAAAAGGCAACGCGTTTTCGCCGCTTAGCCGTTTCGCAATTAACGATCCTATTTCCCCTTTGCGGCATTTGTCACAATCAAAATCAAAAAAGAGAATAAATATGAACTAATCCCGGTGGCATTCCAACCGGCCGTCGGGAATATACACCATCAATACTCCTGAATCCAAACCCTTCGGAATCTCTCATGCGGCTCAAAACCCTGAGCATTTTCTTCGCGGGACTCTTTTTGCTTCAAACAGTAATCCTGGCCCAGGAACCCGGCGAGTTGGTGATCACCGAAATTCTCTACAACCCCAATTCCGATGAGGGAACCACCGCCACCCAGTATATCGAAATTCTCAACGTCAGCCTCTCCCCCATTTCCTTAAACGGCTGCACCATCGACGACGAGGATGCCGACGGCCCCAACACCCTGCCCAACGTGGTTGTGCCGGCCTTCGGCATTGCCGTGATAACCGGGAGCACCAGCGCGGATTTCGAGGGGGCTTTTGGGCCGGCAACGGGATTCACCCTGATCTCTCTGGCAGATCTGGGACAAAACATGTTCAACATGAGCAATTCGCCGAGCGCTACCTCCGAGATCATTACCCTGTACAACGGAAATGCGGCCATTATCGATCAGGTCAATTATGATGACGCGGACGGATGGCCCCCGGATGGCGCTCCGGGCGGTTCCATTTATTTGCCGTTTGAGCCTGCCGACATTAACACCACCATGAATGATGTGGGCAGTAACTGGTCGGTTTCCCAGGCCGGTCTGGACAGTGCTTTTGCCTCCACCCCATTCGGGGTATGGAATGCCGTGGAATTCGGATCCCCCGGGCGCATTGGTCTGGGCGTTTCCACCGGGATCGGAGATCCGGTTTCTCCGGTGGTGGCCGCCGGCTTTGAGGTAGCCCCCAATTACCCCAATCCCTTTAATCCCGAAACCCGCCTGGTTTACCAGATCCTCCCGGGAAGCGGAACGACCCCAATGGAAATTGAAGTTTATTCGGTTTTAGGCGAGCGGGTACGCACCTTTTTTAACAATTCCGTAACATTTGGCCCTCATGAAGTGGTGTGGGATGGTCGATCATCCCAGGGTGGCGTGGTGTCCAGCGGCATCTATCTGGCCGTTTTTCGCAGAGGCAATATTCAGAAAACCGTAAAAATGACCCTGATTCGTTGAATAACGCGGATTTTGTCCTGATTTCCGGTAACAGGATAATGACCGAACTTTCAAAGAACAATGACCGGGCAAAACAGGGTGCGTTTCAAATCTGTTAATTCAATACTTTTACTTGATTTAAGGGATGAAGATCTTATATTTGGCTTTGACGAATTGCGATTTTATCTGATCTTTTCCAAAATCATCACAAAAAACCTTCATAAAGGAGCAAGCCTATGAAATGGATTGCAACCATGCTTTTGGTACTGATGGCCAGCGCTTTCGCCCAGCAGTCCGGCGAAGTGGTCATCACCGAAATCCTGTATAACCCGGCCTCCGACGAGGGCACCGTCCTCACCCAGGCGATGGAGATCGTCAATCTCACCAACGCCCCTATCAATCTGAACAACTGGACGATTGATGACGAAGATGGCGACGGCCCCAACACGCTGCCCAATGTTACCCTGCCCGCTTTCGGGGTTGCGGTTATTTGTGGCGGCAGCTCCGTTGATTATACCGCCGCTTTCGGCTCCACCGCCGGCTATCTGCTTATTTCCCTGGACGACCTCGCGCAAACCATGTTCAACATGAGCAACAGCCCCAGCGCCGTCAGCGAAATTATTCAGCTGCGGGATGAAAACGGAGATCTGGTGGACGAAGTCAATTACGACGACGCCACCCCCTGGCCCTCCGATGCCCCTCAAACCTCCGTTTACCTGGCCCTGCCCAACGGCAGCATCAACGCCACCAGCAATGACGACGGTAGTAACTGGGCCAACGCTGCTGATGGCGTAGACGGCGGTTATTTGTCCACCGGCGGCGCTACCTGGAATGCCGTGGAAACCACTTCGCTGGGAACGGTGAACGGGGATAACTCCCTGCCGGTTTCTCTTTCCGCTTTCAGCGCCACGGCCGGGGATCAGCGGGTTACCCTGCGCTGGACCACTCAGAGCGAAATCAACAACGTCGGTTTCGAGATTCTGCGCTCCACTTCCGAAAACGGCACCTACTCCCTGTATGATTCTTACCAGAACAACAGCGCCCTGCGCGGTCAGTTCAACACCCAGGATCAGACCAATTACAACTTCGTGGACAACTTTGTCGCCAACGATTTCACCTACTTCTACAAGCTGGTGGATGTTGACGTAAACGGAACCCGCACCGAACACGGCCCGGTTTCCGCCACCCCCAGCATCTCCGCGGTGGATGTTATCGCGCTTGATGGCAACGCCCCGACCACATTCGCATTGGGACAGAATTTCCCCAATCCATTTAACCCGACCACCAATATTCCCATTAGTGTTCCGGCCGTGGACGGCGCCAGCTCGATTGATATTACGGTTCACATTTACAATGCTTTGGGCCAGCGTGTTCGCACCCTGCAAACCCAGGCTGAAACGGGAAG
Organism: Calditrichota bacterium; assembly: GCA_020434205.1. Classification (GTDB taxonomy): domain Bacteria; phylum Calditrichota; class Calditrichia; order RBG-13-44-9; family J075; genus JAGRBF01. The sequence continues at coordinate 10,584 of JAGRBF010000320.1, read as the reverse complement.
AACCAGTGCGGTAGTATGGAATGCCACCAATGACTTTGGCTCCCCTGTTCCCGCTGGCGTATATTTTGCCGTGTATAGAAATCGGGATTTTCAAGGCACCATCAAAATGGCGCTGGTGAAGTAAACGAATTCGACCGTTTTTTAAGCAAAAAGGCTGGCCCCGAAGTTGAAACTTCGGGGCCAGCCTTTTTTTTAAACTTCGGGGTCAGGCTTTCTTATTTCTCACAAACCAGGATACTGTTTTCCGGGGTGCGGTCCTTGATGAACGCGTAAGTCAGATTGCGGTGAATGCGGATGTTTTTGAAGCCGGCCTTTTTGAGTTTGCGGGTCCACCAGTAGCGACTGCGCAGGCGTTTGTTGAGAATCCGACCATCCTTGATCTGGGTATTGATGTTCATCGGCCAGTGGTTGAAATTCCCCCCGGCTACCAGAGTCCCGCCCGGCACCATCTTCTCGTAGATCAAATTAAGGCACTCGGCCAGCTCGGCATCGTCCACGATGTGGAAAAAGACCCCAATACTACTAACCAAATCGAAGTCCCCGCCCAGATCCTCATTTTTTATGACCTCCAGAGCGGTGCCGCAAAAAAGGCGCGGCCTGGCCGGATCGTCCCGGTATTTTTCCGCCAGGTGGGCAACGCATTTTTCGGAAACCTCAATGGCAGTTACCTGCTCCGCCCCGATACCCCGGTAAAAGTCGATCCAATGTCCGGCCCCGCTGCCGATATCGAGGAAATTTTTAAACGGGGTGGCAACCCCGTGGTTGAAAAAATCGCGATAGATCAGGTTTTCGGTAGACGAGTAGTGATGCATGGCGGAAAGCCAGCTTTTTTGGGCACTGATGGTCTGCGCATCGCCAATCTGGTCGGTATAAAAATGTTCGTCCCAGTATTTACCAGACCAGGCATTGCCCTTTCCGGTAAGGGTGAAAAGGGTTCCCTTTAGGACCTTGTAAATGCGTTTGAGCTTCCGTTCCGTAAGCAGCGCCAGGGACATTTTGAGCACCTCAAAAAATCAATTAAAACTCATATTACGCAACCAAACCCATTTTTGCTACTTAACCGCGAAAACGCGAAGGCGCGAAGAATTCCGGTTTCAGTTTTCGCGATTTCGTGATTTCGCGGTTAATGGGCCGGAAATTGCTTCTGGCGCGTAACGTCAATTAAGAGTAATTGGATTTGCAGCATCCTGTGAACCTCAACGAACCAGCAGCATTTTCCGCACCGAAGTTTGTTGACCCGCCTGAAGGCGATAGAGATAGATGCCGCTGGCCACGCCCTCTCCGGACTCATTTTTGCCATCCCATTGCAGGGTGTGCAAACCGGCTGCCATCTGCCGGGAGGCCAGAACCCGCACTTCCTGCCCCAGAGCATTGTAAATCACCAACTTTACCGTTTCCTTTTGCGGCAAAACAAAGGCAATAGAAGTCCCCGGATTGAAGGGATTGGGGAAATTGGGCTTCAGTTCGAACTGCCGGGAGGTTTGGCCGCCATCGCCGTCGCCGATGCCCACCGGCAGATTAAAGGAGACATCATCGACAAACCAATCGTCGTTGGGAAGGGTACCGGTGGAGCCAATACTGGTGAAACGGGCCTGGAATTGACTGTGGTAGAAAGCCCCATTCGCCAGGGTGTCCATTTCGATGAAAACCTGCTCAAAAGGCCGGTTTTCCATTCCCGGATAAGCGTGAATGTTGACCCATTGCCCGCTGGCATCCCGGAAATCCAGAAAGAGGCTGTCCCCGGGTTCGGGGCGGTTGCCGGTTCCCTGAGGTTGGTAAGCATACATGAAGACCAACCCGTCCCCGGGATTGAGCAGGGAGAGGTCCACGGTATGCAGGGTCAGGCTATCCCCGCCATCCGGTGAGCCATTGAGGTTGAGGGCGTACTGGCCGTTGGGATTGTCCGCGCGGTCGTTGACCTCGGCATTGCGGTTCTCCCAAAGTACCGGATCTGGCTCTCCGGGTATTTCAAATTCGTCATGCACATCAAACAGGCTTAAAGGGGTTCCCAAAACCTCGCTGGATACACTTTCATTGGCGGGATCCTCATTGTCCACCACGGTGATGTAATATGCATAAAGTCCGCTGACCTGAGGCGTGTAAAGCGCAGAATCCGCAGCGCCGCTATCGGCGGTGGTCCGGGCAAAAGTGCTAACCAGGGTCCCGTCCTGATAGAGGTTGATACCGCCCAGATCGTCCATGGGGGTTCCGTCGATGTTGGCGACCGGATTTTCCCAGGAAAGGCTAACCCCGTCTGTGCCACCGCTCAGGGAAAAACGGCTGACCCCGCGCGGTTCGGGCGCTCCGCCGCAGATCCAGCGGGTCTGGCTGCTTTCCCCGTTCAGGGCATTGGCGAGGGTCCGGGCGTGAACGGCATAGCTGTAAGCCTGGCCATCGTTTAATCCGCCGTCCGTATAGGTGTTGCTCCCGCCCGGCAGGGAATCCACCACCACCCCGTCGCGCTCGATAATAACCTGATAATCGCCAGGCAGGAGGGTGTCCCCATTGGCCAGGTTGGTGGGATTCTCCCAGGTGAGGCTCATGCCGTCCGGGGTGCGGTAGTCGCTGTAGGCGACCAGATTCCCGGGAGCGGCCGGAGAGGCGAAGCTCAGAAAGGCGGCGTAAACGTCGATAATACCGCGCCCGTAATTATTGTCCTCACCACTCTCCTCGCCGATGGGTTCCCCCGGATCGTTGCCGGCCAGGTCCGCGGGCGTTTCCCGGGCGGTCAGATAAAGGGCCATCTTCAGCTCATGCCCGGTGCGATCGGGCAGGGCCTGCTTCAGCAGGGTAACTGCGCCTGCCACATGGGGACAGGCCATCGAGGTGCCGGTAAAATTGGCGTAACCGCCGCCGGGAATCGAGGAGCGCACCGAGGTCCCCGGGGCGCCGGCTTCCGGTTTGATCAGCAGTGGGCCGGAACCGCCGCAGCCGGAAGGCCCGCGGCTGCTGCCCGCGTTGTAGGGCAAACTGGGATCGGCTCCGCGCAGGTTGGCGGTGGCGAAGGTGTTAACCAAATCAATATTGATGTTCTTGGGCCCGGTGATGGTTTGGGTGCCGGGACCGGAATTGCCGGCCGAAAAAACCACCGCGATTCCCGAGGCTTCCACCGCGCTGAGGATGTTGCCGTAAGTATTGGTGAGGCATCCCCCGGTGGGATCCACTCCCCAGGAATTGGAAACAACGTCCGGCATGTCCGCGATGGTATTGGGATCCCCATCGGGATTCATAGCCCATTGAAAGGCCCCGACAATCGACACGTCAAAATCCGCGGCAATCCATTCGGCGCCCGGGGCCATTCCCACCGTATCGCTGGTGGAGGGGCTCATCCCGGTGATGGTACCCATGGTATGGGTCCCATGCCCGTTGCCGTCCGCGGGAAAATTTCCGGCGCCGTTCCAGGCCTGGTCCGTCGGAACGCGCAGTCCCAGCCAGCGACCGGCCAGAGCCGGGTGATTGCCATCCACCCCGGAATCGTAGTTCATAACCAGCCGGCCGGTGCCGTCATACCCCAGGGCCCACATGCTGTCGGCCTTAACCAGGCGCAATCCGAGCTCCGATCCGCCGGGGATCATCGGGGAGTCCGGTTGTTCGGGGTCGGGATAACCGTCCTCGATCTGCGGTTTATGAACGATATCGAGGAATTCCACCTCATCCCGCTCGGAGAGGGCATAAATCAGGGCCGGGTTGGCCCGGATCACCAGAATATTGGCGATCCAGTATCGCTCCACGGCTTCCAGACCCAGAGCAGCCTGATTTTCCAGAAAGGTCATCAGGATGGGTTGGGTTTCTTGAGCCTTGCTCTGCAAAGCGGTGATAACCCGGTAGGCCCGTTCGCGGGGACTGGCTTTTTCGCGATAAAGCTGGCGATCCAGAGCGCGGATATCAAACTGATCCGCCAGAAAAACCAGGGCTTCAACCATCTCCCCGTTCTCCATTGCTGCTCCGATCCGATCATCCAGGCTGGGGGTAATTTTGGACTGCCCCAACAGGGTGCCGGCCGCCAGAAAGCAACCCAGGAACAGGATTTTGCAGAACAATTTGGCCATGTCTACTCCTTTTGCGAGAAAACCTTTGGGAATCGGGTCCCCACTTTGGTTATTGGATCACAGTATTATACAGATGCTAAAAGTATTATGCCTCCCGTCCCATTCAAAACAAAAAACCGGACTTTTCAAAAGCACTTGTAATCCGAACGGGGTGATGAGTATTTTGGTCTGGGACGACCGCCTTATAAGATTTATACCTGGCTGATTGCCGGTCACCTATACCGGACAAAAAAATAATAAACATCGCGCTTCCCCGAATTGCCGCGGTGTTCCAAATCCTCCAAGCCCATAATCAGGAGACTCGAATGGCTGCCATTAATCCTTTTATTTTTCGCGAATACGACATCCGTGGCGTTGTGGATCAGGACCTGACCGAGGACACCGTCGCGCTCCTGGGAAAAGGCCTTGGCTCTTATTTTGCCGCCCATGGGGTCCGCACCATCAGCGTGGGTGGGGACGTTCGCCTGCATACCGAACGCCTCAGCAAAGTGCTGATCCAGGGTCTGCTTTCCACCGGCATCGATGTGATCAACCTCGGTGCGGTTCCCACCGGTGTCCAGTATTTTTCGCTCTACAAACTGGAGGTCCAGGGCGGGGTTATGATTACCGGCAGCCACAATCCCCCCGAATTCAACGGATTTAAAATCTCCCTGGGTACCGGACCGGTTTACGGGGAAGAGATTCAGAATATCCGCAAGATTATTGAAGACAATGCCTTCGCCACCGGCGCCGGCAAGGTAACTGAACACGACATTATTCCCACTTACATGGACGACATCACCGGGCGGCTTAAGCTGGAACGTCCGGTGAAGGTGGTCATCGATTGTGGCAACGGGGCCGCATCCCTGGTGGCCTGCGAGCTGTTCAAACGCCTGGGCGCCGATGCCGAGATGCTGTATTGCGAGCCGGACGGCAACTTCCCCAACCACCATCCAGATCCCACCGTGATGAAGTACATCAAGGATCTGATCGCGAAGGTCAAAAACAGCGATGCCGAGCTGGGCATCGGGTTTGATGGGGACGGCGACCGGGTTGGGGTGGTAGACCAGAACGGCAACGTCATTTTCGGCGATCGGGTGGTGCTGATCCTCGCCAAGGAAATCCTCAAAAAATATCCGGGCGGCAAGGTGGTTTTTGACGTCAAATGCTCCCAGGCCCTTCCCGATGCCATTCGGGCCGCCGGCGGCGAGCCGGTAATGTGGAAAACCGGGCACAGCCTGCTCAAGAAAAAGATGGCCGAAACCAACGCCCCGGTGGGCGGGGAAATGAGCGGGCACATTTTTATCCGCGACAATTTCTACGGCTTCGACGATGCGGTTTACGTGGCGGCCCGCCTCCTGGAGATGGTTTCCCAGGGCAATATGCCCATCAGCGATTTTCTGAAGGATGTTCCGGACTTCTACTCCACCCCGGAAATTCGCGCGGAGTGTAAGAGCGACGCCGAAAAATTCCGCATCGTTGAAGACGCCATCGAATATTTCAAAAAAAATCACGAGGTTATCGATGTGGATGGGGTTCGGATCCAGTTTGGAGACGGCTGGGGTTTGGTGCGCGCCTCCAACACCCAACCGGTTATCGTAATGCGATTCGAAGCCCGCAGCCAGCAGCGCCTGGAAGAAATTCGCGACGAAGTGGTCGGGAAACTGCGCGAATTCGGCGAGTTTGAGATTTAAAAGGGTTTTGCGGACCGGGGTCTCAGGAACCGCGACATCCCAAACTATCGGATTTTAGTGGAAAAGCACTGTTTTAACAGTGCTTTTCTTTTTTGAATCGGCCAAACTTAAAAGGTTTTTGAAAATCCGCATTTTTTTTGGTATTTTGGCGGCAAATCAAGGACGTTCTGGACCAAAACCAGGTAAAGAGATGGCCGAGGAACTGGCCCGGTTTGCCGGCGCCGCCGAAAACGCTGCCCGCAAAGCGGGCGCTTATCTGGCATCCAAATTCGGATCTTTTGACACCCGGACCATCCGGGAAAAAAGACGAAATGATTTCGTCAGCGAGGTAGACCGGGAATCGGAACGTCTGATTACCACCTGCCTGCGCGAACAATTCCCGGACCACCAGATTCTGGGAGAGGAGGGCGGTCAACAATCCGGCAACAGCGATTACCGCTGGATCGTCGATCCCCTGGACGGCACCACCAATTTTATTCGCAACATCCCCTTCTTCTGCGTTTCCATCGCTTTGTATCAGGGTAAAACCGCCCTCACCGGGGTGGTTTTCAATCCTCAGACAAACGAATTGTTCGCCGCCACCCTGGGACAGGGCGCCACTCTGAACGGGCAACCCCTTTCGGTGAGCGCCGAAACGGATTTTTCCCGTGCTTTCCTGGCTACCGGCTTTCCTCATCAGCGCAAGCGCCAGCTTCCCCTTTACAGCGCCGCATTCAACGATATCTTTTACCACAGTGCCGGGATGCGGCGGATCGGATCGGCCGCACTGGACCTCTGTTACGTGGCTGCCGGACGCTTCGAAGCTTTCTGGGAGCTGGGGCTTAACCCCTGGGATATTGCCGCCGGCAGCCTGATTCTGAGCGAGGCGGCGGGGCAGGTCAGCGATTTTCGCGGCGGGGATACTTTCCTGGAAAGCGGGTTTGTGGTGGCCTCAAACGGTAAAATTCATAAAAATTTGCTTCATCACCTATCGCCTTATTTTGGGAGTGACCAATAATGACGACTTATAACCGCGGCCGGGATACGCGAGGCGCTCTTTCCATTATGGCCTGCGATTCGGGGCGGCCTTTTGCGGAGCGCATCATCGCCGAGCTCAACAAACTTAGCCGTCAGGAAAACCTGGGGATCAAACACCGTCTGCGCTATACCACGGATGTCAATTTCCCCAATGGTGAAATCAAGGTCATTCTCGATGAAAACATCCGCGGCGATGACGTATATATTGTTCAGGCCATAGACGATCCCCTCTCCGAAGCTTCGGTGAACGACAACCTGATGGCCGCTATGGCGGCAGTGCACGCCTGCTACCAATCCGATGCCGACCATATTACCGTGGTTCTTCCCCAGTTTCCCTATTCCCGCCAGGAAAGGCGCAAAACCCGCGAGGCCATTACCGCCAAGTTGGTGGCCAATATGCTGGAAATGGCCGGTGCGGGCCGGGTGATAACCCTGGACATCCATTCCGAGGCCATTCAGGGATTTTTTCACCGCGCCAAACTGGAGGATCTGCATGCCTCCGGGGTTTTTATCGACTATTTTCAGGAATATATGCGCGTAGACCCCACCCGCCTGGTGGTGGCCGCCCCGGATGTGGGAAGCGCCGAGCGGGCCCGCTATTACTCTAAAATTCTGGGGATCGATCTGGCGATTGTGGACAAAGCGCGGGATTATTCGCGGGTCAGCACCATCGAAAGCATGCGTCTGGTAGGCGATGTAAAGGGCAAGGAGGTGCTGATGGTGGACGACCTGATCGCCACCGGCGGAACCCTGGTCAACGCGCTGCGCCTGCTGAAGGACCGCGGTGCCGAGAAGGTAATGGTTTTCGCCAGCCTGCCCTTCTTTAACGGAAACTGCAAGGCCCGTTTGGACAAGGCTTATCAGGACGGGCTGCTGGATCTGGCCATCGGGACCGATGCGGTTTTTCACGGAAAGGATTTTGTGGAATCCACCCCCTGGTATGAGGAAGTGAGCGTGGCCCCCCTCTTTGCCCACGTTATCCACAATATCAACAGCAAGATGTCGGTTAGCGAATTGTTGCGCTGAGGCCCTGCTCTCAGCGCATTTTAGTGACCCACCAACCCTCTTTTTCGATCAGTTCAAAGTCGCGTTTTTCGAGACTTATTTCGCCCGAGGCGAGGTCCCGCTCCACCAGCCGGACCTCCACTTCCACGCGATCCTCCCCGGCGCTGAGCACCTTGACCTGGCTGATGGTCCTCAGCTCGCGCTCCCCTTTCCGCTCCGCCAATTGTTTGTAATACTGGGTGATGGCCTCGCGGATATCTTTTTCCGGCGGCCCCTCCGGTTTTTCGTCCCCGCGAAAGCGCAGGGAAGCCGGATCTCTCAGCGCCAGATTGCGCCATCCCGGCCCCGCGTAAACCCAACCCGCGTCTCCGAAATTGGTGGCCACGCTTACCCAATTGTCCTGGCGAAGAATACGCCGGGTAGAGTCGGTCTTCAAAACCAGGGCGGTTCCCCGGGGCAGGCTTTTGATCAATGCGCCGTTGGCGTCCGGGCTGGCCCGCAAATTCAGGCCCTTGTAAGGGCGGACGAAGCGGAAGCCACCCATAGGGCCACTGAATTCCGCGATTGCCTGATCCGCCATCCCCTCCACATCCTGTATCCAGCCCATAAATTTTTCCGTGGCTTCTCCTGCCCAGGCCAACTGGTCAGCCTGCAGATAGCGTCCGGCAATCGCTCCCCCACCCCACCCCAGGGCGCCAAACAACAGCAGGGCGCTTAGCATCCCGATCGCAAAACGCACCGGAACCTTGTGCCAGAAGTTGGTGCCCGGCAAATAACCTTCGGCGTCGTTCCAACTGCGCAGCAGCCAGGCCAGAGGCGCCAGTACGCCAGCCGGCTGGGCGGGACGACCGGTGTCCGGCAATTGTCCCAGGGCGCTGGCACAAAAGTAGCTGACTTCACTGAAATCGCTTTCCAGGGTGCGAACCAGATTTCCTTCGCCCTGATCGATCAACCATTGCCGGATTGTGCCGGGACGGCTGCCCGGATGCAGAGAATTGCTCAGATCGAACCCCGCTCCGCCTTCGGCGATCAACGCCAGGGCATCGCTTTTGGTAACCACCACGGCAATGGGCCTGGGCAGGTTTCCGGGTTTCTCCGCGATGTGAATCGCTTTGCGGAAACGCTGGTAAACCAGCATGGGCGGATCGCTGGCGGGGTAAATGGTTCCCGCCAGGTGGGTAATTTGCTGCTGGAAATTGGCGGAAACTTCCCGGATGGAAAAGGGATCAATCAGAAAAAGGTAGCCGTCGGCGTGGGGGGCCAGGCGGGCGCGGGCGGTGGTGATCAGGTCGCCGTATGCGTCGCTGCCCGGATCTTCCACCAGCAGGGCTCCGCTTCCCCGCTGGTAATCTTCGCGGGCCACCGCAAAAGCCAGGTTTCCCGAGACGTCCGCTTCACTGAGGGCGAGCCCTTTGTTCAGCAGGGCGGTTCCGCGTTGATAAGCCTCGTTGCTGGCAATCGGCAACAGCTCCAGGGACTGACCGGCCTTACCCCCTTCCCGAAGAAAGGCCTGAATTGCCATCAGCCCGAAATGGGTTTTGCCGCTGTAACCGCCCCCAACCAGACTCACGCTCCGGGTTCCGGCATTCAGCCATCTCACGTCGTGGTTTCGGCTGCAATGCGGGCAAATCCCCTCCAGGTCCTTGCGGCCCAGAATGTCCAGAGTGGGGATCCGGGCTTTCTGGCAGGCGCAGCGGCGGTAGAAAAGGCCGAAGCGACCCGGACGCAGTTTTTTATGGACTGCCCCACAATTGGGACAGAGATAATGGGGGCGCCTGACGGGTTGATGGCATCCCGGGTGGGGGCAAATAACCCGGGCCGGATCCAGATAAAAAGAGACCGATTCCGCGGTTCGCAGGAACAGCATCATCAAAAAAGCCAGGGCGGAAACCACCAGCACCACCAGCAGATGCAGCAAAACCAGCAACAAAAACAGGGGCGCAATAAAAACGATTCCCCCTAGAGCGGCTAACCCGATCAAAATATTGAAAAAACGCCGGATATAGTCCACCCAATCCATGTGTTCCCGGGGGTGGAGATTAAAAAGGCGAAAAAAACTCTGGAAGAAAGTACGGGCTGCGTGGATGGCAATGCTGAACAGGTCCAGAAAAGATTGCCCGAAGAAATAGATGGGAAAGGCGGGTTCCGGTCCCGGCAACGCTTGCCCAAAGCGAAACCCCAGCTTATCCTGGCGCCAGGCAATGATAGCCCGGACGTAGTGGATCATTACAAACAGGAAAACCAGCAGTACCCCGCCAATAAAGACCTTTAAACCGTTGCGCTCAAAAAAAGCGCTCAGGAAAAAGGAAAAGGTATCGAACCCAAAAGCAGGCGGCGTATCAAGCATTCCAGTGGTTCCGTTATCCAGAGTATTCGGGAGGTCTCCAATGGGTAAAGAAGGCGCTGATCCGGCTTTTAAGACCGTAATCCGGCCATACCCGGAGCCAGGCAGCTTTCCATTGCGGATCCCGGTTCAGTTCGGCGATTAAAAATTTTTGGGTTGGGCGTGCTTGCTTGTTGAATGCCATTTTAAGCTTTGCGGAGATCATATCCAAGTCCCTTTGTGAATCTCTTTTAACGGTATGGCAGCGCGCCCAGAAGGTGAGGACAACATACCAGCGGAATTTAATGGTGCGGTGGTTTTCCCGGTCCCTATCGACCGGATTGCACAGGGCGGAAAGCAGGGCTTCCCACAGGAGACGGAAATGATCCCGAGCCAGCAGGGTTAGTTCGCTAAGTACTTCATCAAAATGAACTTGAGTGTCGGTGAGAAGCGCCGATATCTGGGCGCTGAGGGCCTGCTTCCGGGCGCCCAGATTTTCCGGGGGAAGCACTTCTCT
>JAGRBF010000319.1 GCA_020434205.1 Calditrichota bacterium | reverse complement strand
AAAGCCGACGGCGTGGCCGAATACGGCAAGTGCGTGGAAATTTCCACCGCCTCCGCCATCAAACAAATGGTGCTGCCCGGTCTGCTGGCGGTAATCGTTCCCACCCTGGTGGGATTCCTGGGCGGCCCGGAAATGCTCGGTGGTTTGCTGGCCGGTGTAACGGTTAGCGGGGTGCTGATGGCCATCTTCCAGTCCAACGCCGGCGGCGCCTGGGACAACGCCAAAAAAATGTTCGAGGAAGGTGTGGACATCAACGGAGAGAAATATTATAAAGGCTCCGATCCCCACAAAGCCGCAGTCGTGGGCGACACGGTCGGCGATCCTTTTAAGGATACCTCCGGCCCGTCTTTGAACATCCTGATCAAGCTGATGAGCGTGGTTTCCCTGGTTATCGCGCCCTTCCTGGTCTGATAAATAATATTTTGTTTGTGATTCGGCGGCCCGATGCCTTATATTGGGCCGCTTAATTCGTTGATTAATCCTGCTCTGCAGCTGAATGCAGGGCCTAACGACCGAAGGAGGATCAATGGAAAATCTGTATTGTACGATTTTCATTGTCGACGTTTCCCACAACCCCGAGGAAGCGGAAAATATCACCAGCCGGGTCCAGCAATTGATTGAGGACCACGGTGGCGTGATCAAGCGCCATAATCCCTGGGGCAAGCGGCGCCTTGCCTATCCCATTGAGAAAAAGACCAGCGGTTTCTACGTTGAAATCGAGTATGCCGCTAACAGCCGTCTCAATATTCCCCAGACCCTGGAAAAAGAATTTCGCCTCAACGACCGCGTCATGCGCTTTCTGACCTATGTGGTTAGCAAAGATGAGTTGATCCAGCGCGAAATCAACGCCAAGCGGGGCATCGACGAAAAACCCGCTCTGGACGCCACTCCCGGCCGTCCCGCTCGCCGCAGCCACGATCGCAATGATCGTCCTGCTTCCAGCAGCAGGGACAACGCCCCCAGCGATGATGCCGAGGAGAATGAGGATAACGAGCCCGAAGTAGAAGAAACGAACGTTGCTTCGGATGCCGATGGGGACAGCAAAGAAACGGAAACCGAAACTGAAGACGCGGGAGAGAAATAATGAGAGGACGTTCCCGAGGTGGCCGCAGAAAAGGTAAAGGCGGTCTGAAGCCCCGTAAAAAACGCGTAAGCAGAATAAGTGAAAATGGCGTACAGTTTATCGATTTTCGCGATACCAAACTGTTGGTGCGCTACCTGACCGAACAGGGTAAAATCGTTCCGCGCCGGACTTCTGGCAACACTGCCCAGCAGCAAAGCCAGCTTTCCATCGCCATTAAACGTGCCAGACATCTGGCCCTGTTGCCATTCGTATCGGATATTCAGCGCTAACCAAGAGTTTTGAAAGCAGAAATCGAGGTTTATCATGAAAGTTATTTTACGTCAGGACCACGAAAACCTCGGCAAGGCCGGCGATATCGTCAAAGTGAAAGCCGGTTATGCCCGCAATTTTCTTCTGCCTCAAAAAATTGCTTTCCCCGCTCAACCCAATTTCATCAAGATGTTGGAAGAAGAGGGACGCCAAAAGCAGTTTAAAAACCGCAAAGAAAAGCAGCAAGCCGAGGAAGTGGCAGCTAAATTGTCCAATGTTTCCCTCACTATCGCCGTTTCGGTGGGAGAAGAGGACAAAATGTTTGGCTCCGTAACGTCTCAGGATATTCACGCTCAACTGACCGAGCAGGGCTTCGACATCGATCGCCGCAAGATCGTGCTCGACGAACCTATCAAAGCCCTGGGCGTCTATGAAGTACCCATCAAGGTGTACACCGACGTCGAAGCTGCGGTTAAAGTTTGGGTGGTCAAAGAGTAACCTGACAACGCCGACTACTTTGTTACCAAGGCCGCCTTTCAGGCGGCCTTTTTTTTGCCTCCCCCCTAAAATATGATCCCTCCCGGGCCCCTTTCACGCTTTAAGGGTAAAAGGCCAAATTTGCTGCTAAGGAGGATCAATTGTGAAGTCCCGACCCGCTCTGCTTATAACCCTGAGTTTCTGCTTTATCATATCAATCGCTGCCCACGGACAATCCATCCAATGGATGCCTTTGCCCGGCGTTTTCGGCGGAGGGGTGTTTGATTTTGCCGAAAGTCCGGACGGCAATCTCTATGCGGCCACCTCCCGCGGTATATTCTTATCGGCGAACGGGGGAGAGTCCTGGACAACGGTAAACCCGGACCTGATCCTTTCTTATAGCGAAATTGAAGTGAATCCCAATGGAGACCTCTTTACCTCGTCTTTTGTCCTGCTGCGGTCCACCGACGGGGGCCTTTCCTGGCAGGAATTGAACAATGGCATTCCGGCCAACCGCTATACCATTCGCATTAATGGCAGCCGCATCTTTGCCTTTGGGGGAATCGACTACCTCTATCGCTCCACCGATAACGGCGACAGCTGGACCCAGTTGACTACCGGTTTAACCGTCCCGAGTTTCGAGGATATGGCCTTTAACAGCAACGGCGATATCTTTCTGGGCGGGGTGCGCGGGACGATTTTTAAGTCCATTGACAATGGGGACACCTGGACCACTGTCTACGCGGATACCAATCTCAGCAATACCGTCATGACCCTGACCATAGACGAAAACGACCGCCTTTTCGCTGGCACCTGGCGGGACGGCCTGCTCAGATCCACCGATAACGGGGCAACCTGGCACTATGTCAACAATGGCCTGACTGCCGCCGGCATCAATGCCCTGACCCATTTGAGCAACGGTGCGCTGTTGGTCAGTTGTCGCTTTGACGGTGGTGGGGTGTTTTACTCCGACAATCAGGGCGACAACTGGCAGCCCTGGACATCCGGTTTGGCGGACTCGGTTGTCTTCAACCTGAAAACCATTTCCGGAAATACGGTACTGGCCGGGTGCGCAGACGGTGGGGTTTTCCGTCTCCAGATGGGGCAAAATGCCTGGCAACCAGGCAATGACGGGCTGGCTGCAACCTTTATTTCAAAGCTGATCCACCAACCGGACGGAAAGCTCTTTGCGATCGGTGCGGATGGTATCTTCTCCAGTTCGGATTTTGGTGAGACCTGGCATCAGCATCTCGATGGCCTCACCGAGCGGGACATCCAGGCCCTGGCTTTTACACCCTCAGGGCAGATTTTTGCCGGTTCGGACGGCGCCATCTTTGTTTCCCCGGACAGCGGGCGGACCTGGCAAAATGCCACCGGCAACTTTCCGGATCACGATGTGAATGCCCAGGATCTGGCGGTAACCTCAAACGGCCAAATTTTCGTGGCCACCGATGAATACGGCGTGGCCCGCTCCACGGACGGCGGACAAAGCTGGCAGATGCGCAATAACGGCATTCAGGATTCCGATGTGGATTTACTGGCGGTTAATGGCAACGATATGCTCTTCGCCAGTGACGGGTTCAATGTCTACCGCTCGGCCGATTTCGGGGAAAACTGGACCATCGTCAATAACGGTTTGACCGATACCGACGCGGAGGTTTTTGGAATCGCCGCAGATAATACCCTCTATGCCGGAAGTTATTCCGACGGACTCTTTCGTTCGGCCAATAATGGAGACCTCTGGGAACTGGTGCTGGACCGCGACATCAGTTTTTTGGCGCCGGGAGCCGGGCCGGAGCTATACGCCGCCTCATATTCGCAGGGCGTTTTTTATTCCGCGGACAATGGACTCACCTGGGTTGGGGCCAACGACGGTTTACCGGGTCTCCAGATGGAAGCCCTGGCCCTGGATAACCAGCAACATCTATTCACCATAACCCGCAGCGGGGCCCTTTACCGGGCCGATCTGGCTACCGGCATCGAACCGGGGGAAGGGGAGGACCTATTCCTGAGCCGCACCTTCCAACTCCGGCAGAATTACCCCAACCCCTTTAACCCGGAAACGCTGATCGAATTCCATCTCCCCACCGCCAGCCATGTTCGCCTCACCGTCTTCAACACCCTGGGCCAGGTGGTTAAGGTTCTGGTCGATCAAACCCGGCAGGCCGGGCCACATCAGGTTCGCTGGAACGCCACGGACCAAAACGACCGGTCGGTGGCCTCCGGGCCATACTTTTATCGCCTGGAAAGCAGCGGCAAAGCCATAAGCAAATCCATGCTTTTATTGCGTTAAGGCCGCCTTAAGGCCGCCTTAAGGCACCTCGGAAAGAGGTACCTGTCTGAGAATACGAGGGGTATTAAATTAAGAATTTGTGTTTTTGGTTGTGGAAAATTAGACTGTCTGGCATCTAATTATAAAGCGGATGCCAGTTCGTTTCCTTCTGCGAAGGCAAAGTGAAGGCGTTAACCCCAGGACAGTCAAATTGAATATCGCCCGCGTTCTTTTTCCCATCCCCACCGACGAGCCATTCTCATATCTCATACCGGAAATCCTGCAGGAAAGCGTGACGGCCGGTTCCCAGGTGGTCGCGCCTTTTGGGAACGGATTTCAAACCGGCATTGTTCTGGAAGTCAAAAAACGAGATGGCGAGGAAGCAGGCATTAGCCTAAAGGAAATCCACGATGTGGTCTGGGATAGACCTTATGTTCAAAGCGAATTACTGGAGCTGATCCGCTGGATCTCCGAGTATTACGTGGCTTACCTGGGGGAGGCATTGCGCCTTATTCACCCCGCACAAAATATGCAGCGCCAGGTGCTGCAGGTGCGTCTGGCCGGGGAAATACCTGCTCAGCCATTGCGGGGCAACAATACCGAACTGCTGGAAAACCTCTCCCGGGAAACCTGGAGCGATCTCCCCCAACTGGAAAAACATCTGGGCATCAAACCGCTGCTGCCAACGGTGCAGCGCCTGCGGCAGCAGGGCATCGTGGAAACCCGCTACCTGCCACCCACCTCGCGGCGCACCTTTAAGGAAGTGGATGAATACCACCTCAACCCACAGGAGCAGTGGCCGGCAGAAATTCTGAGCGCCTATCAGGAGGGCACCGCCAAAAAAAGCGCGCGGGCCAATAGCCTCATAGATTTCCTGGATGGCAACCAACCCTGCCTGCGGCCGCAGATTATCAAGGCCGACTATTCCGACGGGTTGGTGAAACGCCTGGTCGAAGCCGGGGTTATCCTGCGGCAGAAAAAAACGGTGGAGCGGGTGCAGGAAAACGCCTATAGCGAACCGGAAAAACCCGAACCGCTCACCGGGGAGCAGCAAGAGTTTGCTGCGATAGTGGAGCCTTACCTGGAAAATCCGGGCTTTGCCGCCTTTCTGCTGCACGGGATTACCGGCAGCGGTAAAACCCGTATTTATATTGATCTGATCCTGCGCACCCTGGCCAGGGGCAAACAGGCTATTGTCCTGATTCCTGAAATTGTGCTGACCCCCCAGATGATGAGCCGCTTTCGCCGGTATCTGGGAGAAAAAGTTGCGGTTATACACAGCCGCCTCTCGGCCCAGGAGCGTCAGGAAATTCTGCACAAAGCCCGGGAAGGCCGCTTTTCGGTGGTGATGGGCCCGCGCTCCGCCATTTTTGCTCCCCTGCCCAACCTGGGCCTGATTGTGGTGGACGAGGAGCACGAACCCAGCTATAAACAAAACGACGCCGTGCCCCGCTATAACGCCCGCGACGTGGCGGTGTACCGGGCTCATCTCAACAATATCCCCATTGTGTTGGGCTCCGCCACCCCCAGCATCGAAAGCCTTTTCAATGCCCGCGAGGAGCGCTACCGTTACTTTTACCTCGGAAAACGTATCAACACCCGGCACATGCCGCGCATTCACCTGGTGGACCTGAAGACCGAATGGCAGCGTCAGGGTGAAATGCCGGTTTTCTCCGAAAATCTGATGCTCAAGATGGAAGCCCGCCTGGTGTGTAAGGAGCAGGCCATTCTCCTGCAGAATCGCCGCGGCTTTTCCCCTTTCATCCAATGCAACGAGTGCGGGCATATCGAACGTTGCCCCAACTGCGACATCACCCTGACCTATCATAAGCACGGCCGCCGGTTGATCTGCCACTACTGCAATTACGACTGCGAGGCCCCATCCACCTGCCCCAACTGCAACGGTTTTGATATTTTGTTCAAGGGAATCGGCACCCAGAAGATCGAAGAAATGGGGCGGGAGCGTTTCGCCCACGCCCGTTTTTTACGTATGGATCAGGATACCACCCGCGGCAAAGGGGATCACGGCCGTATCCTTCAGAAGTTCAGGGATCATCAGGCCGATTTTTTAATCGGGACCAAAATGATCGCCAAGGGATTGGATTTTGAGCAGGTAACCCTGGTGGGGGTAATGAATGCCGATCAGGGTCTGCAGTTCCCCGATTTCCGGGCTTCCGAGAAGGTTTTCCAATTGCTGGTGCAGGCCGCCGGAAGAGCCGGTCGCGGGTCGCGTTCCGGGGAAGTTCTCATCCAGACTTTCGACCCCTTGCACTACATCTTCAAATACCTGATGCAGCACGACTACCGGGGGTTTTACGACCGGGAGGTGGAAACGCGCCGCAACCTGGAATACCCGCCTTTCTCGCGCCTGGCCCTGGTCCGCATCCTCGGCCCCAGCGAGGAACAGGTTTACCACTTCGGGCGGGAATTGGCCCGCTTTCTGTGGGCAGCCAACGAGGGGGAAAAGTTTCAGGTATTGGGACCGGCCCCGGCGCCTCTGATGCGCATCAACAACATCTTCCGGTATCAGATTCTCATCAAACAAAACCGCCGTAAAGATCCCACCATGCGCCAGGTGCGGCGGATTCTCAAGGAGAGCATTTACAAAAATCCCGACCTGAAAAAATGGCCGGTAAAGGTTCAGATAGATGTCGATCCGCTGGAGATTCTGTAGGTAAGGCGATTCTCCCTCTTCCCAATAATCCCATCGTTTTCTCCCTTTGTCCCGGCTTAATCCCTTATTACATTAACACCTTGTTTCGCCACTGGTTTAAGCGGTTTCCAAATTTCAAGGTTTTACATGCCCGAGTTACCCGAAGTCGAAACGGTTCGCCGCCAGTTGTTACCCCTCCTCCGGGGGCAACGCATTCGCAAGATGGCGCTTACCGCTCCCGGCCTGCTGAAGAACTGCGAACCGGCCTTTTTTGAATCCGCACTTCAGGGACAAACGATTGTAAATCTTCACCGCCGCGGGAAATACCTGATTTGGGAATGCCGGGATTTGTTTCCGGTGTTTCACCTGGGCATGTCCGGCATTTTTTTGAAGGACCGGGCGCGTTCCCTTTATCCTCAGCACATTCACATGAGCCTGGAGCTGGAAAATGGGGGGGAGGTGTTTTACCAGGATTTCCGGCGCTTCGGAAAAATATGGCTCTACCGGGAGTGGCCGCAAATTGCCAATCTGGGGATCGATCCCATTGAGGAAACCCCCGATCTGGCGGACTTCGCCGGACTTCTGGCCAGGAAAAAGCAGAACGTAAAACTGTTTCTGATGGATCAGTCCCAAATTGCCGGTATCGGCAATATTTACGCCAGCGAAATTCTTTTTGAGGCGGCGATTTCTCCGGAGCGCAATACCGCGAGTCTCGATCCGGCGGAAACTGCCCGCCTTTACCGTTATATGCTGGAAGTTCTGAACGCCGCGATAGAACGCTTCGGCACCACCTACAGCGCCTATCAAACCGTCAGCGGGGAAAGCGGAGAAAATCAGAATTTTCTGAAGGTGTATCAGCGCAATGGCCAGCCCTGCGTTCGCTGCGGGGCGATAATTGAAAAATCCACGCTGGGCAATCGCTCGACATTTTTTTGTCCCGACTGCCAGCTGTAATTGCGGAGAACCGAATGCCCAGGAAGGGAACGATTGCCCTCATCACCGATTTTGCCACGGTGGACGGTTATGTCGGGGCAATGAAAGGCCGGATCAAATCCCTGGCCCCTCGGGTGGAGGTGATTGATATTACCCACCAGATTGAGCCGTTCAACCTGCGCCAGGCGGCATTCTGCCTGCAGAACAGCTATCCGTATTTCCCGGATAAAACCGTTTTCGTGGTGGTGGTAGACCCAGGGGTGGGCACCTCCCGCCGTGGCATGGTGATCAAAAGCAGCCAGCATTATTTCATCGGCCCGGACAATGGAGTGTTTTCTTTTGTCTTCCAGCGGGAAGGCTGCCGGAGTTATGCCATTTCTCTGGATGCCTTTCATGAGGAAATAGCCGATACCTTTCACGGCCGGGACGTTTTTGCGCCCCTGGCGGCGAAGCTGGCCTGCGGGAAGGATATTCTGCCCTTTCTGGAACCCCTGCAGGACCCGGTCAGCTTTCTGAACAGCCCCCGGCAAATCGACGATAATCAGTTGATGCTGGAGGTGCTCCATACCGACCATTTCGGCAACCTGATTCTCAATTTTTCGAAATCGGACTGGATCCTGCGCGGCGCCAATGAAGATCTTACCGTGGTTGCCGGCCAGCACCGGATCTCCGGCATTCAAAAAACCTTCGGAGAAGTGGCCGCCGGAGAGACCCTGATAACCTGGGACAGCACCGGTTTTTTGCAGTTGGCCGTTAATATGGGCAATGCCGCAAAGGAGCTTAATATCCACAGTGGTGAAAAGGTGCGGCTGGAATTATGAATTTGTTCGACAAACCTTCATCCATGAAAGCCCTTAGCGGGGCGTTTATTCTGGCGTTGACCTTCTGGCTGGTGATCAAATTGAGTCACTCCTATGAGCATACCGTAGAAATCCCCCTGCAGGTGACCATCAACAATCCGGAGATTGTGCTGAAATACCCCGCTCCGGATTCGGTGCAGGTGTCCCTGTACGGCCGGGGTATCGATCTGCTGCGCCTGAATTTTTACGATGCTTCCTACACCGTGGACCTCAGTGATGAAAGCGAAAGTTTTGACCTCAATCTGAACGACAACAAAGAGTATGTAAAGCTCCCCTCTCAGGTAAAGGCCAGTGTCCGTTCGATAATGCGACCTCATGAATTTAGGTTTGAACTGGATCGCCGCTCCACGCGTAAGATACCGGTACAGGTGAATGCGGAGGTGTCTACTGCCAATGGCTTTATCCTGACCTCAATAACCACCAGCCCGGATTCCATATCGCTGATGGGGCCGGCCGGGTTTGTAGATACGGTGGGCATTTTTCGCACCGAAGCCCTGCGGTTCAAGGATCTGGATCAAAGTGAGCAGGCCCTGGTGAAGCTGCGTCCGGTGACTAAAGTCTTTTTCTGCGAATTTCAAAAAGAAGTTACCGTAAACCTGGACGTCCAGCGGTTAACCGAAAAAACCTTTGAAAATGTCACGGTTCAGCTTCGCAATATTCCCCCGGGGCTTGATGCGGTTTCCCTGCCGCCGACCACCAATATATACGTGAAGGGTGGGGACAAAATTTTGGCGGAATGCGTGCCGGAAGACTTCACGGTTTATATCGACCTCGCCAAAGTATGGAAACCGGGCAATAAGGAAAAGGTGCCGGCGGTGGTGGAAACATCGGCAAATGTTTTGACGGCCGAGCCGGATCCGGCCCGTTTTGAGCTGGTGGTCAAGAAGAAAGAGAAGACCCAATAGGCTTATGAAAATCCTCGGTATAGAAACGTCCTGCGACGAAACGTCTGCAGCGGTGCTGGATAACCAGATCGTCCTGTCCAACGTTATTTCCTCGCAACAGGTTCACCTCAATTTTGGTGGGGTCGTGCCGGAGCTGGCCTCCCGGGCCCATTTGCGCAAGGTTATTCCGGTTGTCGAACAAGCCCTGGCCGAAGGCGGGGTCTGCCTGGCGGAAATCGACGGATTCGCGGTTACCCACGGTCCGGGGTTGGTTGGGGCTTTGTTGGTTGGGCTGAATTACGCCAAAGGGGTCTCCGCGGTAACCGGTAAGCCCTACATCGGCGTCAACCATATCGAGGGGCATGTTTACTCCAATTTCCTGGAGGATAGCCCTATCGAATGCCCTTTCCTCTGCCTGCTGGTCTCCGGCGGGCATACCCAACTGGTGGTGGTGCGCGACCACCTGGAATACCAGGCCCTGGGAAAAACCCGTGATGATGCGGTGGGGGAAGCTTTTGACAAAGTCGCCAAACTGCTGGGACTGCCCTATCCCGGAGGCCCGCAAATCGATCGCCTGGCCGCCCAGGGAGATCCCGAATACACCGAATTTCCCCTGGGACTTCACAAGGAAAAAACCTTCGACTTCAGCTACAGCGGGTTGAAAACGGCGGTCCTGACCCACTGGCAGAGCCTTGGGGCGGCAGAGCAGGAGCGCCATCAGGCCGATGTCTGCGCCGCTTTCCAAAAGGCCGCGGTCAAAATCCTGGTGAAACGGACCATGGAGGCCGCTAAAAAATACGGCCTGAAGGCGGTTGGGGTGGCCGGTGGGGTGGCTGCCAATTCCGGTTTGAGAAAGGCCATGAAGACCGCCGGCGAAAAACGCGGTATTGTGGTTCATTTCCCCAAAATGGCCTTCTGCACGGACAACGCGGCCATGATTGCCCGGGCGGGATTGGAGCGCCTGAAGCGGGGGGAAACATCCAAAGCGACCCTTAATGCCTTTCCAAGCCTGCAGCTTGGGGATGCGAGACATCTGTTATGATCCGGGAAATTTTCCTTAAACTGGCCTGGCCCAATTGGCTGTTTGCCATCCTTCTGATGGCGGCGGTAGCCATCTCCTACTATTTCTACCGGCGCACCATTCCGCCCCTCTCCGCTTCGCGCCGGATCATTTTAACTACCTTACGCAGCATCTCCCTGAGTATCGCCTTGTTCCTGGTGCTGGAACCGGTACTCCAGCTTTCTTACCAGCTGACCGAGAAACCGGTGGTGGCGGTAGTGGCCGATAATTCTGCCAGTATGAAGCTGGCGGAAAACGGGGGCCTTCGCGGGGACTCCCTTCGCCTTATCCTCCAGCGCCTGCCCGGCCTGGCCGGGATGGACTCTCTGGATCTGCAAACTTTTTATTTTGATACCCGAACCTCGCCTGCAAGGCAGGACAGCCTCACTTTTGCCGCGGATGGAAGCAACCTTTACCAGGCAATCGGGGCAGTGCGGGACAGTCTCTCCGGGCAAAACCTCCAGGCTATTATCCTGCTGAGCGACGGCATTTACAATCAGGGTCCCAATCCTTATTTGCAAACCCGCACCGGGGCTTTTCCCGTGTTTACGGTGGTGCTGGGAGATACCGCCACTCCCAGGGATATTGCCGTGCGGCGTCTGCGCACCAATCAGGTGACCTATCAGGGGGAAACCTTCCCGGTGGAGGCCATCATTAGCCATAATGGCTTTGAGGGAGAGCAGGTGGTGGTTACCATCAGCGGGGAGGGTAAGGTGCTGGATCGCCGGGAACTGCGCCTGAATCAATCGGGTTTTGAGCAGAAAGTGTCCTTCGATATAACCCCAACCCGGGTAGGGGATTTGGATCTGCAGGTGGCCGTTTCCGGCAAGGCCGGGGAAATTACCGACAACAACAACCGGGGTTCTACCCGGGTTAAGGTGCTCAAAAGCAAGTTGCGGGTGGCGGTTTTTAACGGATTGCCCTCCTTCGACCGGCGTTTCCTGCGCCTGTTGGGCAATTCCCTGGAGGATTTTGATTTTCGCTACCGCACCGAAAAGGCGGCGGGAAGTTATTATGAGGGAAGCTTCGAGGAATTGAATCTGGACTCCCTGGATGCCTTTATCTTCGAATCGTTTCCCACCGGGCGCAGCGATCCGGATCACCTCGCCAAAATTATGGAAGCGGTGGCCACCCGCAAAATTCCCATTATCTGGCTGATCGGCAATACCGCCAATTATCAGCGTTTGGCAGGATCGGCGGACCTGCTGCCCTTTGAGCCGGCAGCGCGTCTGGCTTCCCGGGAAAACGGTTTTGTAAAGCTGACCGCCGGCGGCGAACTTCATCCGGTTACCCGTCTCGATGATAACGAAACCACCAACAAACTCCTCTGGCAGGAGTTGCCCCCTTTGGAGACCTTTCCGACGCTGGCTCCAAGGGAGGGTAGCCAGGTCCTTCTGGCTTTTCCCTTCGATGACGGAAGTATGCGCCCTGCCTTGTTTACCTTCCGGGTACAGGGAATTAAACACCTGGTTCTAAACGGGGCCAATATCAGCAACTGGTATTTTCTGCTTCAGGAGGATCCCCTGAGGGAAAATCTCCTGCGGGATTTTTTCGAGCGGGCGGTGCGCTGGACGGTTAACCGCGAAGATATCAATCAGGTTCAGATTCTGCCCTTGCAGCGAATCGTCAACGTTGGCGAGGCGGTCATTTTTTCCGGGCAGGTTTTTGACGGTTTTTACAACGTTCTAAGCGATGCCCGGGTGGAGATTGTGGTGAGTGGCGATTCCACCCGCGTTGAACGGGAAATGGTCGCCGAGGGCAACGGTTTTTTCCGGCAGAGTTTTTCCGGGCTGCCGCGTGGAGATTATGACTATCAAATCCGCGCCACCCGCAACGGGGAACAGGTAGGCACCCGCAGCGGACGAATTACTGTGAAGCCGTTTTTCCTCGAGTATCAAAACACCCGCGCCAATTACCCCCTGATGGCCCAGATTGCCCGAGAGAGTGGGGGAGAGGTTTATACGCCCGGGGAATTTTTGGCACAATTCCCGGGGCGTCAGCTGAATTCCCGGATCAGCTACCGGTCCGACGAATGGTTCCTGTGGAATTATTGGCACTGGTTGCTGGGGCTGGTTCTGTTGTTGGGGAGCGAATGGCTTTTGCGAAAACGCTGGGGACTGTTGTAGCTGTCCTCCGGGTCGATATTGCTGATTTTGAAAATGTGAAACCGTGATGACCTCCTTTGTTTTTCTGGCACTCTTCAGCGGGGCGGTGGCCGGGGCAATACACACCCTGACCGGGCCCGACCACATTGCTGCTATTGTCCCTTTTTTCAATAAAAATCAAGTAAAAACGTGGATGATCGGACTGTTATGGGGAATCGGCCATAGCAGCGGGGTGTGGGTGCTGGGCCTGCTGGTCTTCTTATTCCGTGAACTGATTCCCCTCGAGTGGCTTTCCCACTGGAGCGAACGCCTGGTCGGCGTGTTGCTCGTTGTATTGGGCCTTTGGTCCGGCCAAAAAGCGTTTCGCTCCCGTCTGCACCGGCATCCCCATAACCACGGCGGGGAAGCCCACGAACATTTCCATTTTCACCCCGCTGGGAAAACGACCCCCCACATGGCGACTCGTCACCGTCACTCTCACGCCCCCCTCGGCATCGGACTGATACACGGCCTGGCCGGAAGTTCCCACTTCTTCGGTATCCTTCCCGGATTGGCATTCGGCACCCGGGCGGAATCCCTGGCTTTTATCGGCGGCTTTGGCTTTGGCGCCATACTGGCTATGGTTGCCTTTTCGTGGCTGCTGGGGGTTTTTGTTTTGAAAATGCAGGACTGGTCCGCCGCCATTTTCCGCGGGATCCAATTCGGTTTTTCAGCCCTGGCCATAATGGTTGGGGTTTACTGGCTGACGGGTTCGGTGGGCTAGGGGAATTTATTTAACATATCTTGACCCTGATTTCCCCAAATCCCAAATTACAAATGGCGCCGGGAACCCGTTTCCAGGCGATAGAATCGCATTATCACTATTTGCAACCGTGATTTATCATGCACGAATTATCCATTTGTAACAGCATCTTCGATTCCCTGAAAGAAACGTTGACCCCCCTTCAGGTGCGTAACCTGAAGGAAATCCACCTTAAGATCGGGATCCTCTCCGGGATAGAACCCCTGCTCCTCCAAAACGCTTTTGAGTTGTTGACCAGCGAGGGGCCTTTTTACGGGGTAAAGCTGTCCACAGAAACGGTTCCGCTTCGGGCTTATTGCGACCAGTGCGGCAGATCCTTCTCTGTGGAAGAATACCGGTTTATTTGTCCCGTATGCGACAACCCGTCCGGCCGCATTCTGGAGGGTCGGGAATTGCTGATTCACCAGGTGGTAATCGAAGATCCGGAGGAAAAATTTCATGAAGAAACTAACCGATAAAGCAGTCGGCACCCTCCAGGTTCACGATGTTTCCCTGAACCTGCTGAAGGCCAACGATTACGTAGCAGAGCTGATCCGCAAGGATATGAAGGAGCGGGGAATTCTGGTGATTAATCTGGTTTCCTCTCCGGGAAGCGGGAAAACCAGCCTGCTGGAAGAAACCATTGCCTGTCTGAAATCCGAGATGAAACTGGCGGTGCTGGAAGGCGATTTGCAAACCGAGCGGGATGCCGAACGTATCCGCAAGCACGGCATTCAGGCCCTGCAGATTGTCACCGGCGGCATTTGTCACCTGGAGGCCCAGATGATCCAGCAGGCCCTGCCCAAAATCGATCTGGAAGGGGTGGATATTCTTTTTGTCGAAAATGTCGGCAATCTGGTTTGCCCCGCTTCCTACGATCTCGGAGAGGATGTACGGGTAACCCTGGTTTCCGTTACGGAAGGGGACGACAAACCCAAAAAATATCCCAGCATGTTTCTGACCACGGATATTATGCTGGTCACCAAATCGGATTTGCTCCCTTATGTGCCTTTTTCGGTGGACGCGGTTATTGAGGATGCCCGGGAGGTTAATGCCGGGATCACCACCTTCGTGCTGTCCAGCCTGAAAGGGGAGGGGATGGCGGAATGGTGCGAATTTTTAAGGCGTCAGGTTCAGCTCAAACGGACGGCCGTCGACGAGAAGGTCTGATGAAAACGGCTGTTCCGGAAATCATGACCACGGTGCAAACCTGCCATATCCATCTGGAAGGCAAAGTGCAGGGGGTCGGCTTTCGCCCCTTTGTTTACCGGCTGGCCCGGGAGTGTCGGTTGGGCGGCTGGGTTAACAATACGGTCGACGGGGTTCATATTGAGGTAAGCGGCCAGCCGGAGGTCATCGACCATTTTTACCAGCGGTTGCTTTCAGAATATCCCGCGATTGCCCAGGTTGTGCGGTCCTCCCGGCGCGATGTGGGCGTCCGGGCGTATGGCGATTTCCGGGTGGTGAGCAGCGAAGATGGCGGCGCTGCCAGGGTGCTGATGCTCCCGGACCTGGACCTGTGCGACAAATGCCGGGCCGAAATGGACGATCCGGGCAATCGCCGCCACCGCTATCCCTTTATCACCTGCACGGATTGTGGTCCTCGCTTTTCAATAATGACCCGTCTGCCCTACGATCGTCCCCATACCAGCATGGACCCCTTTTTTATGTGCCCCACATGCCAGGCGGAATACGACGATCCCGCCGAACGCCGTTTTTATTCGCAAACCAATTCCTGTCCGGACTGCGGGATCACCCTGAGTCTCCTCAGCAGCAGCGGAGAAAAGATTGAAAGCGGGAACGCGGCGCTTCTGCAGACCGCAGCGGCCATCCGGGACGGGCAGATCGTCGCCATTAAAGGGCTTGGCGGCTATTTGCTGGTGGTTGATGCCTGCAATGGCGAAGCGGTGCAACGGTTGCGAACACGAAAGCATCGTCCTGCCAAACCGTTTGCCCTGATGTGCCGGGATTTGGACATGGCCCTCCGGTATGCAACTGTTATCCCGGAAGAAGCCGCTTTGCTGGAAAGCCGCGCTAAACCCATCGTTATTGTGAATAAAAGACAGGACAGGGAGGCGGTTGCCGATGCGGTGGCGCCCGGGCAGGATACCCTGGGCATTATGCTGCCGTGTACCCCCCTGCATCACCTCCTGATGCGGGAATTTCCGGGACCGGTGGTGGCCACCAGCGCCAACATCAGCGGCTCGCCGATTTTGTATCGGGAAAAGCAGATCTTTGAAAATCTCGGCACGGTGGTGGATGCCGTATTATCTCATGACCGGGAGATCGTCGTGCCTCAGGACGATTCGGTGCTGCGCTTCTCCCGGGAAGCCCGGCGACCCGTTTTCCTCAGGCGCTCCAGATCTTATGCACCGCTTGTGCCGCATCAACTTCTGGAAATCGATCCGCAATCGGCCATTCTGGCCCTCGGCGCCCAGCAAAAAAGCGCCATTGCCCTCAGCTCTCACGGCAATCTGTATCTGTCCCATTACCTCGGGGAACTCGGCAGCTACGAAACCGAGCTCAATTTTCGGAAAACCTACCATCATTTTCGCGACATGCTCGCTTTTACCCCGGCGGTTATAGCGGTAGACCAGCATCCCCAATACGCGGCCACCCTTTTTGGGGAGGAACTTGCCGCAAAATTAGCGATTCCGGTGATTCGCGTGCAGCATCACAAGGCTCATTTCTGGGCCCTTTTGGCGGAAAAACAACGGCTGCAAAGCGACCGAAAAATCCTGGGCGTGGTGTGGGACGGCACCGGTTTGGGAGAGGACGGCAATATTTGGGGTGGGGAGTTTTTTCGCTATGGAAACGGGGAGATGACCCGGGTGGCCCATCTCCGGGAATTCCCGCTGCTGATGGGGGACAAGGCCGCTCGCGAAACGCGCCTTTGCGCCCTGGGGCTGTGGGCCGCTGACGGTGAAGCAGAAATGCTGCTCAGAAATAAATTTTCGGATACCGAATGGGGTATTTATCAGCGTTTTCTGGAGCAGGGGAATTTTTTCCGGACCACCAGTATGGGCCGGCTCTTTGATGGGGTAGCCGGGTTGATGGGCCTGGCGGATCGGGTTAGCTTTGAGGGAGAAGCGGCCATTCAATTGGAAAAACTGGCCCG